>CAZSCK010000001.1:0-4080 GCA_964605385.1 uncultured Thioalkalispiraceae bacterium
GATTCTGACCTACATTAATGATTATCAGGCACTACGCCGACTTGGTGCATATTAGCCAGGCCTGTTTCCCGTGCATGTTCTTCAAAACCTTTATTACGCCAAAAGAATGCACCGGGCATCGTGGTTGGTATAACCAGTACATAAAATAGTGCGCGACCAATAATTGCACTTGTTATTAATGAAGCAATCAGTAGTGTTCCTATAACTGCGCCTGTAACACCCGTTAATCCAGATAGGACAATCGCAATTAATGCCGCAATGTTTATTACTAATAAAACATTGCGTAACAAATAAGATTTACCGTAGCGTGTTGTTTGCTCAAAATGCGATACCGCTCCCTCACCTTTGTTTTTCTTCAAATCGCGTGCATGAGCAATCAAACCTGTGACTTCAAGTACTAAACCAATTAAAGCAACAATGGCTGCTTGATGAATGAGTGAATTTTCTAACGTTGCTGTTGTAACACTTGCAATAAACGCAATACTCGTAACACCGAAAACCAACGCAGTGGATACAAAACTACTCGCAGTTTGCCAGTGATTCCAATAAGGTCGTGCAGGTATTAAATAAAGTTTGATCATGTAATACAAACCAACGACAGCACCTAGAACAGCGGCAATGGCTGAAGCAGCGATCAACACTTCTATAATATTTACATTAAGAACATCAATATTATTGAAGATGCCAAATATATCGAGTGATTTAAATAGACCATAGCCTGCAAAGCCCATAAAGAATAAAGTCACACCGGCAATTTCTCGACTAAGCGGAGATAAACGCCAGTTATTCATACCACGATAAAAACGAAGCGGTTTACCTAAATGTAAATTCAGCTTAATCATGCCAACCGTTAAAACAACAAATAGAGTTGCAATGACAGGCAGGAATGAATTTGTAAAACTACTCGCAATACTTTCCACGCCTATGTCAGCACCAAACATCAACAATAAAAATGCACCAATGACGGCTTGTGATGTTAGGGTGAAAATAATGTGTGCATTTTCGTGAGAGGAAAGCAGTTTTTTCAGATTCCATTCCCGTTTAGTGTTGTTCCTGGGATCCAGCACCGGTTGAAAACTTTCATTGCCATTACTGTCATCTCGATGATATTTCACTGCTGTACTATCTACACGCACCATATCTCGCTGACTAGTGCGCGTCTGTTGGAAACGGATATTAGGATGAGTAATATCGGTACGTGGGAAACCAGGAATCTCGGTCTTGGACTGAGTCCGGCCTTCAGGAATATTTTCAATGACACCAAAGTCCAGCGCATTACCTAAGCAAGCAGAAACACAAGCAGGCTTCAGTCCGACTTCAAGTCGATCAACACACATATTGCATTTACTTACCGTACCTTCAATCGGATCAAGCTGCGGTGCATTATATGGACAAACCCAGGTACAGTAACCACAGCCGAAACAGATATCCGGATCTTGTAGTACAGCACCGTACTCAGCAAATTTTGTATAGGCACGTGTTGGACAACCTTTTAAACAAACAGGGTTGTCACAGTGATTACAAGCCATGGAAATATTCAGACGTTGATAAGCAGGGTAAGTGCCACCTTCAATAAAGCCAACCGAACGAAAAGCGATATGTGCCGGGTTATCATTTTTTTCACTGCAAGCCGCTTCACAAGCATGACAGGCAATACAATTATCAGCATTAAAATAAAAACCATGTTGCTTATAACGGTTGGGATTTTCACCTATAGCATCATCACCATTTATTTTCAGGCTTTTGCCATGCAGTGATTCACCTTCCGCTACGGTATCAATAGGATGATCGTAACAGTTGTGACTCTTACTGCTTGGATCATTTAATAGAGCGTAGTCGGGTTCATTGTCGCGTACTTCAAACATAGAATGTCCTTAAAACTTGCGCATTTCCATACTTAGGTGTGCTGCTTCTTGCTGATCAGCAATGTGTTCAATTCGCACAGCTGACTGTTTATAAGCAGGCTGACGTGAATGTGGATCAAGAAGTCCTAGAGTCAATCGGTTAGCACAGTCATGAAAATGGAACGGCAAAAAGATCATATTGATTGGTACACGTTGCGTGGGTTGCACCATAACCACCGCATCAGAACGACGTGATACGAGCCGCACATAATCACCACGTTGAACACCCAGTTCTGCTGACAAATCTGGATTGATCTCTATAAATGGAATAGGACTGTACTTATTGTTGTTACCGATCTTACCGGTCTTGGTACGGCCATGCCAATGTTCAATTAAGCGCCCCGTATTCAGCCAGATAGGAAACTCATCATCCGGCACTTCATTATTATCAATAAAAGGTAATGGGATAAGTTTGGCCTTACCATTGGGATAACTAAAAGTACCATCCTCAGTATAAAGACGCTTGCCCCCACTCGGTGGAGTTTCACCTTGTTGCAATTGTTGTTCTGTATAAGGCCACTGAACGCCACGTTGTTTTTCGATAAGCTCGTGACTCATGCCTGAGATATCTGCCAAACGTCCTTTAGACATTTCAGCCATTTCTAAAAATATATCAGGCGCATTTTCTTTAAAAGTAACATTGCCATTAGTGTTAAAACGTTCAGCCATGCGGTTAAAAATCCACAGATCAGGTTTCGCTTCTCCGGGTGGTTTAATAATTGGCTTAACCAAATTAATACGTCGCTCGGTATTGGTCATTACACCTTCTTTTTCTGCCCAGGTACCCGCGGGTAAATAAACATGAGCATACTGCGCACTTTCGGTATCTTCATAACAATCCTGAACAACACAGAATTCAAGCTTCTCCATTGCTTTGCGTACCCTGGCACTGTTCGGTAAAGATGTTAGCGGATTGGTTGCAATCAACCACAATCCTTTAATCTGTCCCGTTTCAATGGCGTGATAAATATCGGTCTGAAACATACCGCGTTTCTTTGGAAAAAATTCAGGATCAATATTCCAGAATTTTGCGATCTCTTCGCGATGTTCCGCTACTTCCAGCTGACGATAATTAGGTAGGCCAGAACAAGAAGACCATTCGCGCGTACCCATGGCATTACACTGGCCAGTAATAGAAAGACTGGTACCACCCGGCTTACCGATATTGCCTGTGAGTAACGCCAAATTATTAATTCCAACTACTCCATCAGAACCATGTGTAGACTGGTTAATGCCCATCGTCCAAATTTGCATGGCAGCACCGGCATTAGCCAATGTTCGAGCAACGTGGCGAATAGTGTCTTCGTCTATACCGCAAATCTTCGCCGCCATAATCGGATCATATTTTTCAACCTCGGCACGGATTTCATCTATCCCTACTGTGTTGGCATCTATATATGCTTTATCTTCAAGCCCTTCTTTTAGAATTACATGCATTAACGCGTTTTGTAATACGACATCTGTTCCCGGAGTGATGGGTAAATGTATATCCGCATTCTGCGCCAACATGGTTACTCGTGGATCGACCACAATCAAAGTAAAACCACGCTTCTCCTGTGCTTCTTTCATGCGCCAATAAATTATTGGATGTTGTTCTGGTAGGTTAGAACCCCAGGCGATCAAACAATCGGTATGATCAAAATCATCATAACAACCGGGCGGCCCATCGGAACCGAAAGAACGTTTGTAGCCAGACACTGCCGAAGCCATACACAAGGTTGTATTGCCATCGTAGTTATTAGTACCGATTAATCCGCGAGTTAGCTTACCCAGCGTATAAAATTCTTCAGTAAGCATTTGCCCGGTAGAAATTATAGCGAAAGAATCACGACCGTGTTTTTCCTGAATGCGCACAATCTCATCATGCACTTTATCCAGCGCATTATCCCAATTAGTTGTCTGCCATGGTTGATGCCACTGCTCACGAATCTTTGGTTGCAACCCACGTCCATCAGAATCAAAAAGCTCATGTTCGAAGATGCCTTTTAAGCAGAGCTTACCTCGGTTTACATCAGCATCAGCCACACCACGAGAGGACACTGCCTTGCCTTCAGCATTTAAACCAACTTCGATGGAACAACCAGTGGAACAATAACCACAAGCTGCATACTTCCATTCCACTACACCTTTATCGGCTATCTTGATGGGATTCTTTTTTTTACGACCGAACAGCATT
>CAZSCK010000001.1:4180-22266 GCA_964605385.1 uncultured Thioalkalispiraceae bacterium
TACACCTTTATCGGCTATCTTGATGGGATTCTTTTTTTTACGACCGAACAGCATTCTAATATTCCTAGTTCTTTTAACGCAGAGGCGCAAAGACGCAGAGAACGCAAAGAAATTCTTTTGATTTACTCAGCGTCCTTCGCGTCTTTGCGTTGAAAAATCATTTGTTAGGGCAACCTTCATTTGGTATCAGAGATAACATAATTTTTTCGCCTTCCATTTTAATTGGAAAACTTGCTGCACAACCTTCATCCGGTGCGATTGCGATACCGTTATCAAGACCAATTTTCCAGTCATGCATTGGGCAAGCAACACGGTCGCCATGAACAATGCCCTGAGATAATTGACCACCTTTGTGCGGGCACTTATCGCGCAATGCAAAAACTTTATCGTCTGCTGTTCTGAATACCGCAATATCCCCTTCTGCTCTGCTCACAACTCGTGCGCCTAATTTGGGTATATCGTTTAACGTACCTACTTCTATCCAGTCACTCATCATCATTTACCATTATTTTTAAATGTAGGTCAGAATTTATTCTGACGCAGCTGTTGGACTTAAGTCCAACCTACAATATATTTTAATTAACCAATCACTTTGATTGGTGTGAATTCATGTGCTTCTGCACCTTTCGCACGTTCTTCCCATGGATCATCTTGCATAAAGGTTTGCGAGAAGTTAAAACGTTCTGCTAATTCTTTACGTTTTTCTGGATTATCAATTAACGCTTCTTTTATGTGTGCTAAGCCCATACGTTCTATCCAGGGTGCTGTACGTTCAAGGTAATGTGCTTCTTCACGATATAACTGGATATAAGCTGCACTGTATTCAAGTACTTCTTCTTCAGTATCAACATTACATAACAAATCCGTTGCACGAACTTTAATACCACCGTTACCACCAACATGTATTTCATAACCAGAATCTACGCAAACCACTCCGTAATCTTTAATCGTTGCTTCAGCACAGTTACGTGGGCAACCTGATGCAGCCATCTTAAATTTATGTGGCATCCATGAACCCCAGCTCATTTTTTCAAGTTTAATACCTAAACCAGTAGAATCTTGTGTTCCAAAACGACACCATTCTTTACCTACACAAGTTTTAACTGTACGCAAAGCCTTACCATAGGCATGCCCTGAAACCATACCAGCATCATTAAAGTCTTTCCAAATTGCAGGTAACTCTTCTTTCTTAAGACCATATAAACCAATACGTTGCCCACCCGTTACATGAATAGTGTCAACATTATATTTTTCTGCGGCATCTGCGACTGCGCGGAGTTCTTGTGGTGTGGTCATGCCACCCCACATACGCGGGATAACAGAGTAAGTACCATCACCCTGGATATTTGCATGCGCACGTTCATTAATGAAACGTGACTGAGCATCATCCAATTTTAATTCAGGGAATTTACAGACTAAGTAATAGTTAATTGCCGGACGACATTTGCTACAACCGTTGGGCGTTTTCCATTCCATCGCTTCCATAACAGTTTGCACAGATTTATATTCTTGAGTTTCAATTGCATCACGGACTGTATCATGTGATTTATCTGTACAACTACACATAGGCTTAAGATGTGGAGCAGTAGAAAATTCACCACCCAACACGTGAGACATTAATGATTCAACCAACCCCGTACACGAACCACATGAACTTGATGCTTTTGTATGAGCACGAACTTCATCAAGAGTGAAAATTTTGTTTACTGTAATTGCCTTTACGATGTCACCTTTAGTTACACCATTACAACCACAGATTTCTGCACTGTCTGACATTGCGGCAACACGGTTATCATCACCATGGCCTGAGTCACCTAAATGTGCCTGTCCAAAGAGTAAGTTTTCACGGAATTCAGAAACATCTGTTTCATCACGCATAAGATCGAAGTACCACGTACCATCAATGGTATCGCCATACATAACCGCACCAAGAATCTTGTTATCTTTAACAACAATCTTTCGGTATACGCCACGCGCTTTATCCTGGAACACCAGCTCGTCTGTTGTGTCATCACCAATGAAATCACCCGCAGAAAATAAATCAATGCCAGTTACTTTTAACTTGGTTGATGTCATGGTGCCTTGGTAGATACCAATGCCAAACTTTGCTAAATGATTGGCACAAACTTTTGCCATTTCAAATAAGGGAGCAACTAAACCGTAAGCAATGCCACGATGTTGCGCACACTCACCTACTGAATAAATCGAAGGATCATAAGTTTGCAGGGTGTCATTAACTACAATACCTCGTTCACAATGAATGCCCGCCTCTTTAGCTAACTTAATGTTTGGCTTAATGCCTACTGCCATAACCACTAAATCAGCATAAATTTCCGAACCATCTTTAAAGCGCACTTTTTCGACACGGTCTTTACCGATAATAGATTCAGTAGAAGCTTCCATTAAGAAATGTAAACCGCGTTCTTCCAGAGATTCTTTCAACATTGCAGCCGCAGGACCGTCCATTTGACGTTCCATTAGTTTATCCATTAAATGAACAACCGTTACGCTCATACCTTGTTGCATTAAGCCATTCGCTGCTTCAAGACCGAGTAAGCCACCACCAATAACAACAGCGTGTTTGTGTTCTTTAGCCGCAGCTATCATGCTGTCAACATCTTTAATATCACGGAATGAAATAACCCCCTCAAGATCGTTACCAGGAACAGGGATAATAAAGGGGTCAGACCCTGTTGCGATTAATAGGCGATCATAAGACTCTTCTGTACCGTCATCGGCAACGACTTTTTTATTAACGCGGTCTATCGAAGTAACTTCTTTACCACTGTGCAAAATTACATTGTTATCTTCATACCACTGCATATCATTGAGCATAATTTCATCAATGGTTTTATCACCCGCCAGCACAGGAGAAAGCATGATACGGTTATAGTTCCCATACGGTTCCGCACCAAAAACGGTTATGTCATAGCGTTCTTCATCTATTTTCAGCAATTCTTCAACGGTACGTATACCCGCCATGCCATTGCCAATTACAACCAGTTTCTCTTTCATCCTATGCTCCAACTATGTCTAAACTATCCGAATTTTAATAACCGGATATTGCTGACATCCTATAGAGCAACATGCGTGCCAGAATATAAGGGTTCACTGAATAAGGCTCTAATGCTTTGATTTTATTAGTATATTTGTAGGTGAAAATATCTAAAGTAAGCAAAAATCATTATTATGAAATGCCCAATGTTGGTGCACCAGGATGGTACATGCTTCCAAATAAGGCGAATGTAATAAAGTGTCAGGATTTTTGGTAGAGACCTAAAATTAGTGTAGTATTTACATACCTCCACATAATAATTACAACAATATGCTCAATATGTTTAGAACATTCGTCTATTCTCTTGTATTTTTTTTACCACTGATTTCACCATTGTAT
Source organism: uncultured Thioalkalispiraceae bacterium (assembly GCA_964605385.1). Classification (GTDB taxonomy): domain Bacteria; phylum Pseudomonadota; class Gammaproteobacteria; order UBA6429; family Thiohalophilaceae; genus JAGLTQ01. The sequence continues at coordinate 7,575 of CAZSCK010000001.1, forward strand.
GCTAGTCATTCTACACATCAGATAGATGTATTAGCGGTTCATTCGTACCATCAGGAATACCCGTGGACATCATCACAATATGAATCCTTTAAAAAACAAATCAAAAATAACCTGCCTGAATACAGCATTAATTTTTCAAGTGAATATTTAGACACAAAAAGAATTTCTCCAACCATCAAATATCAAGAAAATTTTTTATATTACCTCAAAGCAAAGTACAGTGACCAACTACCTGACATTATTTATGTAACCGATGACAACGCTCTCAATTTTATATATTCCAGCTCGAATTCGTTAAACTGGAATGTGCCCGTTATTTTTTCAGGAATTAATAATACAAACTTAAATAAATCAAAGGCTAAATATCCTTTAGACGGAATATTTGAATATAAAGACATTCTCTCTTCAATTTCACTAGCAAAAAAAATAACAAAAAATACTGCAAAAATTATCTTCGTCGGTGATGGTGGAACAACTGACAAAGCTATTAAAAAAGCAATCAATGAAGGGGAATATAAAAAAGATGGCTTTGAAATTATTCATCTAAATTTTTCTAATCTGAATACTTTAATTAACAAATTAAATACTCTTGGTGAAGGAACCATAATTTTAACCACCATAGGTGGAATACGAGATAATAATAATACTCTCCTAAAATTGCATGAAACAATTAAAGCTATATCAAATACGGGAAGAAAAGTTCTCGTAATGGAAGATGCATATCTGTTTCCCGGAGTATTAGGAGGATATGTGACTAGTGGTCGTATCCAGGGAGAATCTGCAGCAAATATCGCTAGCAAAATAATTAAAGGGGATAAAAGAATTCATGTTGATGTTCAAAACTCAAGTGAATTTATTTTAAGCTATCCAGATATTAACCGTTTCAACCTGGATTTAAATGATACATTATTAAAAAAAGCAAGAATTATTAATCTACCACGCCCCTTCCTGGAACTATACCCTGCATTAAGTAAATGGCTGTTATGGTTTGTTTCTGTACTCATTATTATTATTTTCAGTTTTAGTTTAAGTGTGAGACGAAAAAATATTCAATTAAAAGAACAATACACCGATTCAGTTACTGGACTACCAAACCGAATTAAACTATTAAATGATATTAATAAATCAACAGCACCTTGTTTAATAATAATCGACATAAATAATTTCAAAACAATTAACAATCTATATGGTTTGAATGTCGGTGATAACTTATTAAGTGATTTCGGAAAAAAAGTTAATCAACATATTGGAGATGAATATCCTGTTTATCGACTAGGTGGGAACCAATTTGCTATCCTGAGTGAAAGGGGACGTCTGCATGAGAAACCAGATGAAAATATAAAGACACTTTTAAGTAACATTCAGAATAGTCGTTATCGCATAGGTAATATCGATATTAATCTTACATTAACGGCTGGTGTGAGTAGGAATGAGCGTGATTTTTTAATTCCTCGAGCTGAACAAGCCTTACAAAAAGCAAAAGAAAATAATAAGGATTATATTTTATTTGAAAGTACTCAAGAAGATACTGAGCAACATCACAAAAATCTTCTCTGGGCACAAAAACTCAACAAGGCATTATCAGAAAACCGGGTTGTCCCATTTTTTCAACTTATTACCCATAACAAAACGGGGAGAAAAGATAAGTTTGAAGCACTCGTTAGGCTAATAGATGAAGATGGTGAAATAGTATCACCCTTCTTTTTTCTTGATGCCGCAAAAAGTACTCGCCAATATGCTTCATTAACAAAAGTGATGATTGAAAAAACATTTGAATCCATCAAAAATCAGAATATTAGCATTTCAATCAATTTTACGGTCGAAGATATTCGTGATGATAGTACGATTAAGTTTTTTAAAGAAAAACTAAAAGAATACCGTGTAGCTAAAAATATCATAGTAGAGTTAACTGAAAGTGAAGGTATAGAAAATTATTCTGAAGTTTCGGAGTTTATTCACGAGATAAAGAATTTAGGCTGTCGAGTTGCTATTGATGACTTTGGAACAGGATATTCCAACTTTACTCACTTAATTCATCTTAATGTCGATTACTTAAAAATTGATGGCTCAATTATCCAAAATATTCTTAAAGATCGAAATGCTGAAATTATTGTTAAGACTATCGTTGATTTTACTAGTCAACTTGGCATAGAAACAATTGCAGAGTTTGTAGATTCACAGGAAATATTAGATAAAGTTAAGGAGCTTGGAATTGATTATTCGCAAGGGTATTTCTTAGGGAAACCTCAAAGTACATTATTTGATTAAAATTTAATTGAGCATAAGTATTGCCATCCTTGGCTAGATTGCTAATAAGCATGTAGATTCCAACTACATGCCTCGAGAAGAATTAAAAGTTAAGCAACTTTATCGGTAGGATTGTGCTGACGCTCATACAAGAATTTTAAGACTGACGCACGGTAACTATTGTATTGAGCATCATTTGCCAAACTGACACGGTTACGGGGTTTTGGTAAATCAATATCAAGAATATCACCAATAGTTGCTGCTGGGCCATTTGTCATCATCACTATTCGATCAGATAACAATACCGCCTCATCAACATCATGCGTAATCATAATAACAGTGTTGTTTAATCTTAATTGAATCTCAATTAATGAATCTTGCATGTGTGCACGTGTTAAAGCATCCAAAGCACCAAAAGGTTCATCCATTAACAGTACCTTGGGTTCCATGGCCAATGCACGTGCAATTCCAACGCGTTGTTTCATTCCCCCGGATATTTCGCTAGGACGCTTATTCATCGCATGTTCCATGTGAACGAGGTTGAGGTTGTGAACGATCCATTCTTTCATTTCATCTGGTGATTTTTTGCCTTTGAATACCTGTTTAACTGCAAGCTCAACATTTTCAAAGGCGGTTAACCACGGTAGCAATGAATGGTTCTGAAAGACTACAGCTCGATCTGGACCTGGCTCATTTACTTCTTTTCCATCTAAAATTACCCCCCCTTCTGTTGCTTGATACAAACCCGCAATAATATTTAATACGGTTGATTTACCACAACCAGAATGTCCAATTAAAGAAATAAACTCACCTTCTTTAATATTAAGTTTAATTTTATCCAGGGCTTTATAAGGCCCTGTTGGTGTGTGAAACTCCATTGATACCTGGCTTATTTCTAAATGTTTTTTACTCATGTTCTTTCTCCAAATTTGATTTGCATAGATCTCTCTTAAATTAAATCGAATTAACGCAACACTGCGTTTTTATCCCATGACACACTTCGTTGTACCTTCAACATAAATTGATCGAGTATGTATCCTATTAAACCAATAGCAATAACCGCCACCATAATTCTAGCGAGTGAATTAGAACTACCATTTTGGAATTCATCCCATACGAATTTTCCCAAGCCCGGGTTTTGTGCCAACATTTCTGCGGCAATGAGAACCATCCAGCCGATACCAAATGAAACGCGTAAACCTGCGAACATCATAGGAACAGATGAAGGTAAAACAATCTTAGTAATATGTGTAAACCAACTTAAGCGAAGCACTTTGCTCACATTTACCAAATCTTTATCCATTGTTGAAACACCCACCGTAGTATTAATAATTATTGGCCAAAGACTACACAACGTGACTGTTATCGCCGAGTTAATAAAGGATTTGGAAAACATGGGGTCATCTGTTACATAAACGGCACTAACAATAATAGTCACAATCGGTAGCCACGCTAAAGGAGATACCGGTTTAAATGTTTGAATAAGTGGGTTCAATGCATTATAAATAATCGGACTTAAGCCACTTATAATACCAATAGGAATTGCAATTAATGAGGCAATGATAAACCCGGTTATAACTGTAATAATACTTGTGCCAATCTGATCAAAGAATGTAGGTTTACCTGTATACGAGCGAACTTTTATTTTTGCATCAGGATTAGCTAATATTTTTTTTGCATTACGTTTATCTTGCCTTTCATAAAACGCAACTTCTTTGTTTCGTTCTTCTTTATGTTCCTCATAAAGAGAGACAGTTTGTTGCCAGACTTTAGCCGGGCCAGGAAGCTGACCTAATGATGTTTGAATTTGCGAAGCAGCACCGCCCCAAATAGCAAGAAAAACACCTATAGCCATTAACGGCACACCTAACGTTTGTACGGTTTTTTTGAAAAAACTATCCCAATCAATATTTTTAGGTTTTGATAGCGATAATATCTTTATCATAAATTTACTTTCTATCATATCCATTACTCGTGTGTTCATTTTCTTAACCAAATTTTAAATCTATAAATATTTAATAAGAATCCACATACTCTTGCCGGAAAGTATGTAGATGTCCCTTCTTACATTTTTTCTTTATTTTTCAAACCAATTTTAAATTTCTTCAAATATGCATTTGGCTTTTTGCTGTCATATACAATGTTATCAATAAAATGTTTCTGTGGTTTTTTAAAGCCTGATTCATTTTTTAAATCAGGGAAGTCTTTTGCAGAAACCTTACCTTCAGCAATCAACTCTTTTGCTGCTTTTGCATATATTTCAGGTAGATAAACTTTTTTTGCGATATTGTTGTACCAGCTATCAGGTTTGTATTCTGAAATCTGACCCCAGCGACGCATTTGTGTTAAATACCAAATGGCATCTGAGTAATAAGGGTAAGTTGCGTTATATCTAAAGAAAACATTAAAATCAGGTACCTGACGCTTATCACCTTTTTCGTATTCAAAGGTTCCTGTCATTGAGTTAGCGATAACATCATAGTCCGCACCAACATATTGTGACATGGATAGAATTTTCACCGCTTCAGGTCGGTTAGCATTATTATTAGCATCTAACCATTGTGCTGCACGAATCATCGCTTTTACTACACGAATATGCGTGTTTGGGTTTTTATCTGCCCATTTTTTGCTAACACCAAATACTTTTTCCGGGTTGTTTTTCCATATTTCATAATCGGTAACAACCGGAACACCAATACCTTTAAATACGGCTTGTTGATTCCAGGGCTCACCTACACAGTAGCCATCAATCGTACCTGCTTCCATTGTTGAAGGCATTTGTGGTGGCGGCGTCACAGATAACAATGTATCTGCTTGAAGTGTGCCACTGCTATCACCTTTATGTGGAGCATAGTAACCAGGATGAATACCACCCGCCGCTAACCAGTAACGTAATTCATAGTTATGTGTAGATACGGGAAATACCATTCCCATCTTAAAAGGTTTACCTTCCGATTTATATTTTTCAATTACGGGCTTTAAAGCATCAGCCTTAATTGGATGAACTGGCTTTCCACCTTTATGAGGAATGTGCTTTTTCATTTCTCTCCATACCTTGTTAGAAACCGTAATCGCATTACCATTAAGATCCATGCTAAAGGCAGTAACAATATGAGATTGAGTACCAAAACCAATTGTTGCGCCTAATGGTTGTCCTGCTAACATATGCGCCCCATCCAGCTCACCATCAATCACTCGATCAAGTAACACTTTCCAGTTCGCTTGTGATTCAAGAGTGACATACAAACCTTCATCTTCAAAAAAACCTTTTTCATAGGCCACTGCAAGTGGGGCCATGTCGGTCAACTTAATAAAACCAAATTTTAATTCTTCTTTTTCTGGCTCACCTACTGCCGCGCTTATGTTTGGAGCACCAAGAAGTCCCATTGTTAATGTCACCGAAAGCCCCAGCGTCATCGCTACTGACTTAATAAATTTTCTACGACCTGGATATTTACTAAAGTTTTTCATTACAGCCTCTCTTACTATTTTTCATGCAAAAAAAAACGTCCACACGCCAAACAATTAATGTTTGGTTTGTGGACGCCTTTGTCCGATGTCTATTGACCGCCGTTGGACAATAATAAAATTACTGTATTTATTAGAGCAAAGTGTATGCCAATTTATTAAATTGGCTTATCTATGCGGTATATTTAATAAACACTTATAGGTCAGATGAATTATATAACTCACTGTATATGTTTATGCTTTAAAAAAGTGCAATCCATATTTAAAATATTCATTTATGGTGCAAAAAAGAAAAGATCAATGAAGAACAGCTCAATAAATATATAATTAAAATAATTCTGACATTTCAATAACATTTTTTGCTATTTCAAAAAGCTTTTTATTTTGGCCCATTGCCAGCTTTCTTAATGAGTTATAAGCATCATCCTCACTCATACTCTTTCTGCTCATTAAAATTCCTTTAGCCCTTTCTATAACTTTTCGTTCTTCCAGGTTTACTTTAGAGTCAGATATTTCTTTATAGAGAGATTGCATTTCCTTAAATCGCGCAATAGCAAGTCCAATAACGGGTTTTACACGTTGAGCCGTTAAACCATCAACAATAAATGCACTAACGCCAGTCTTAACTGCTTTTTCAATAACATCATATTCACTTTTATCCGCAAAGAAAACTATCGGTTTTGGACGTTGTTTATTTATTTCCAGCAATTGGTTAAAAATATAATCATCAGGTGACTCCATATCAATCACTAAAACATCAGGTTCACATACTTGAATACCGGCTAAAATATCGTCATCACATGCAACACGCCCCACAACTTCAAATCCAGCATCATTTAATGACGATGTTAGCATTTCTGTTCTCGATGAATCTTCATCAATAAGTAGTATTTTTTTCTTCATTTGTACACATTCTTTAACAAGATAAAATATTTGACTAACAATAGAGCAATAATGATGCCATACATAAAATATAAGCTTCAAAAGTAGAAAACGTGTGTGTTAACTTGAGAATTTTATTGATAGCATTAATAAAATAAAAACAAACCACATGCACCAATAATCTACATAATCTTGATTTACGATGTAAACCTGCACCGACTTTGTACATTAAGCATTAAATCGAAATTGTATCACTAGAAGATTTTAGAAAGAGTATTACGTTTTAAATCTAAATTTTGGCAAGCTGAGGTTGTATCGAATTGCTAAAAGTCGAACGACAAAAATACTAACGCCCGCACTAATTGCAGATAATGTTACATCAAAGTCTACATACAATAAGAAAATAAATAACAGTGAACCACCCCATGATACCGTACCATAAAGTGTACTTTGAAAAACAACGGGAGGTTCATGACTTAAGATGTCGCGAAAAATCCCTCCCATAGTACCTGTCATCACACCCATAAAACTAGCTATTAACCACGGCGCACCAACCATTAACGAAACCAATGTACCTGCAATACCAAATGTTGCAAGACCCGCGGCATCGGGAACCAGGAAAAATCGGGGGGGGATAACTTTAAGCCGCGCAATAATAAAAATAATAATGGCGCTAGCCAATGAAGCAATAAAAAAGCTCTGATCACGAATCCAGAAAACTTCACGATCAAGCAGCATATCACGTAAAGAACCACCACCAAGACCAGTCGCGACCGCGATAATAATAACCCCAAAAAGATCATATTTTTTAAATCCTGCTTTTAAAACACCCGAGGCAGATGAAACAATAACGGCAATCAGTGTGATCCAATATAAACTATCAAGTAAGGCTGGTGTCGGATTTAGAGTCATACAAGTATTTTAATAGAGAACCTCTAATTAGTCATTTCTTATTATTAGGCAGAATTCGATAAATTTTACCACTATCCGTTGAGAAATAGATCCAGCCCTGAGGACTTTGTGCTAAAGCCCTTATACGCTCATCAAGAGATTTAAGTAACCGTTCTTCTTTTATTGCTTCACCCTTTTCATTTAATTCAATACGATTAATATGGCGTAGCTTTAATGCTCCTGATAATAGATTCCCTTTCCATCCAGAGAGTGTTTCACCTGAGTACAAGATTAAACTGCCTGGGGCAATAGAAGGAATGTAAACCTTAACGGGTTGCTCCATGCCTTTGCGATGTGTCCCTTCACCTACTGCTATCGGCCCCCAATATTCTTTGCCATATGAAATTTCAGGCCAGCCATAATTTGCTTCAGGTTTAATTAAGTTAATTTCATCCCCGCCTCGTGGCCCATGTTCAATTTCCCATAAACGATTATATTTAGTATCAAATACCAGCCCTTGCGGATTTCTGTGACCATAACTCCATATCTCAGGTAAAACGCCTTTTTTATTAACATAGGGATTATCCTGCGGAATAGAACCATCAAGATTTAAACGAATAATTGAGCCAGCATGATTACTTAAATTTTGAGCATTGGGTCGCACACCACGATCGCCAATTCCAAAAAAAACATGACCGTTATTATCAAAAGTTATCCGGCTACCAAAGTGATAACTCTTACTTGTCCGTGATTTTGAGACTAACAAGTCTTTCCATTCACTAAGTTTATTATTCTTAAGTTTTGCTCTTGTCAGTACAGTAGCACCTTCACCGGAATATTCTTTTACATAAGTAAAATAGATCCAGCCAGTTTTTTTGTAGTCAGGGGATATCGCAACATCAAGCATACCACCCTGGCCATCATGCATAACATTAGGTGTGTTTTTTAAAATAACTTTTTTAGATGTCTCTAAATTAAATAAGAGTATAGAACCAGAACGTTCTGTTATGAGTAGTTCAGTTGGAGATATAAAAGTCATTCCCCATGGCACGCCTAAACCTTCAAGTACTTTTTCAACCTTAAGAACCATACCTTCACTTTTAAAAGTAAAAGGTGATTCTTCTGCGTTTAAAGTTGATACAAGGCTACACCAAGCTATCAAAAACAATAAAAACCTATTATTTTTTAGTGGGTAATTCATCATACTTTACTAAATCATCCACATTCTCATACCAACAAGCTTTGTCAGCATAAAATATATTGTGTACAGGTTTCACTTTTGGATCATTATCTAGTGTTCCAGCAGGAATAATCATTGCTTTTTGACTTTGTGTAATCCATGGCAAAGTAGAACCACATGTTTTGCAAAATGAACTGGCGAAATGTTTTGCCTCTGCTAACTCATATCGTCCTACGTTATTTTCACCCTTTGTCCATTTAAAATGTACAGGATCAATAATTATATTTGAAGCATGAGCCGTCCCGGTTATTTTTTGACAGCGCGTACAGTGGCAATATTGAAATACTTTAACGGGTCCAGAAAATTCATAGGCCACACCTCCACATAAACAGCTTCCCGATATTTTTTCATCTTGCATTGGTCACATCCTATTTTAGTGGGTTGCTTTATCACCCCAAATTTCTTTTAATCGTTGGTCTCTTCCACAACGCCAGCGGTAGTACTTATAACGAACAGAATTTGTTTTGTAATAGTTTTGATGATAACTTTCTTCGCCTTTTATAGGATAAAAGGTTGAAGTATTAAGGATTGGAGTAATTATTGTTTGATTGGGAAATTGTTTAACAATATTTTTACGTGATTCTTCGGCTAGTTTCTTTTCTTTATCATTAGCAACAAAAATGGCACTTAAATAGCTAAAGCCTTTATCACAAAATTGTCCGCGGGCATCAAAAGGATCAATATTGACCCAGTAATGATCTAATAATTGTTTATAACTGACTTTAGCTGGATCGTAGGTTACCTCGACCGCCTCATAGTGACCTTTATGGTTACCTCGGTAGGTTGGGTTTATAACCGTGCCACCGGTAAAACCTGAAACCACATCAGAAACGCCTGCCAGCTTTTCAAAGTCAGACTCCATGCACCAGAAACAACCACCTGCGAATACAGCTTTGTCTGCCAAGGCATTGGGGATATAAGTCAGTAAACCTGCTAATAAAACATAAACCAGTTTATTCTTTTTCATAATTCACTCTCAAAATAAATTCTTTATTAAGTGACAATTAAACAAAAGCGAGGTTCAATGAGATAGAGATTAAAAACAGAAGTTTATTTCCATTTAAATTCTTCATCCGATTTTTCATCTTTTCGATATTGCATCTGTAATCCTTTTAAGAATATACGCAAAATCTGATCTTTACATTCACGGAAATGTTTATGCCCTGGCTTACGGAAAAAAGCACTCAGCTCATGTTTACTCATGTGAAAATCTGATAGATTCATAATTTTCAGAATATCTTCAGCTTGCAGATTCAATGCTATTTTTAATTTCATAAAAATAGCATTGTTACTTAAATCTTTTTCGGCAACAGGTTGAGGCCCTTCTCTTTTCCCGCGCTTATCATTAATTAAGCCATTTAAATAAGTAGCGAGTCGCACATCTGTTAACTTCTTAAAATCAGGATCGTCTTCCTGTTTCATCCAATTACTGATTTCTGCACGAGTGACTTTACAATCGGCTAAAGCAAATAATGAGATCATTTTGTCATCATTTAAATCAAAAATATAACGGATGCGGCGTAAGATATCGTTATTTGTCATGAGTGTTTCCTGTATATTTAATGCTGATTTTCTCAGATGCAAATTCAATGACATCACCTGAAATTATTTTTTTACGTTTTCGGGTTTCAATTTTACCATTAACAAGGACCTGGCCTTGTTCAATCACCAGTTTGGCTTCTCCTCCACTTGAAGTCATTCCTTCAAACTTGAGTATTTTATAAAGCTCAACGGGTTCGGTAGTAATTTCAACTTTTCTCATATTTGATGTCTAATAAAATTAAAAGTCTTTTTCATAGCGGGGATTATATCGTAAAACGTTGCTCCACTCATCGAGTTATCAATGATATATCTTTATTATATTGGAGTTTTAAGTGTGGAATATAGAAAAAAATAGGATGTGAGTTTAAATTTACCCACATCCTGTTTAAATATGACTTTTTGAAATTAGCTACTTATTTTAAATTGACCGACAAGCTGTTGCAGCTCACCTGCCAGGCTGGAAAGCTCTCCACTGGCAGACATGGTTTGTTCTGCACCACTTGCTGTTTTTTCAGATAATTGGCTAATATTAACCACGTTTTTATTAATTTCCTCAGCAACTGCACTTTGCTCTTCAGCTGCGGCAGCAATTTGGGTATTCATTTCGTTGATACTGGCAACTGAACGTACAATGGCATCGAGTGAGCCCGCTGCTTCCAGAGCCATTTCAGCACCTTCTCTTGCCTGTGAAGTTCCGTTTTCCATTACTTTTACCGCTTTTTTAGAGCCTTCCTGTAATTTCTGAATCATAGATTCTATTTCAGCTGTAGATTCCTGAGTACGGCTAGCTAAGGTACGTACTTCATCAGCAACAACCGCAAAACCTCGCCCTTGTTCACCGGCTCGAGCGGCTTCAATTGCTGCATTCAATGCTAATAAGTTAGTCTGTTCTGCAATATTTTTAATAACATCTAAAACACCACCAATCGTTTCACTATCTTCTTCAACGGTATGAATCACTGATGCAGCATTTTCTATATCTACTGCTAATTGTTCAATTGCTTTTGCCGTTTGATTAACAACATCTTTACCACTTTTAGATTCATTATCTGCACTTACTGCAGCACCTGAAGCATTTTGTGCATTACTTGCAACTTCCTGTACCGTTGCGCTCATTTCATTAATAGCGGTTGCGACCATATCTGTTTCTTGTCGTTGCTGTTCAACATTTTTTGCACTGTCCTGAGCGACAGTAGAGACCTGTTCTGAAGCAGAAGTTAATTGAGACGTTGAGCTAGAAACCTGTTGAATCAAGGCTTCAAATTTTTCCAGCATATAATTGAATGAAACAGCTGTTTTGCCAATTTCATCACCTGAGGTAATTTCAATACGCTGAGTCAAATCAGAATTTTTTTCAATTGATTCAATTGTGGTTCGTAAATTATTAATTGGATTAAGAATAGAACGAGTAATAAAATAGGCCAGCAACAAACCGATAATTAAAGAGATTATAATAATGCTAATCATCAAACTAAATGCAGTCTCACTTTCTTTCGTTGCCATTTTAAAGAAACCGGCACCCTTAGTAGCAGCATAATTAACGAGCGCATCCATATTTTTACTTAAACGTGCAACATGCTTAGCACCTTTTTTTCTCGCAGCCATAACTCCATCATCTTTAGCCAGTATATGTTTAATAACATTATCACGGGTGGGTTTCCAGTCACGAAATATCTGTATCGTATCAGCAATAAGTGCATCACCTTCTTTACCAAGGATACGCTCTGTAATGATGTCATATTCTTTATAGACTAAAGTTTCATAAGCATTCACTTTCTGAATTGCAGCTTCTCTTTTAGCAGAAGTTTTAGCCAGAACGATATCTTTCATACTGCGATGCATTTTAATAATATTCACATTCGCTTGTAATGAAGATCGAGTCACAGCAAGAGGATGGTTATAAAGTTTAACCGTAAGTTTGCTAAGGATACTTATTTCTTTAAGCGAAAAAGCACCTATAATTACAATTAAAATAATAAGAGCAATGAATGCAGATGTCAGTTTATTGCGGATAGTCATTAAAGATTTTATGGACATTTTATGATACTCCGAGCACATTCTATAAATTACTTAACTGTTTAATTAGCGACCAAACCAGCATTTTCTTTAATTAAATTCCTTCATATTTACTCAACATGAAATAAATTACCCAAGATAGTGTAAGCTTATATTTGTCGGTAATTCTTATAGAAAACAGGTATAAATATTATGAACAAATTTTTCCTTCTCCCTGTAATAATCAGCATGCTCGCTATAAGTGGCTGTGCCAGACATACACAAATTATCATTGATCCTAAGGGAGTTGATATGCAGGCATATCATGTAGATTTAGCCGAGTGTCAACATCTAGCCGATCAGATTGAGTCAAAAATCGCCGAAGGCATTGTAGGTGGTGCAGTTATAGGTGCATTATATGGAGCCATTATTGGCGGTCGCAGAACCTCGGTTACAATAGGTCAACTGGGCGCCCTGGGTGGCGGCCTCAGTGCTGGAGCTGAAGAGCATTACCAAAGAAAAAAAGTGATAAGAAATTGCTTACGCAATAGAGGTTACCAGATTCTTAATTAAAAATTATCATAACAACAACGTACACTAAAATGGATTATATTAGTGCACGTTAATACTCTACTGCACTTGCTTTGTGCATTCAAAATTCTTAAATAACACCTGCAACCCTACTTTATCCTTATTAATCAACAAGTTATGCTATTGGCATAGCCCTTGCTCTGTGATGTTCAAAGAATTTTAATCATTTTGGAGTGGCAAGGTATGTCGGTTGATACAAGCAAACTTAATTTGTTTTCATTTAGCGGAAAAATGCGTATTTTGCATTTAAGTTGGATGGCCTTTTTTATAAGTTTTTTTGTCTGGTTTAACCATGCACCACTATTAGGCATGATGCGTGAGTCTTTAGGCTTAAATGATCAACAAATCAAAACCCTGTTAATCCTCAATGTTGCACTAACTATTCCTGCGCGTATTATTATTGGCATGCTGGTGGATGCCTTTGGTCCCAGACGTATTTTTTCCATGCTGCTCTTTGTTTCCAGTTTTCTTTGTTTTGGTTTTGCCATGGCAGAAGATTTTGAACAACTGGCCATTATGCGTTTTCTCTTAGGTTTCGTAGGTGCTGGTTTTGTTATCGGTACTCGTATGATCGGTGAATGGTTCCCGGCAAAACAGACTGGTCTCGCTCAAGGTATCTATGGAGGCTGGGGCAACTTTGGTTCTGCAGGCGCAGCAGTTATTTTACCTACACTTGCCTTGATGTATGGTGGTGAAGATGGCTGGCGTTACGCCGTAGGGACTACTGGTGTTGTTGCACTAATCTATTCTGCTGTTTATTTTTTCAGTGTAACGGATACTCCCAAAGGCTCAACCTATTTTAAACCAAAGAAAAATGGAGCCCTGGAAATCACCAGTCCATTTGATTTCTTTTTGTACTTAGTCATGAATATCCCGTTATTTGCGGCACTTGCTGTATTAACGTGGAAATTGAGCCCTGTAAATTTAGGTATGTTAAGTGATAGCGTAACCACAATGATCTATGTCATATTAGGAACACTATACGCATTTCAAACAATTCGCATTTATCAAATTAACAAACATGTTTTTACAGAGACCGTTCCAGAAATTGAACGTTATAAATTCAAGCAGGTTGCTTTGTTAAACCTGTCTTACATGGTCACCTTTGGTTCTGAACTTGCGGTTGTTTCGATATTACCTTTATTTTTTATGGACACATTTCAACTATCTGCTATCCAGGCAGGTTTAATTGCTTCTGTCTTTGCAGGATTGAATCTTATTATGCGACCGGCAGGTGGTTGGATAAGTGATAAGTTTGGTCGAAAATCTTCTCTTACAGTGCTCATGTTAGGAACAGCAGCAGGCTATTACCTTTTAAGCTTAATAACCAGTGAGTGGAGTATTTCACTCGCCGTTGCAGCAGTTATTTTTAGCTCAATATTTGTTAATGCCGGTAACGGAGCCGTATTCGCAATGGTGCCTTTAGTAAAACGTCGTATGACGGGGCAAATTGCAGGCATGACAGGTGCGTATGGTAACGTGGGCGCAGTAACCTTCTTGACAGTACTTTCATTTGTAGCGACTGATATATTCTTTATAGTGATAGCTTGTTTTGCTGTTACAGTGTTTGTTCTAATTGCATTTTTCCTTGAAAATCCAAAAGATCAAATGGCAGAGGTGTTACCCGATGGGACTGTCCAAATGATTGAAGTCAATTGATAATGGACTATGAACTTGATGGCGGCGTTAAAAATGTGCTCGAATCTTCATGTATAATGCATACACCTCATATTCTGCGCGCATTTTTGCCTTGCCCTCAAGCCCATATCCACATTATCAAATAATTCTTCACTTAAGCTGTGTTAGCAGCGTTGTACAAAGTATTCAAAATACTCA
>CAZSCK010000001.1:22366-70463 GCA_964605385.1 uncultured Thioalkalispiraceae bacterium
TAATTCTTCACTTAAGCTGTGTTAGCAGCGTTGTACAAAGTATTCAAAATACTCACTTGCACTTGCAAGCTCCGTTTTTTCATACTTTTACGCCTTGCTACCATCAGCTTAATTAAAGAATTAAAATATGAACTTAATGGCCCGTTGTATTAATACTTAATTGACCAATTATTACTTACTCTATCAAGACAGTGCCATTATACTTTAACGTCATTGCCTTTTATTAGAATAAAAATTTATGTCAGCATCATTACAAATTAACAGTGGCCATTACAGCATTGCCGGAGTTAAAGACCAGAATGAAGACTCTTTTGGTGTTTATGTTCCCAACGAACCACTTTTAACCACGAAAGGTATTGCCGCTGTTGTCGCTGATGGCATGAGTACCAGTGATGATGCTAAACAGGCCTCTGAAGTTTGTGTGAATGGTTTTTTAACTGATTATTTCAGTACACCTGAAAGCTGGTCAGTTAAAAATTCCGGGCAAAAAATTCTTTCAGCGCTTAACCGATGGTTACATGGACAAGGTCAAAAAAAACATCAAAGCCACAAAGGTATGGTTACGACATTAAGTGCGCTGGTATTTAAATCCAATACCGCATATATCTTTCATGTTGGTGATACCCGAATCTACCGTTTACGAAACAATGAACTCGAACAATTAACCAATGATCATCGCTTCTCCGTAAGTGACGATAAAAGCTATTTATCCCGCGCTATGGGTATCGATTTGCTGGTTGATATTGATTATAAAACCATACCTTTAGAAAGTGGCGATATTTTTATTCAACTGACTGATGGCGTACATGAGTTTATTACTGACAATCTGATTAAAGACATCACTCTAAAAAACAGTGATGACATTAATGTCGCAGCCCGGAAAATTATTGATATCGCAGTCAGTAATAACAGCGATGATAATCTGACATGCCAGATTGTTGAAATCACCCATTTACCTGATGAAAATGAAAATGAGTTTTATGACAAACTCACTGAACTCCCCTTTCCTCCCCCTTTGGAACCAGGTTTGATTCTTGATGGGTATAAAGTATTACGCCACTTATTTTCAAATAAGCGAACTGAGGTTTATCTGGTTCAGGATACAGAAACAAATGAAAACGTTGTCTTAAAAGCACCTTCAGTCAATTATCAGGATGATCCGGAATATATTAACCAGTTCTTACATGAAGAATGGGCGGGCCGGCGGATAAATAATTCTCACGTATTAAAAGTATTAAGCATCAATCGCAAGCGCACAGCTTTGTATTACATCACAGAATATATTGAAGGACATTCATTACGCCAATGGTTAGATGACAATCCATGTCCGTCTTTAAATCAGGTACGATCTTTTGTTGAACAAATTGCACGTGGTTTACGCGCATTTCACCGGCTTGAAATGATTCATCAGGATCTAAAACCTGAAAATATCATGATAGATGAGTATGACACGTTAAAAATTATTGATTTTGGTTCAACAAAAATTGCGGGGATTGAAGAAATCTATTTACCTATCGAGGTAAATAATATACTTGGCACAATTAATTATACTGCACCTGAATACCATATCGGTAATACGGGC
Source organism: uncultured Thioalkalispiraceae bacterium (assembly GCA_964605385.1). Classification (GTDB taxonomy): domain Bacteria; phylum Pseudomonadota; class Gammaproteobacteria; order UBA6429; family Thiohalophilaceae; genus JAGLTQ01. The sequence goes on from CAZSCK010000001.1 coordinate 23,949, forward strand.
AGTAATCGCTCAGATATTTTCTCGTTGGGTGTTATAACCTATGAAATGTTAACGGGTCGGTTACCTTACGGTAAAGAGATGAGCATCCGAAATATCAAACGTGCAAATTATATTTCACTTAAACATTTTAATCCTGAAATTCCAGGCTGGGTTGATAAAGCAATTGAAAAAGCAGTACATATCAATCCGGACAACCGATTCAGTATACTTTCTGAGTTTATCTCAGCGCTCAATAAACCTGATTCTGCTCTGGTCAATAATGACTTTGTTCCATACATCAAACGTAACCCAGTGCGTACCTGGCAACTAATCAGCCTGACTCTTATCATTATTAACATTATATTAATTTATAAATTATAATATGAAATATAATCCGCCAAGATTTAAATCACTTGATGTTTTATTTGAAGATGAATTTTTATTGTTTTTAAATAAACCCAGTGGATTATTATCTGTTCCCGGTCGCGGCGAAGACAAACAAGACTGCCTGATATCGCGAGTCCAATCTAAATACTCTGATGCACTAATCGTACATCGTCTCGATATGTCCACATCTGGATTAATGGTTCTCGCCAGAGGAAAAGAGATGGAACGTTATTTAAGTATTTTATTTCAGAAACGTAAAGTAGATAAAAAATATATCGCGGTTGTTGATGGTTATGTTAAGCCTGATTTTGGAGAAGTAGATTTACCTTTGATTACTGATTGGCCAAATCGTCCTCAACAAAAAGTAGACTTTAAAACAGGAAAGCATTCACAAACAAAATATTCAGTATTGTCTTACGATAAAGAAAAAAACACGACGCGGATTGAATTAACACCACTCACTGGACGAACGCATCAACTTCGCATTCATATGCAGTCCATTAAACATGCCATCGTAGGTGATGAGCTTTATGCAAATAAAGCAGTGATTGAGAAATCAATAAGGCTTTTATTGCATGCTTGCTACTTATCTTTTCAACATCCTGTTACAGATGAGATTATTAAATTTAATTCCGAGCCAGAATTTTAAATTACAAGCCTCTTTCAACATCTGCTTTAATATCATCAATTGATTCTAAGCCAACCGAAATACGAATTAAACCATCACTAATTCCTGAATTTGTTTTTTCTTCATCTGTTAAACGACCATGTGTCGTCGTTGCCGGGTGAGTAATTGTTGATTTTGCATCGCCCAAATTCGCAGTAATTGACAATAAGTGAGTTGAATCAATCAATTTCCAGGCAGCTTCTTTACCACCCTTAACTTCAAAAGATAAAACACCACTACCTGCAAATTGTTGTTGGCTGGCTAAATCATACTGAGGGTGCGAAGCTAAACCAGAATAATGAACTTTATTTACTTTTTTATGTTGTTCAAGAAACTGTGCTAGTTCTAAAGCATTTGCACTATGCGCTTTCATTCTTAGTGATAAGGTTTCTAATCCTTTCAGGAATATCCATGCATTAAAAGGACTCAATGTAGGACCTGCCGTACGTAAAAAACCAAAAACTGTTTCACCCACTAACTCTTTATTGCCGACAACTGCCCCACCCATTGCTCGACCTTGGCCATCAATGTATTTCGTAGCAGAGTGAATAACGATATCCGCACCTAATTTTAAGGGCTGTTGCAATATTGGAGTACATAAACAATTATCAACAACTAATAAACAGTCATTTTCATGCGCCAGGTCAGCCAGTGCTTTTAAATCTGCAACTTCTGTTAATGGGTTAGATGGTGTTTCTAAAAATAATATTTTCGTTTCTGGTTTAATGGCTTTTTTCCATGCATCCAGATCCGTTAAGTCAACAAACGTCGTATCCACACCAAAGGGTTGTAAATATTTGTTGAATAGGACAACAGTTGTTCCAAAAATTGAACGCGATGAAACAATGTGATCGCCCGACTCCAATAAAGCAACACAAGTGCTTAAAATAGCAGACATGCCTGTCGCCGTTGCGACACAACTCTCTCCACCTTCAAGTACCGCTAGACGTTGTTCAAAAGTACGCACTGTTGGATTAGTGAAACGTGAATAAATATTCCCAGGTGATTCACCGCTGAAACGCGCCGCGGCTTCGGCTGCACTTGGAAACACAAAGCTTGATGTGGGAAAAATAGGTTCACTATGTTCGCCTTCAGCCGTGCGTACTTGTCCCGCCCTTACTGCTAAGGTTTCAAGTGACCAATTTTCATCGAAGTCTGACATTACTTTCTCCTAACAAAGAGGTTATCGCAGCCACTTTGTTTCATCCAAATGCTGCGGCAAATTCTAGTACCGCGTTAGAATAATACTCTCTAATTTAATAGAGTATGTGGGGCACTATGATTCGAACCTACAAAAATCATACTAGTTTAATACTATTAAGCTAATAAAGCGGACACAAAAAAACCCGCAATATTAGCTAAAGCAGGCTTTCACTTTAGCTGTATTTATACTGCGCCCGCAAGCTGATATCAAATCGGCGCTTTCTAATGAATCATCACCAGAAGTAGTTAGATTAGGTGATGATTGGCTAAATGTCAATTTACGCGTTGTTATGAATTTCAATAACTTCGTTATCGGCATCATCGCCTGCTCTACTAGCATCATTTCTTAATGATTCAATGTGTTTTAAATATGTATCATCAATATCACCTGTTACATATACACCATTAAAAACAGATGTATCAAACTCTTTTATTTTCGGTGCTTTTTTGCGTACAGCTTCAATTAAGTCATCGAGTTTTTGATAAAATAATCTATCGGCACCAATTTCTTTTGCGATTTCTTCAACGTTACGGTCATGACCAACCAGTTCAACCGCTGCTGGCATATCAATACCATAAACATTTGGATAACGTACTGCGGGGGCAGCAGAGGCAAAATAAACTTTTTTAGCTCCGGCATCACGTGCCATTTGAATAATTTGTTGTGATGTTGTGCCTCGTACAATGGAGTCATCAACCAGTAAAACATTTTTACCTTTGAATTCTAATTCAATTGCATTGAGTTTTTGTTTTACTGATTTCTTACGTTGTTGTTGACCCGGCATAATAAAGGTTCGGCCAATATAACGATTTTTAATAAAACCCTCACTGTACTTTACCCCTAGCGTATATGACAACTCTAAAGCAGAGGTCCGACTGGTATCCGGTATCGGCAGTACCACATCAATATCGTGATCAGGGAATTCTTTCAGAATGGTTTTTGCTAAATAATCGCCCATACGTAAACGTGCTTTATAAACAGACACACCATCTATAATTGAATCCGGACGTGCAAAATAAACGTGTTCGAAAATACAAGGAGATAGCTTTGGCTTTTCTGCGCATTGACGAGAAAAAATCTGGCCTTCGTTATTTATAAAAATAGCCTCACCAGGTTCAATGTCTCGTACCATTTCAAAACCTAACGAGTCAATCGCAACAGATTCAGAAGCTACAATATGCTCAACACCCTTCCCTGTTTCCCTTTTACCAAATGCGACAGGGCGAATACCATAAGGATCTCGAAACGCAACAATGCCGCGTCCTGTAATCATTGCCACTACTGCATAAGCACCTCTACAACGCTTATGTACATTTTCAATGGCATCAAAAATATTATCTGCGGTAATGTCAAGATCAGGGTTAACTGTTTCCTGCAACTCATGAGCAAAAACATTTAATAAAATTTCTGAATCTGAATTAGTATTTATATGGCGACGATCCTGAACGAATAAATCATGCTTTAAATCTTCTGCATTGGTTAAATTACCGTTATGCGCTAACGCAATACCATAAGGCGAATTCACATAAAAAGGCTGTGCTTCTGATGACGAAAAACAACCCGCGGTGGGATAGCGAACATGACCAATACCAATATTACCTTTTAGGTTCATCATGTGACGTGTATGGAAAACGTCTTTAACCAGACCATTTCCTTTGCGCAAATACATACGATCATCTTCACAAGTTACTATGCCTGCTGCGTCCTGACCACGATGTTGTAGTACCGTTAATCCATCATAGAGTGCTTGATTAACAGGTGTATGGCCAACAAGACCAATAATTCCACACATAACTTTTTTCCTATTTATAGACCTAAAACCTGAGGCCTTTGTATGAATAGCGAGAAGTTAGAGAACAAGGCAATAATTAACGAAAAAGCGGAGTGTACGGTTAGGCCATTCTCGTACATCCCTGTACTTCACGGCACCTGAACATCCTTATTCAATGTACATGAGCATTTTGAGTTGATTATTCGTCGTGCCCCACATAAAATTAATGTGGAGGGTAAACGCAGTTATCTAGCTTCGTAGCATTCGTGCAATGACCTCAAACTAGTATTTAAAATATCGTGCTATATCGCTTGGTAAAAGATCTTTTAACCATGTTGCAATAACTTCAAAACGGAACATAAAGAAAGATTCATCCCACCACTTTTCTTGAGGTATGGCTGTTAATCCAAGCAACATAATAATAATAGTAACTAATAATATGCCGCGTAAAAAACCAAATACACCACCAATGGTACGATCAACACCGCTAAGACCCACTCTTTGTACAAATTGTGATGCAAAAAAATTAATCATTGCTGCGACCATCAAAGACAATATAAACAAGCTCACAAAAGCAGCCAGTAAACGTAATGTTGGATCTTTAATTGAACTGCCAAACAATTCTGCCATGCCAGATGAAAAAGTCATCGCAACCCATAAGGAAACTAACCAACCAGCCAGGGACAGAGCTTCTTTTACAAATCCGCGCATTAAACTAACGATGACGGATATAATAATAATCCCTAAAACTATTAAATCTGCTAAAACCATTTATACCTGTTCCATTATGGATGCTTAACAACTAAACCACTAAGTTTTAATTCTTTCTTCAACTTTATTTTAAGTGCTTCAGCTTTTTTACGTGTTATTTCCGGGCCAACTCGTACCCGATAAATCACTTTATTGTTTTTCATTATGCGTTCAACAAAAGCATGAATTTTTTTCTTACGTAATTTATCTTTTAAACCTAAAGCATTTGTTCGTTTAGTAAAACTACCCACCTGAACAGCCCAAACAGTTTTCTTTATAACCGGTTTTTTTTCTTTTTCTGCAAGCGCAACCATCGTATCAACAATAGACTTTGTTTTTTTCTCTTCTACAATTTTTGGTTCAGGTAAACCGTGAGCAATTGGTATTCTTTTGGGGTTAATCGGATGTGACTCTGTTTTTTGTATTTCTTTAATATCAATATGTTTAATATTGGTAACTTCAGCACTTCGCTCAGGAACATTGCTACCAAAGACCGGCATTTCCATATCCCGTCCGCCACTCAGTAACATGGGAATAAAAATCACAGCCAACGCAATCAGTACCACTGCACCGACTAAACGTTGTTTCAAGCGACCTTCTTCCACATTTCCTCCTAACTCAAAATAATCAATAAATAACAAAAATGGGCAAAATTTACCCCAGCCAAGAGCCTATTATATTCCAAGCTGCATAGCGAATTCTACTGTATAAAATGAACCAAAAATAACCACCCGGTCAGCGTTAGTTGCTACCAAATCTGCAGCCATTATTGCTTCTTTTACATTAGTAAAATCACTGACAACCGCATTCCTATCTAAATCTTTAACAACACTCGCTAAATCAGCCCCTTTCATACCGCGAGGTACCTCTAAACTGGCAATAAACCAGCTGGAAATCTGAGGGGATATGCGAGCTAATGCTTTAGCATGTTCTTTATCTTCAAGCATACCCAATACGGCTAGTGTTTTCCCTTCACATGATTCGCCCAATAACTCCGCTAAACACGCCATACTGTCTTCATTATGAGCCACATCCAATATATGCAAAATATTGGAAGAATCCGTTGTTGAACATTGAAAACGGCCCAACACCGAAACAGATAACAAACCCGCTTTCACCTGCTGTTGATTTACTGGAAGTTTGTTGGCCAAACACTCCATGACCATTAATACACCGGCTGCATTATCAATTTGATGACGGCCGCGAATATTGGGCATAGGCAGTGCTGTGCGTTGTTTTTTACTTGATGTAGGACTATAGGATTTCCAATTCCATGATTGTGGTGTACCTGCAGCAGCAAAACTTTCTTGCCAGTCAAAATCCTGGCCGCGACGATATAATAGTGCACCCTTTTCATTTGCGACCTGTTTTATGCTTTTTGGCATATCCGGGCTACTAAAAATAACAGGACGATTTTTTCGCATAATGCCGGCTTTTTCTACTGCGATGGTTTCCCGGTCATGACCTAACCATCCCGTATGATCAATTCCAATTGAGGTAATCAAAGCGACATCTGCATCAATAATATTTACAACATCCAAACGCCCACCTAAACCTACTTCTAAAATAATCACATCAGGTTTAGCACGATAAAAAATATCCAATGCTGCTAATGAGCCAAACTCAAAGTAAGTTAAAGAAATTTCTTTATTATTTTCTAAACGCGCTCGATCGATTCGATCAAATGCTTCGCAAATAAGCTCATCTGAAACTTCTTCAGCATTGAGGTGAATACGTTCGTTATAGCGCAATAAATGAGGAGAGGTATAAGCGCCCGTTTCATAACCGGCTTGCTGATAAATAGATTCTAATAAAGCAACACTGGAACCTTTGCCATTAGTGCCAGCAACGGTAATAACAGGGATAGAAGGTAAAGAAGAATGTAGTCGTTTAAAAACTTCCGCAACGCGCTCGAGGCCAAGTTCAATGGCTGAAGGATGCAGGCCTTCTTGCCAATCTAACCATTCATGAAGAGACGAAAAGCGCATTATTTCAAACTCAAGACTTTCTAAGGGGAGTCACTGTCATTGCGATGGAACAAAGTGACTGCAGCAATCTCATGTTTAAGGAGATTAAATTTGAGATTGCCGCGTCAGCACGTAAAAACATATGTTTTTACGTACTTCCTCGCAATGACAGTAAGATAATAAATATTGTAGATATTTTTAGATAATAATAAAAAGATTTCTACACAGCGGGTTGTTGCATCATGATCGAGAGTAGACTTGCCACTTTATCCCGCATATCACGACGATCAACAATCATATCAACCGCGCCATGCTCTAATAAAAACTCACTACGTTGAAAACCATCCGGTAGTATTTCACGAACCGTTTGTTCTATTACTCGTGGACCAGCAAAACCAATCAAAGCATTTGGTTCTGCAATATTGATATCACCTAACATGGCCAAACTGGCTGATACGCCACCCATGGTTGGATCAGTCAAAATAGAAATAAACGGTAATGACTGTTTACGCATACGTGCTAATGCGGCACTGGTTTTCGCCATTTGCATTAACGAGAACAAAGCTTCCTGCATGCGAGCACCACCACTGGCTGAATAACAAACCAGAGGTAAATTTTCTTTCAAACAAACATTGACGGCACGAACAAAACGTTCGCCAACCACTGAACCCATCGAACCACCCATGAATTTAAATTCAAAAGCAGCGGCAACAACCGGAACACCTTTAACGCTACCCTTCATGACAATTAACGCATCATTTTCTCCGGTGGCCTTTTGCGCCTGGGTAAGACGATCCTTATATTTTTTTATGTCTTTAAACTTGAGCACATCAACAGGCTTTAAATTTTCACCAATTTCGCTGCGTCCATCTGCATCAAGAAATGTATCTAAACGCCAGCGCGCACCAACACGTGCATGTTGATCACACTTTGGACAGACATCTAAATTACGTTCCATTTCTGCGCGATACAATACAGCACCACAAGCAGTACACTTGGTCCATAAACCTTCGGGTACACTTTTACGTGATTCACCATCAATTCGAATACGTTCTGGTAATAATTTGCTAAACCAATTCATATAAAAACCTATCTTTTTTTGTTATGTTCACTCCCCATTTTAGCTGGGAGGATTAGGGAAGAAAGGCTTAAACCTCCCCTCCCCTTAGCCCCCTCCCAATGGGAGGGGGGAATATAATTTTAAGTATCTAATGCTGTGCGCATTTCAGATAATAATTCTTTTACTGCTTTAATCGCATTATCGGCCGAATCGAGGTTTTCCTCAATACGTTTAACGATAGCACTGCCTACAATAACCGCATCGGCGACACTAGCAATATTCGCGGCTGACTCCGCATCTTTAATACCGAAGCCTACTCCGACTGGTAATTCTGTCAACGAGCGTATGGTGGAAACACGATCCTGAACTGACTTTATGTCCAAATGGCCGGCACCGGTTACGCCCTTTAATGAAACATAGTACAAAAATCCCGAGCTCGCATCATTAATTATCTTAATTCTTTCTTCTGAAGTTGTCGGTGAAATAAGGAAAATACGGTCAATTCCTTCTGTTTTCATCGCGTCGACATATTCTTCTGCTTCTTCAGGTGGAATATCCACCGTTAATAGACCATCAACACCTGCTTTAGCGGCAGATTTGGCAAATTCAGCGTAGCCCATCACTTCTATTGGGTTTAGGTAACCCATTAATAATACGGGAGTTTCTATGTCTTTTTGACGAAACTCTGCCACCATTGCCATCACATCACGTAGGCTTACGTTGTGTTCTAATGCGCGTTCCATTGCTTTTTGAATGACCGGGCCTTCTGCCATAGGGTCTGAAAATGGCACACCTAATTCAATGAGATCTGCGCCTGCTTCAACCATAGCATGCATCATCGGTACAGCATTTTCAGGTTTTGGATCGCCCGCAGTGAAATAAGGAACCAGCAATTTACGCCCTTCTTTAGCGCGTAATTCAAACCGAGCCTTAATTCTTGATTGGCTTTTGCTCACATGATCTATCACAGCGTGATCCCCTCAATATCAGCCACGGTATGGATATCTTTATCACCACGACCAGAAAGGTTCACAATAATGATTTTGTCCTTATCCATGGTTGGGGCTAATTTAGTGGCATACGCTAAAGCATGGCTGGATTCTAACGCAGGGATAATGCCTTCAATTTTCGTTAAATCATGAAAAGCCTGTAAGGCTTCTTCATCATTAATCGCAACATATTTCGCACGACCAACATCTTTTAACCACGCATGTTCTGGTCCAACACCTGGATAATCCAGACCTGCAGAAATCGAATGTGTTTCGATAATCTGGCCATTCTCATCTTCCACTAAATATGTCCGATTACCGTGTAAAACACCAGGTTTACCTGCACATAATGGTGCAGCATGCCTGCCGGTTTCAATACCATCGCCAGCGGCTTCTACTCCGTAAATAGCAACATCTTTATCATCAATAAAAGGATGAAATAAACCAATCGCATTTGAACCACCACCCACACAGGCAATTAAAGCATCGGGCAAGCGGCCTTCGTGTTGTTGAATTTGCTCACGCGCTTCACGGCCAATAATAGTTTGAAAGTCACGCACCATAGCAGGATATGGATGAGGCCCGGCGACTGTGCCTATTATATAAAAGGTGTCATCAATATTGGTTACCCAGTCACGCATAGCTTCATTTAAAGCATCTTTTAGCGTTGCAGAACCTGCCGTTACAGGCACCACCGTTGCACCTAATAACTTCATACGATAAACGTTTGCTGCCTGGCGCTGAATATCAACCTCGCCCATATAAACCACACATTCTATTCCTAAACGTGCAGCAACCGTTGCCGTTGCGACGCCATGCTGGCCTGCACCGGTTTCCGCAATAATACGTATTTTGCCCATACGTTTAGCGAGTAAAGCCTGCCCCACCGTATTATTTATTTTGTGCGCACCGGTATGGTTTAAGTCTTCACGTTTAAGATAAATCTTTGCACCACCTAATTCTTTTGACCAGCGCTCAGCAAAATATAAAGGTGAAGGACGGCCCACATAATTCTGTAGTTCCCAATCAAGTTCCGCTAAAAAATCTTTATCCTGCATGTACTTTTCATAAGCAAGACGTAATTCTGTCAACGGCCCCATTAATGTCTCAGCGACAAAAAGCCCGCCATAAACACCGAAATGACCTTTGTCATCAGGTTGATGATATTTTGTTTCTGATTCAGCCAACGCGCTGTACCTCTTTAATAAACTGTTCTATTTTTTTATGATCTTTAATTGCGGGTTCGGATTCTACACCGCTACTTACATCTACAGCATACGGTTTTACTGTTTCAACCGCTGAAGCGACATTTTCAGGGTTAAGTCCCCCCGCTAAAATAAGTGGCAAAGGGATATCTTCCGGAATTAAACTCCAATCAAACGTTTGTCCGGAACCACCGCCCGCTTTACTGTATGTATCTAATAAAATACCCGACGCATTGGGATATTCTTGTGCGAATGCCACCACATTTACATTGTCACGCATTCTTAAAACTTTGATATACGGTATCTCAAACTGATCACAAAAAGCTGGCGATTCATCACCGTGAAACTGTAATAGATTCAAAGGCACCACTTTAAGTGCCTCACGTACTGTTGCTTCTGTGGCATCCATAAATAAGCCCACCACCGTCACAAACGGCGGCAGTGATTCAGCAATCACTCGAGCATCCGTCAAACTGGCATAGCGCGAGCTTTTTTCAACAAAAATAAGCCCAATCGCATCCGCACCACACTCAACTGCTTTAAGTGCGTCATCTAAATGCTTAATTCCACAGATTTTAATACGTGTATGCAAGCCAATACCCTGAAAACTTAACTAAGGCGCTTATTTTACAGTAACTTAGGGGAATCCGCTAACCCAAAATAACCATGATTAATTTAATAATTTGTCAGGTTTGATTGATCTACATCAATGCATAAATTTTCCATATCAATATGACTTTTAGGGATATTAAATAGGGAGATAGACCGATAAAAACACATGATAACGCCCGTCGTTAAAAGGGTTTAGTCTTCGTGCACAAGAATTTAAATAACTAATTTAGTCTAAACTTCTAAATTACTCAGGTTTACATAATTAAGGGAGAAAGCATCATGTCCACTGGTCTACTCATTGCTATAGTTTGTGCCCTCATTGGCATCGCTTATGGCGTTATTTCAATTTTCAGTATTTTATCAAAACCTATGGGGAATGATAAAATGGTGGAAATCGCTACCGCAATTCAAGAAGGCGCTATTGCTTACTTGGCTCGTCAGTACACTACCATTGGTATGGTCGGTGCTGTTTTATTTTTCGCGATGGGCTTTGCTCTTGGCTGGTATAGTGCTGTTGGTTTTGCCGTTGGTGCAATCCTTTCCGGTCTTGCTGGTTACATTGGCATGCACGTATCTGTTCGTTCTAACTCACGTACTGCAGAAGCAGCTAAAGATGGTATTAATCCAGCTTTACAAGTTGCATTTAAAGGCGGCGCTATCACCGGTATGTTAGTGGTTGGCCTTGGTCTTTTAGGTGTTGCGGGTTACTACTCAGTTTTAACCGTTATGATGGATGTTTCTCAAGAAGATGCACTACACGCATTAGTTGGCCTCGCATTTGGTGGCTCACTTATTTCTATCTTTGCACGTTTAGGCGGCGGTATCTTCACTAAGGGTGCTGACGTAGGTGCAGACATTGTAGGTAAAGTTGAAGCCGGTATTCCTGAGGATGACCCACGTAACCCAGCAACTATCGCTGATAACGTAGGAGATAATGTAGGTGATTGTGCAGGTATGGCTGCTGATTTATTTGAAACATACGCAGTAACTCTCATTGCAACCATGTTATTAGGTGGCCTGGTAATGAGCCAAATTGGTGAACTAGCGGTAACTTACCCATTAGTTCTCGGTGGTGTTTCAATTATCGGTTCTATCCTCGGTACCTTCTTCGTGAAAACGTCTGATGGTGCAAAAATCATGAATGCACTTTATAAGGGCACGATTATTTCTGCAGTTTTTTCTGCGATTGCATTTTATTTTGTAACTCAAAATATGATGGGGGAAGTCGCATTAACACTAGCAAATGGTAACGTTGTTGGTGCAACTGAATTTTACTATGCAGCATTGATTGGTTTAGTACTTACTATTGCGATGATCGTTATCACTGAGTACTACACGGCAACTGAATATGCGCCGGTTAAAAACATTGCAAAAGCATCAACCACAGGTGACGGTACAAACGTTATTGCTGGTTTAGGTGTTTCAATGAAATCTACAGCATTACCTGTGCTTTCTATTTGCGCATCCATTTATGGCGCTTATCATTTTGCGGGTTTATACGGCATTGCAATTGCAGCAACATCAATGTTGTCTATGACAGGTATCATCGTTGCACTTGATGCATACGGTCCTATTACAGATAACGCAGGTGGCATCGCTGAAATGGCTGAGCTTCCTGAAGATGTTCGTAAAACGACAGATGCGCTTGATGCGGTTGGTAATACAACGAAAGCAGTAACGAAGGGTTACGCGATTGGTTCAGCCGGTCTTGCAACACTCGTTCTATTTGCTGATTACACGCATACATTAGCGGCTAACGGCCAATCGGTATCTTTTGATCTGTCTAACCATCTGGTTATTATTGGTCTGTTTATCGGCGGTCTGATTCCTTACTTATTCGGCGCTATGGCGATGGAAGCAGTAGGTCGTGCAGCAGGCGATATCGTAGAGGAAGTACGTCGTCAGTTTAGAGAAAAGCCAGGCATTATGGATTACACTGAGAAGCCTGATTACACTAAAGCGGTAGACTTATTAACTAAAGCAGCAATTAAAGAAATGATGATTCCTTCTTTATTACCTGTTGCAGTGCCAATTATTGTTGGTCTGACTTTAGGTGCTGAAGCTTTAGGTGGTGTTCTGATTGGTACTATCGTTACTGGTCTGTTCGTTGCAATCTCTATGACTACCGGTGGTGGTGCATGGGATAATGCGAAAAAGTATATCGAAGACGGTCACCATGGTGGTAAAGGTTCTGATGCACATAAAGCAGCAGTAACCGGCGACACTGTAGGTGATCCATATAAAGATACAGCGGGTCCAGCAATTAACCCACTGATTAAGATTATGAATATTGTTGCGTTACTTATCGTACCGTTACTTTAAAATAGTTTTATATTTTCAATAAAAAACAAAGGGGCTTCATTGCCCCTTTATTTTTTATAAATTTTTCTTTTGAAACTTTCAAATGAAACTTAATTTATGTGAAACTATTCATACATAAAAAATTTAATAGAAATATAATCTGTAAAAAGTAATATTAAACAAAATCTGAAATTCGGAGAAATATATGAGCGCCGAAAATGATAAGCCAGCGGTAAAAAAAATTCACCAGCAAAAAAAAAATACAAAAAAACCAATAAATCAAGTTCAAAGTGATAACAGTACTAAAGCTATAATGGAACTGAAAGAAGGACTCATTGCTCTGCAACAACAAAATGAAGCACGTATGAGCGCCCAGGAAAATAAATTAGCTGAACTCTATCAGGGACTGGAAAGTACTTTCAACAAGATTCAAAAGGATACCGGTAAACGTAGCACTCAAAGCGACTCTTCATTTGATCATCTCTCCGAAACCATTATCCGTTCCAGCGAAGAGATGCGTAAAGAATATGAGGAAATGGAAAAACTACAGGACAAACGTAGGGAAACAGAAAGCCAGCAATACTCCCACAGTATAACTAAAACAAAGATCATTGCTTATCCGGCAATAATACTTGCCTTTGCCGGACTTATTCATATGTTTTATACCGTTAACGTTATGGAAAAAGCGATGACACAGATGTCACAGGATATGAGTAGTATGCGTCAGGATATGAACTCATTATCAGTAAACATCTCAGGAATGCGTCATGATATGAATGTTATGACTCACAACGTCGCACCTGCAATGCAGGGTATGCGCCAAATGATGCCATGGTCACCCTGATTAATTAATCTTCATTCTTGTCTGTCATTTTATATTTAATGAAAACACCAAGAAATGTAATTACAGATAACAAAACTAAAGGGCCGATAGTCGAAAGATTAAACAAGTCATCAATAGATGCTGTTGTTGTTAAATTATAAACAATATCTGCATAGACATATGACTTTATCCCAACGCCTAAAAATGCCGCAGGTATAAAGTGGCTAAGTTTAACCTTCAAAACACCTGAGCTATAGTTAACCAACGAATGCGGGAAAGCAGGAAACACCCTTAAAGCAAATAAAGTGAAAAAATTATCTTGCTTGTGAAGTAATTTATAAGCATGTGAATTTTCAATTCTGTGAATCCATTCATCAGTCATATAACTTGAAAAAAAGTATGCGCCAATACCACCCAGTGTTGCGCCGGCTGCAAGAATAAAAGTTGCCATGACAGGCGGATATAAAGGTGCGGCTACCCAGAAAATAAGCGAACCAGCCAAGGCAAAAGTAAATAAAACAGTTTGTAATAAAATTAATACGACAACCAGCCACCAATGATGAGTATATTCTCTTGCGACTACGAGTATTTTCTCTGCATCAAGCCAGCCAACAAAATCTAATAATATACCTACCGTAATAAGCGCGATAACAATAAGTAATTTTTTAATATAAGTTCTAATCATATGATTTTTATTTTATAAAGACTGAGCAATAACTTACAATACACGATAAAACGAAACGGTGTAATATAGTAGTCCTAAAACGAGAAAAGAATATGAATGGTTTTGAACAATTAAAACTATGGGCACGCTACAATCGCGTCACAGCAACATTAATCCTGCTTAGCCTTATAGTTGCTCTGCTTTCCAAATTAGGCCGAGACTTCCAGTTCCTTCACTTTCTATTTATTTCCGAATACCGTCAGGGACTGCCTGAAATTATCAGTGGCCAGCTATGGCGTTTATTTACCCCCATCATCATTCACTTTGGCATTATGCATATCGCATTTAACCTATTGTGGCTTTATCAGCTTGGCAGTGTAGTTGAGCAACGCCAAAGTACCAAGCGCATGTTGATACTGGTAATTATTATTTCGGTTTTATCCAATCTCGCACAGTTCATTTGGGCTGGCCCTATTTTTGGAGGGATGTCCGGTGTTGTGTATGGGTTACTGGCATATGTCTGGGCACAGGGGAAGTTCAATCCTCGAGCAGGTATAGGGCTAAATCAAAGCACTACCGCAATGATGTTGGTTTGGTTTGTTGTTTGTTGGTTAGGTTTAGTTGGAAATATCGCGAACATGGCACATACCATTGGGCTTATTTGTGGTGTTATTTTAGGACTATTTTATTCACCCCAGTTGTTGAAAAACCTCAGGATCAATAAATAAGATCACCATCAGCTTTAATATGGATATTGTTTTCTTTATATAAATGCAAATATTTCAAAGCATTTCCATTGCCTTTTCGGTCGATTGGAAATCGGCTTCAATGTGATAAATATCATATTACAAATTTTTTTTAATGAGACTATTTATTAGCTTATTTAGACAACGTTGACCGTTTGTAGATTAAAGAAATACGATAGTTTTTATTTTTCATTCTACATTAATATTATTGGTTTATTTAATACGATAAGCGGAATGACAAGCAACACAGGCTGATGTCACCTCAGAAAGCATTTTGTATGCCAGTAATAATTCTCCCTCCTCAGTTTTTAAGGCAAAACGACTTGCAGCCTTATGCATATTTGTACCTGCCTGACGCATTCCCTTTGGCATAAATTTACCCATATGATTTGCACCATGCGAATCTAATGACGACATACCAATACGATGCTCTGCGATACTCGCGGCTTTATCCATCTTGTTATTTGATAAATGTATAAGGATTTCATTTATCGTTTTTAAATGATCGCGCATATTGCTCATCATATGCTTTTGCATCATCTCGGGTAATTCTACAAATTGTCTTGAGTCTTCATTCGCAGCAAGAAATGGACTTGTTAATATGAGTAACAGCCATGTTAAAAGTTTTATTATCTCTTTCATCAAATAACCTCCTTATGGTCTACTCTTATAATATGTGACACAAATATAAACGTACAGACAAAAAAAGCGCGAGAAATAAATTCTCACACTTCTTTAAATACTTAAATACTGGGGTAAACGATTATTTAACAGTCGTTAAACCAAGGTTTGCCCAGTTCTGCATACCACCACGGTACCATTTGATTTTGTGTGCTGGATAACCCATTTTTACCAACTGCTTAATGTTGTTAGGAGATTGTCCACACCACATACCATTACAGAACATAACAAGTGTTTTAGCCTTGCTGAAGTTCCAGATACCTTCTTGTTCTGATGCACCAAATTTAGCCATGATGTCACCCATTGAAAGTGGATCTGCGCCTTTAGCAGGGTTAAGTTTAGTCCATGGAATACTTACTGAACCTGGGATAGTACCCTTCTTCACCCAGTTAGTCGTACGTGAATCAATAACTAAAATTGATTTGTCACCCTTGTTATGTAAACGATTCAAGTAACCAATTACTTCAACCTCACCTACAGTTTCAACACCAGGAGCTAAAGTTGAAGGCTGAATGCAGAATGGAGGACACTTTCTGGAAGTTTTAGCAAATGCAGCTATTACTGTTGCTTTTTGGTTTTGATCACGTTTAATCGTAACTGACTTACCTTTATGCATTACAGTAACTGAAGCAATCTTTTTATTAATTTTCACTTTAAGATTATTCGCGGCACATGCTGTTGATGAAAAACCAACGGCAAGTACTAAAGCGGCATTAACCATCATATTCGTCTTTTTCATATTTAAATAACTCCTGATTTACTTTATGAATTTTTAATTTGAATTTTTATAATATTTAATCGCAGTCATCTTCAGGGTTCTTTTCTTCATCTTCACCTTTATCCTTACCTTCCTCCGGACTACCTGTGTCATTAAAAATAACGGTTTGATCAAGATGTGATGATGCCATTGCATGGTTGAAACTAACCAAATTCAATGAAAACAGCATTAAGATGAAAAATTTGCTCATTTTAAACTCCTATAGTTGACTGCAATATGCAAATGCAAAACGCATACCAAAACATAACCCATTGTAATTTATAACGTTTTTATATCTAGCTATGGTTTTTTATGACATTTATGTCATGCCACTATGATAGAAATGTCATTTATGACATAAAAAATAGCATATTCAATAATCCTCGCAATTAATTATCCTGAAGATTCAAGATAGGCCTTTTACTTGACAAAATAATTGTTACCACCCAAAATAGAAAGTGATTAATTACTCACCTTTTTATTTCTAAGCTGGAATTATTATGGGAAAACCACAAGAAGAACGTCGTAAAGAGATCGTTCAAGCCACAATGGAGCTAACTGCAGAGCAAGGAATAAAGAAAGTAACCACTCAAGCGATTGCTGACCGGGTCGGTATTGCACAGCCAACGGTATTTCGCCATTTTAAAACACGCGAAGCTATTTTTGCTGCAGTCATTGGCTGGATCTCGGAAAATTTGTTTAAAGCAATTAGCAAAGGAGCAAATCCAGATGCTCCAGCAGATGAAAAACTTCACTTACTACTTCAACGCCAGCTTAGATTTATTAGTAAACATCGCGCTGTACCCAAAGTATTGTTTTCTGACCTACTCCACCTGGAATCACCCAAACTAAAAGCAGCACTTCAGGAAGTAATGAGCCGTTATATTAAACGTGTAACAGAATTACTCAATGAAGGTATCGAAACAGGTTTATTTCGTGAAGACCTTGATGCCGATGAAACGGCCCGTTATCTCACAGCAATGATACAGGGATTAGTTTTACGTTGGTCAATTTATGAGTATTCGTTCCCATTAGAAAAAGAAGCTGATTTGGTTTGGAAATTTTTGCAACCAACCCTGCGAAAATAATTTAAACATATTAATAAGGCATAAATGAAATGAACACTAAAAAACGTATGTTAATGATATGGCCATCAATGATCATTGCCATAGTCTTTGGAATGATGACCATTAAATCTGGCAGCGCCGTATTATTTTTTGACGGTGAAGCTCGCTTAGCTGCTGGAGATTATGTGGGTTTTGTTGTGTGGTTTAACTTCCTGGCGGGTTTTCTGTATATTGTGGCAGGAATTGGATTATGGATTAAGCAACATTGGGCAGCGAAACTTGCCATTTTAATTGCCGCACTAACCTTATTGGTTTTTTCAGCTCTAGGTATCCACATTCTGTTAGATGGTAGTTTCGAAATTCGCACTGTAATTGCAATGACATTACGTTCAGTAATATGGATAACCATTGCAGTGGTTTCAACTACCTACAATAAGCAAACAATACACGAATTTTAATAAATAATGGAGATAAAAATGTGTAAATTATGTTGGTCAATATCCGCTATATTGTTAGTCGGCTTATCACTAATAAGTTATAAATTTATTTTTACAGGAGCGGTTGCTCCATCCACTGATGGGCGACAGGCAATATTACTGGAAGAGCCTGAACGTGATCTTGTATTGGGTGAAATGCGCATGTTTTTAGCAAGCATTCAAAAAATCACAACGGGCATCTCAAAAAATGATATGAAAGTTGTGGTGGAAGCTGCACGTGAAGTAGGTTTGGCAGCACAACAAGCCGTCCCCGATTCACTGATGGGGAAATTACCTTTACCCTTCAAAAAACTGGGGTTTGACACACATAAAAAATTTGATGCACTGGCTCGTGATGCAGAAGATCTTGGTGATCCTCAATATGCACTTGAGCAGCTATCCACATTAATGAACAATTGTGTTGCATGCCATTCTACTTATAAAATAAATGGTGCTATGAATTAAATAACATAAGTTTTGTATAAATAGGACAACTTATACTCTAAAAGAGATGCGCTATGAAAAAAACATATTTAGTTAAAATTTATGACTATAAGAATGTAGTCCATACCGGACTAATCCTGCTTTTATTTATACTAACTCATCAGGCCTATTCACAAGAATTAGGTATAGATGACTTTATAGTATCTATTTTAAAAAACAATCCGGGGGTACAAAAAATATTAGCTGAAAAAGAAGTTGCTTCAGGATTACGAGATGCAAGTCTGGGTATCAATGATGGTGTAATTGGTTCAAGTTTAAGCATGTCACAGGCACAGCCGGATAATATTTTTGGTTATGAACCAAACATAAGTAAAAATAAA
The DNA here is from genome assembly GCA_964605385.1 of uncultured Thioalkalispiraceae bacterium. Lineage (GTDB taxonomy): Bacteria > Pseudomonadota > Gammaproteobacteria > UBA6429 > Thiohalophilaceae > JAGLTQ01. Next base: position 42,879 of record CAZSCK010000001.1, read on the forward strand.
AATTTGAACTTATCATATAACAGGGTGTTTTCTGATACAGGTGCGCGTTTATCCCTGGATTATAACAATCTTTATACTGACAGAAATACACCAAGTGCTGCTGGAACACAATATTACCAACCTAGTTTCACCGTAAGGTTAACTCAACCATTATTAAAAAATGCAGGAGGCATACAAGATAGCCTCAACATTAAAACAAGTGAACTTAATTACAAACTTTCAGAATTAAGTAGTAAGGAAAATCTTGAAAGTTACATAACTCAACTCGCTTCCCTCTATATTGATTGGTATTTAGCCTCTAGAGAATTAAGTATTTCTAAAGAAGTTCACCAGCAATCCATTGAACAAGAAAAGTTAACCCGTACGAAAGTAAAACGTCAGGTTATAGAACCTTATGAGTTGCTTCGTTCACAAGAGATTCGTGAAGATTATTTTTCACGTTTACAACAAGCAAAGGGACGTTATATTGGTCTAACACGTCAAATTCAGCATCAAATGAATTCAAATGAATCAGGGACTACACTAAACCCTATTAATCCTAATGATTCAAAATTATTATCCGCTGCACAAAACACAATAAGAGAAGATAATTATTTAGCAACTTCATCACGTCTAAAAGATATTCTTGAGACACTGCAAAAACAACAAGACATACTTTTAGACGCTAAAGATAATGCTAGATCATCCGATCTAAATTTAAGCACCAGATACACTCGCCACGGTATTGATAGCAACTTAAGTGATGCACATGATTCCAGCTTCAACAAAGATGACTATTCAATCATGTTGGAATATAAATACACATTAGGGAATCAACAAGCCAGCGGTAACTATCAGTCACAACTTGCTAAAAAACGTCAAATAGAATCTGATACTCAACAGCGCTTAATTGATGCGAAAGCAACCCTCGCAAATTTAGAAATACAATCATCACAGTTAAAAATTGCACTACAATCTACTGACCGTAAAATAAGCCTGGGAAAAAAGAAACTTAAAAAAGAACAGCGTTTATACAGGATTGGTAAATTAGACCTCTTTGAGTTATTGAGAGATCAAACATTACATTTAGAAAGTAGATTGAATCGTGAACTATTATTTACTCAACAATTAACACTTCAGTTAAAAATTGGTGAATTACTTGATAAAAATCTTGACGTTTACAGTAGTAGTATGACTAAAGTTGCAGGAGAACAATAATCATGAATAATCTTATCGAGTATTTCCTACAACGCTCAATGTTAGTTAAGTTAATATTTCTGGCTGTAATGGTATTTGGAATCAATCAAATGTTTACCATTAAAAAAGAAGGGTTTCCTGCTGTTGAACTTAACAAAATAACTGTAAGCACCATTTATCGTGGCGCATCTGCTGAAGATGTTGAGCTGAATGTAACAACAAAGCTGGAAGAAGAACTTCGTGAAGTTAGTGGCCTTTATGAAGTTACATCAACATCAAGAGAAAATTTTTCATCCATTATTATTCAGGCAGATGAAGATGCTAATCCCAGAGCACTAACTATTATCGTAAATGACATTAAACAAGCTATCGATCAAACACGTGATTTACCTCTCGACCTTGATGAGCTTCCTGTTGTTGATGTTATTTCAACGGCTGACACACCCATTATTTCAATAAACTTGTTTGGTGAACATAGCAAATTAAGACATATCCTACCTATTATTGAACGTTCTATCGAATCTCTTCCTGGTGTTTCCGGTGCTGATAAAATTGGTTATTTTGATCGAGAAATCCATATTGAAATTGATCCGATTAAAGCTAAAAAATTACGTATTAGTTTATCTGAAGTTCTTGCTGCAATTCAGTCTCGTAACTTGCGTACAACTGGTGGTACCCTTGAATCTTATATGAATGAACAAACTGTTATCAGTTTAAACAAATTCAATAATCCTGAAGAAGTTGAAAACGTTATTCTACGAGCAAATATTTCAGGTCAAATTGTTAAAATTAAAGATATCGCATCAGTTACTCTTCGTGAAAAAGATGAGAACTTTATTGTCCGTAATGAAGGTAAGCCAGGCATGAACCTGGTTATCCGTAAAAATAGAGATGCGGATATAATAAAAACATTAGAAAGGGTCAAGGAACATATGGCCGGGAAAACATTACCCGAAGGTGTTGGCTTTTCTTATTCAAATGACCAATCAACAAAAACTCGATTACGACTTCAGGTTCTTGGCGGCAATGCCATACTTGGTTTCACCTTAGTAACTATTATCCTTATGCTGGCATTAAGTCGTCAAGCTGCATTCTGGACAGCAATGAGTGTACCTTTCTCCCTGTTGGGTAGCTTTATTATACTTCCCTACTTTGGAGTCAGCATTAATGCTATTTCACTTGCAGGTTTTGTTCTGGTATTAGGCTTACTGGTTGATGATGCCATTGTTATTGCTGAAAAAATCACACTCTACCAGGAACAAGGATTATCACCTAAAGAAGCAGCTCTAAAAGGTGCAAGAGCAATGTGGCGTCCTGTTATGGTTGCAAGTGTAACGACCATACTTGCATTTAGTCCTATGTTTTACATTGGCGGCATGCCCGGAAAATTTGCCTGGGCAATTCCTGCTGTTGTAATTGTCGCTCTAATAGTCAGCTTATTTGAATGTTTCTTTTTACTTCCTCACCATTTAACATCAGGAAAGAATTTAAAAACAAAAAGTAAACCAGAGTGGATATTAAAAGTTGAAAACTTTTATCAGAATTTACTCGAAAAACTACTTCACCGTCGTTATCTTGTTTTATTAACAATGCTATTGATACTTTCATCAAGCATATTTCTCGTAAAGAGTTCAATGAAGTTTCAGATTTTTCCACAAGATGGGGTTGAACGTTTCTATCTAAAACTGGAAATGCAACGCGGTGCATCACTCAAAGCAACTGAAAAACGTTTAACAGAGCTTGAACATCATATTGGTGAACTGCCAAAGAGTGAACTCGAATCTTATTCCACTCGTGTTGGTACCTTATCAACAACATTATCTCAAAACCGTGGAGATCACAGCCACTGGGGAATAATTAGTGTTTTCCTGACAGGTGAAGCTAATCGTTCTCGAACTGCAGATGACATTATCGAGTCATTAAGAAAAACCGTGCCGACGAACAAAGGTGAAATTTTAATTTTTGAGAAAAAGCGTGTCGGGCCAGCCATAGGCAAACCGGCAGAAATTCGTATTAGCGCAAATAATGATAGCTTAAGAAAAAAAACGGCAACAGAAATCAAGGATTTTATAAGCTCATTGCCTGGCGTTGTTGATGTTGAAACAGATAACAAACCAGGTAAGGATCAACTTATAGTAAATATTGATTATACAAAATTAGCCGAAGTTGGTTTAAAAGTTAAAGATGTCGCAGATGCATTACGTGTAACTTATGATGGCATGCTGGTAAGTTCAACAACAAGCGTTGATGAAACCATTGAATACCGCGTTATTGTCGATCCAAAATACCGCAACAACCAGGATATGCTATTTAAAATTCCGGTTAAAAACAATCGTGGCCAGGTGATGAACTTGAGTGATCTATTATCATTATCACATGGTCAGGGACCACTGGAATTCCAGCATATAAATGGTATTAGAACTGAAACGATTAGTGCTGATTTAGATCCTGTGATCACAAGTCCTAAAATAATTCAGAAAAAACTAGTTGATAAATTTAAAAGTGAATGGCTAAAACATCCTGAATTAAAAGTTGCCTTTGCAGGCGAAGCACGAGAACAAAATAAAATTTTTGGTGGTTTCCTCAGAGCTGGTATTGTTGCTCTTGTATCTATTTATCTGGTTGTTGCCTTATTACTTAATTCGTTTGGCCAATCCTTTATTGTTATGTCGGTTATTCCTTTTGCCGTTATTGGCGTTATTTGGGCCTTTTATTTTCATAACATGCCATTATCCTTTTTCTCCACTATGGGAACATTAGGTTTAGTCGGGGTTGTTGTTAATGGCACGATTATAATGGTTACCGAGGTTAACAGGGGATTAGCGCATAAACCTGAATCAAACCTTGTGCAAACTATTGTATCTGCGGCTAAAAACAGACTTCGTCCTGTCTTATTAACCACATTAACAACAGTAGCAGGCTTATTACCAACAGCATATGGTATTGGTGGAAAAGATGGCTTGATCATGCCTCTCACTATGGCAATGGCTTATGGTTTGATGTTTGCAACACTCATCACATTAATATTAACGCCTACCCTCTTAGTTATTGGTCATGATATTGCGCATTTGTTAGGCCGTGGTTCAAAACATGAAAGAGGACATGCACCAGCATAACTTTAGCTATACTATTAACGCGTATAATGGTTGGACTTGCGATAGTGCCTCGTGACGAAGTTAAGTTGATTTTTTCAGAATTAGCAAGGATGAGAAACATATTTAATAATGAAATCTATGCAGGAATGATCATTGTTATCGCACTGACTACCATTTTGCCACCTCTTATAATGAAGTGAAGTTATAACCGTTATAATACTTCTTGTATTTTCATTGTAATAACATTGAAATTAAATAATAAGGTTATTTATTTTTAATTAGACAAATAAAAAAGAGACTTCACCATATCCACTGTGAAGTCTCTTTTTAAGCATTATCAGTTTATATAACTTATGCGCTATTACATGAGCCCACATCCCATAAGAAATATTTTGCATGCATTTTACGATAAAGTAACACACCCAGATAAATACCAAACAATGTTATGACAGCAGGTAATTTTCCCTGCCCCAGTTGAACAAAAACAAGACTCGGACATGCACCTGTCACAGCCCAGCCAAAACCAAATAACATGCTACCCGGTAATGTTCCCGGCTGAATAAATTTATTCTGGCGTTGAAGGCGATTTTTAAATATCAAACCGGCTACCATGAGTAATCCGACTGAACCGGCAAAGGTTAAAAACATTCTTAAATCAACAAATGAAAACATTTTGTTAATTTCATTATAGTCTGCAAAGCCAATACGCGCGAGAATAAAGCCCATTGCTGTACCTAAAACACCGTAAATTAAATATTTTTTAAACATAGACAGCCTTCCCTTACATCATCGAATTCATCAAAATTGTAAGTGCTGTTGCACTACCAAAAAATATCACTGTTGATAACAGGCTGGCAGGAATAAGTTGTGCACATCCACTTAAGCCGTGACCCGATGTACAACCACCTGCCATCTGTGTACCAAATCCAACCATCATTCCACCAAATAATAAAGCCAGCCAGGCTTCACCTGTATTTTCAAAAATTTTAGTATGTAATGCACTCAATTCGGTACTTAAAGAAAAATCGCCCGTTGTAATACTGGCTATGTATGAACCTAAAAACATCGTAACTAAAAATAATACATGCACCGTCCAGGGGGTATAGTCTTGCTTCAATTTAAGTTCATCTGTAACCTCAGCATTAGCTTCGCCCTCTCTGCGTTGAGGCATATCGTCAAGAGCACCCTCTCCAAATTCTGCCATGGTCATTGCCATAAGATCATCTTTAACCTGCTCTTGATTTCCATCAAGAACCTCAGCAGATGCTTTTAATATTGCATCATCTTTACGTCGAGCGATACTTAACCAGCTACCGGATACACCTAATGGTTTTCCTGTTAATAAACTAAAAATAACAGAAAATAATCCAAGGGCTAAAGCCCCTATCCACCATGACCAGTATTCCATAATCAAATCCTCTTTTTTAACGACTAAATGGATTTAGTTTTTTCAATAAACTTACTATACCTTTGATTTCTAATTCTTCATCATCGGTGTTGGTATTCACAGTATTTTTACTTGCTGTGATTTTGCTTTCTAAATGAGGATGTGTATCCATAAAGGCTTTAATTACTTGCGCGCATTCTGTGAAGTTTTTATGTTTGGCAACAAATAGTGCATTAGCCCCTTTATTATTTGTATTGAAAGGGTTACAGCCTTCTTCTAGTAAAATATTTACAATTTCTAGATTTCCAACACTTGCAGCCGCCATTAAAGGTGTTGAACCATCAGATGAATTAACCTGTGCTGTTGCCATTTTTGAAGCAAACATGGATTTAACCATTGAGACCCGCCCTTTTAAAATTGCATTAAAAAGTGCGGTTCCACCCATCTCTTCCTTACTTTTGGTTTTCTTCTCGATCATTTTGCCATTTGGCAATAATGTAATTGGAACAGTAGCCCCTTTTACACTCAGTTGATAACGTGCACATTTTGTAAAGTCACCATCACAAAAATGTTTTTTCCAGATAGCTAAAGCAGGTTCCATTGCAAACTGTGCAAATAATGGACAATCCGTAGAATGTGAACAAGCCATAATTCATTTCCCCAAAATAGTATTTAGTAATATATATTACTTCTATAATATTATCGGCACGATTCAGACAAATATTAGCAATTATTAAATATATTCATCAAACAATGTCTTTTAAAAACAATAACTTATAAGGTTTAATATTTAAATATAATAAGCTCTTAACTTTTTAGTCTAATATTACTCATAGTAGGGTAAATACTTAGAAATTATGCGAACGATAGTAAATTAGAGTGATAATCTGGATATTATGCAAAAGATGGCAAATTGAGTGTTTTCGGCAAAATAAATTCTTCAGGATAATCCACCCTTACAAGATACAAACCATAAGGTGCAGCGGTAATTCCACCTAATGTACGATCTTTTAACTCCAGAACTTCTTTAGCCCAGTCGGGTTCTTGCTCACCAGCACCAATGGTCATTAATACACCCGCCATATTTCTCACCATATGATGTAAAAATGCATTTGCTTCAATATCCAGAAAAATAAAGTTTCCCTGCCGTGTGATATCAAACTGATGAAGTGTTCGAACAGGTGATTTTGCCTGACAGCCTAATGCACGATAAGAAGAAAAGTCATGCTCACCTATTAAATAATTAGCTGCTTGTTGCATACGCTGTTCATCAAACTCACGGTAATCCCATGTTACTAATCCATTTAAATAAGAAGGTCGAACATTTCGTGAAAAAATAACATAGCGATATGCTCGTCGGAAGGCTTTAAAGCGTGCATGGAATTCATCACTGATTTCCTGTGCCCACAATATAGTGACACCATCAGGCAGGTTTGCATTGACCCCCTTCACCCATTGATAAGGTTCACGTGTTACATCGGTATCAAAATGGATAATTTGTTCGGTAGCATGCACACCAGTATCGGTTCGCCCGGCACATACAACGCGCACAAAATGATTCGCAACTTTGCTTAATGCTTTTTCAACGGCTTCCTGAACAGAAGGCGAATGGTCTTGAAATTGCCATCCACAAAAAGGGCGTCCATCGTATTCTATGCCAAGTGCGATTCTCATGCTGTTATACTTTACTTATATCCTAAGTTTATAAACAAGAAAGCCACACCAAATATGGTGTGGCCTTAATAAAGTTGCAAGTTTTTATTGTAAAAACTTAATCAACTTAATGGAGCTTTACGCAATTTGTCCCAATAACGATTGCGCTTCTTCTTTTTGTGTACTGCTTCCCTCATCCATTACCTCGTCCAGAATACTACGTGCGCCTTCTGGATCACCCATATCAATATAGGCTTTGGCAAGATCTAATTTTGTTCCAACTTCATCACTACCACCCAGATCTTCATCCGCGGTATCTGCAGCATCAAGGTTTAAATCTAATGAACTTTCATCTGTACTTCCGGTATCAAAATCTAAACTGACATCAGCCGTTTCATCTCCACCAATATCAAGATTAAAGTCTAAGCCACTGTCATCTGTAGAATCTGCTGTATCCATATCAAGATTCAAATCTAAATCTGCGGCGGGTTCTTCTGCTACAACTTCATCTCCAACATCTAAATTAAAATCAAGACCGGCATCTTCTGTAACAAGATCTTCTGTTCCCATATCCAGATTAAAATCAAGATCAGCTGCAGCTTCTTCAGTAGAAGAAGCATCTCCACCAATATCAAGATTGAAATCCATCTCAGCAGCATCGCTTTCACCTAAATCAAGGTTAAAGTCCACATCATCACTTGATAATTCTGCAGAAGCACTTAAATCAGCGGCAGCAAAAACACCTGTTTCTAAACCAATATCCATCACCTGACTATCTGTCATGCCCATACCAATATCATCAATAGCAGGAACTTCACCTGTTGCAGCAATGTCCGCGACGGCTCCACCAGCTTGATTAAATAAAGGATTCTCTGGAGCAATCTCTGTTCCCATAGCAACAACTTTTGCCCACAATGGATTTTCTGCTTCTGCACCACCTAGACTTGCATAAAAATCTTCTGCTGATGATTCAAATGCATCTTTATTTTGTGTTGCGTGATATAGCTCAAGTAACTTGGCACGAAGTTCCATACGATCAGGTTCATTTTGAATAGCTTCATTTAGTCTTTCTTCTGCAGCTTCATAGCGACCATATGCCATAAAGACATCGGCTTCAGTTAAAGGATCAACTTCACTATCATCTGCTTCAATCGCACTTGCGCCACTCATAGCAAAGTCACTCAAGAATGAAGACTCTTCTGAGAATGTTGTTGAGTCTCCACTTGGAGTACCCACCGCATCAGTTGCTACCGTTGCAGCACCCGTGAGTATGCTTTCCTGAAAATTATCACCCTGGCGACGACGTTTAATCACAATCACAACTATAATCAATAAGACTAATAGAATCGGTGCAGCAATAAAGAGTATGCTATCACTGCCTAAATTTAAGCCCGCAAAAACAGCTCCAATTGAAGCAACAACTCCCATCACAGTATCCATAATGCCTTGTTCTGCATCAGCAGGAGTCTTTGCTTTTTCTTGCTCAGCAATTTCTGCTGCGAGTTCAACAGGCGATTTTTCAGGTTTAACTTGAGGTTCTGTTACTTCAGCTTTTTCAGGCTCTTCTGTTACAACTGGTTCTTCAACAAGCTCGGGAGTAGCTCCTGCTACTACAGATGTTTCTGCTGGCATCGTTTCTTGCTGAACAGGTACTTTTACGGGTTGTTGATCTAAACTGGATAATTGTTGTTGTAACGCAGCCAGCTCATCATCTTTAACAGAGATAGAACGTTGTAAACGATTAAGTTCATCTTCAAGTGATTGAAGCTTATTGTTTAATGCAACATTACGTGTACGCATAGTACCCGCATCTGTTTTAGTCTGGCGCAATTGATCTTGCATTGTCGCCAAATCATTATTTAAACTTTCTTCATTAGCACCACCACCAGCAGTTAAACTTTCACCATCGGGAGATGATAAAGTTAATTCACCGGAAGTATCCGCAATTTCAGTATCAGTTGCAGCAATATCATCACCCACCATAATAGGCTGGATACCTGCTGCTTCTGCAACTTGTTGGCGATAATTATTCCAGACACCAGTTTGCTCAACATAAGCGTTTGCTGCTTCTTTACGTGACATAGCGTTCAATGCGGAAGGATCATCAATTCGTAAAACATGTCCTACTTTTAAACGATGAACATTGTTATCTATAAAGGCATCTGGATTATTTTGTAATAATGCCATCATGACCTGATGAACACTAACACTCTCATCTCCCTGGCGAAGCTTCTCAGCAATATTCCAAAGATTATCACCCGCTTTAATAATACCGTAATCTAAGTCACCCATTTCTCCGGATAATTCAGCATCAGCATAAACGGGTTCTTCCTCGCTAATATAGTCATCAGATTCGTTATAAGCCGTTAAAGGAATACGCGGCCATAATTCACCCGGGGTATCCTCATCAACAAATGCCGATTCAGGATCAAATTCTTCAACTGCCGGTTCTTCGACTTCGACAACTACCGCTTCAACAGGAGGAGGAATATCAGCAGAAAGTTCTGGCTCAACCATTTCAACAACTGGCTCAACTTCTTCAACAACAATAGCTTCTACTGGTTCCGGTATTAATTCAGGCATCGGTGCAGGTTCTGCAACAGGCTCTACAAATGGAGAAGGTTCTTCAACCACTGCAACAACAGGCTCTTCAATTACAGGTTCTGGAACAACTTCAGCTTTCACTTCCGGAGCCATTGTTTCGGCCATAACAGGAGCAGGAGCTGCAACAACTTGCTTTGGAGCACGACCAGGAGGATCAATTAACATGGTGTATTCACGAAGCATACGACCATTTTTCCAGTTCAATTCTAAAAGGAAATTCATGAACGGTTCACGTACAGTTTCTGTCGTGGTTACTTTTATATAGTAATCACCGTTTGCACGTTGTTTAACTTTAAACTTGAGTTTATTTAGAAGAGCAGTGCGATCAATACCTGAACGGAGAAAGGCTTCTTCCGTTGCAAGATTAATTGTCAAACTCTGAATATCGTTTGCGCTTGCCGATAATAAAGCAACTTCCGCATTCAATTTTTCATTCAAAGAGGACTTTAACTTTATTCCACCAAACCCCAGTGCCTGTACAGACAAAGGTGACATCGTTAAACCCGCTGATATTACTAAAATGGCTACCTTACGCAGCATAACAACTCTCCACTTCATTTAGCGTCCCTCAACGCAACAGCCATATTTAGGTGTATTTTCTTATTTTTCAATAACTTACCTGAATATAGCTCGAAAATTCTTTACAAATATGCAGTAACTATAGCTTATTTCTACATAAATTAAAATAAAACGCAAGTTTATGCGGTATATAATAGATTACTAATGTAGCAGAACGAAAATTAGTACCGCTGAACAGAGGCAAGCAGTCCGATACCCTTCTCTGAATTATATTTAGCATTAATTTGATAATGAGCAGCATAAATTATGAAATACATTTTAATACAATATAACTAATGCATTAGCTTATAGATAAATTTTTAGCAAAATTTCTGCTATTTGAACAGCATTTGTTGCTGCTCCTTTACGCATATTATCCGTCACAACCCACAGGTTTATCCCCTTTTCCGATGAGATATCTTCACGAACCCGCCCTACAAAGACAGAATCTTTACCTGCCGCTTCGGTTACTGGTGTCGGCCATTCTGCTTCACTTAATAATTCAATACCGGCAGCTTGTTGTAACAACTCATTAACTTTAGTCGCAGAAATTTTTTCTTTTGTTTCAATATGAATAGATGCTGCATGACCAATAAAAACAGGGACACGCACTGCCGTTGCATTTACTGTAATCGAATCATCATCTAAAACTTTTTGTGTTTCCCAAACCAGTTTCATTTCTTCACTGGTATAACCGTTATCAAGAAGTTCACCGACTTGAGGTAAAACGTTAAAGGCAATTTGTTTTACATAGGTTTTACATTTCACATCACGAAAATTTAGCAAAGCTGCTGTTTGTGAGGCTAACTCTTCTGCTGCATCTTTACCTGAACCTGAAACAGACTGGTAAGTTGAAACATTAATGCGGTTAATACCAACAGCATCATGAATAGGCTTTAATGCCAATAACATTTGAATGCTTGTACAACCCGGACTTGAAACAATCTTACGTTTAGTAACACCTTCTAGCGCATCTTCATTCACTTCAGGAATAATAAGCGGTACATCTTTATCCTTTCTAAAGGCTGGAGTGCGATCAATCACAATACAACCTGCAGATGATGCTTTTTCTACAAACTCTTTTGATATGGCTTCAGTTGAAACAAAAAAGGCAAGCGGCACTCTTGAGAAATCAAAAGAACCAATATCACCTATTTTTAAAGCATAACCACTAAATTCCAGGCGAGCACCTGATGATGCTTCACTGTCTAACAAATAAATTTGTCCAACAGGAAATTTTCGTTCTTCTAAAATTTCAAGCAAGGTTTCTGCAACCTGGGTGGTTGCACCAACGATGGCAATGTCTACTTCTTTAATCATTTATATTTCCCCGAACAATTACTTCTTTACATAACTTCCTCGTCATTGCACTTAATGAACCGCTGCGCATTTCGTTCAGTATTACCCTAACGTGTTCCACACGTTCTGGCATCGAAGAACAAAGTGACTGTGGCAATCTCATAGTAAATCATACTTTTCTAGAGATTGCCGCGCCATAAAAAGCATGGCTCGCAATGACTGAGGAGAAACAGTTTAACTTTCTAAAATAATCCGCAACATACGACGTAATGGTTCTGCTGCACCCCATAACAACTGATCGCCAACAGTGAATGCTGATAAATAATCATCACCCATAGAAAGTTTACGCAGTCGTCCTACTGGTACAGTTAAAGTACCTGTAACGGCAGCCGGAGTAAGCTCTTTAATAGTCACTTCAGGTTCATTCGCAACAACTTTAACCCAGTCATTATGACCTGCCAGGATATCGCTGATTTCATCCATCGGTACGTTCTGTTTCATTTTGATTGTGAGCGCTTGTGAATGACAACGCATTGCACCAATACGAACACATAAACCATCAATCGGTACAGGGTTACTTGAACGACCTAAAATTTTATTTGTTTCAACCTGAGCTTTCCATTCTTCTTTAGTTTGACCGCTATCACGAGGTACATCGATCCAGGGAATTAAACTTGCTGCAAGAGGCGCAGGCCATTGTTCAGCTGGATAAGCATCACTACGAATAAAGTCTGTTACATTTCTATCAATATCAAGGATTGCGGTTGCAGGATCGTCATTCATGACTTTAACGTTATCGTTAATCGCACCCATTTGACGAATCAACTCACGCATATTTTTTGCGCCCGCACCTGATGCGGCTTGATAAGTCATTGGAGTAATCCATTCAACTAAATCTTTTTCAAATAAACCACCCACGGCCATCAGCATTAAACTTACTGTGCAGTTACCACCAACAAATGTTTTAACACCATTAGTCAAACCATCTTTAATGACATCGTTATTAACGGGGTCAAGTACGATGATACTTTCATCAACCATACGTAAAGATGATGCGGCATCAATCCAGTAACCATCCCAACCCGCTTGACGTAAATCTTTGTAAACCGCGTTAGTATAATCACCACCCTGGCAAGTCACAATGACATCCATGACTTTAAGCTCATTAATATCATTTGCATCTTTTAATACAGGGACATCTTTTCCAACATCAGGGCCAGCTTGTCCAGCTTGTGATGTGGTAAAAAAAACAGGTTCGATATTATTAAAATCATTTTCATCACGCATACGTTGCATAAGAACTGAACCTACCATGCCGCGCCAACCTACAAAACCTACCCTTTTCATTGTATTGCCCCTTAAATAATCAATTCAAAACATTTTCAACGCAAAGGCGCAAAGGCGCAAAGGACGCGAAGAAAAAATTAATATTACAAAACCTTTTACCGCTGAGAACACGAAAGTACGCACAGAAAATAAATCGCAATATTCTTTAGTTAAAAAACTTTGCGTTCTTTGCGCCTTCGCGTCTTTGCGTTAGATCTTCAAAACTATAATGCAGCAACAACTGCATCACCCATTTCTGAGGTGCTGGTTTGTTTCATGCCATCGGAATAAATATCGGCGGTACGTAAACCTTGATCGAGCACTGTATTTACAGCCTTTTCGATACGTTCAGCATTCGCTGCATCGTCTAAGGTATAACGCAACATCATTGCAACAGATAAAATCGTTGCTAATGGGTTAGCAATGTTTTGTCCTGCAATATCAGGTGCTGAACCATGAATCGGTTCGTACATACCTTTGTTATTAATATCCATAGATGCTGAAGGCAACATGCCAATTGAACCGGTTAACATTGCTGCACAATCAGAAAGAATATCGCCAAACATGTTTGTTGTTACCATCACGTCAAATTGTTTTGGTGCACGCACTAATTGCATTGCTGCATTATCAACGTACATGTGACTTAATTCTATATCTTTATTTTCTTTACCTAGGTCGCTAACAACTTCACGCCATAACTCTGTACATTCCAGTACATTCGCTTTATCAACAGAACATAAGCGACCATCACGTTTACGTGCAATATCAAACGCCACTTTTGCAATGCGTGAAATTTCTGATTCTTTATAAATCAAGGTATTGTAACCCTGACGTTCGCCATTATCTAACGTACGCACACCACGGGGTTGACCAAAATAAATACCACCTGTTAACTCACGTACAATCAAAATATCTAAACCTGAAACGATTTCGGGTTTAAGTGATGAAGCATCGGCAAGTTGTGGATAAAGAATAGCAGGACGTAAGTTTGCAAATAAATCGAGTTCAGCACGTAAACCTAACAAACCTTTTTCAGGTCGAACCGCAATGTCCAGTGATTCCCATTTATAACCACCCACTGCACCTAATAAAATCGCATCAGATTCTTTAGCCAGTTTTAATGTTTCTGGCGGTAATGGAGAACCGGTTTCATCGTAGGCAGAACCACCTACCAAACCTTCTTCCATTTCAACATCAAGACCGTGAGCCTTTAGTGCTTCAATGACTTTAACAGCTTCAGCAACAATCTCTTGTCCAATACCGTCACCCGGCAGAATTGCAATTTTCTTTGTCATAATTTATATCCAATATTTAATTTTAAATGTAGATCGGCCTTCAGGCCGACACTGCTGTCGGCTTGAAAGCCGACCTACAATATATAGTCACGGGTAATAGAAAATATCGCACTTACCCATTAATTAACTTTTAAAATAACCATGGAGCTTCCTGGCTACGACGTTGTTCGTATGCTTTTATGTCATCAACATGTTGCATGGTCAATCCAATATCATCTAAACCATTTAACAAACGATTTTTACGGAATTCATCAACATCAAATTTTATTACGCTACCATCTGCCTTAATGATGGTTTGATTTTCTAAATCAACATTCAATTCATAACCATCGTTTACAGCTATATCATTAAATATTTGATCAATAGTATTTGAATCCAGCTTAATTAACAAAATACCGTTCTTAAAACTGTTGCTATAAAAGATATCTGCAAAACTCGGCGCAATAATAACTTTAAAACCATAATCCAATAATGCCCATGGCGCGTGTTCACGGCTAGAGCCGCAACCAAAATTTTCACGCGCAATAAGTATTTGTGCACCTTTGTAGCGTGGTTGATTTAAAACAAACTCTTTATTTAATGGACGGTTAGTATTGTCTTTACCCGGTTCACCTTGATCAAGGTAACGCCATTCATCAAATAAGTTAGGGCCAAAGCCACTACGTTTAATTGATTTCAAAAACTGTTTTGGAATAATGGCATCAGTATCAACATTAGGTCGATCCATCGGTGCCACGATTGCTTTTAAATTTGTAAATTTTTCCATCTTCTTTTCTCTAAGGTAGGTCGGCCTTCAGGCCGACGCTGCTGTCGGCCTGAAGGCCGACCTACAATATATAGCGAGAGTGTTTCAATACGCTAACTGCTAAATCTAAATTACAATTCGTTTACCTCAACAAAATGCCCTTTAATCGCTGCAGCAGCAGCCATTGCCGGACTGACTAAATGTGTGCGTCCACCTTGTCCTTGTCGACCTTCAAAGTTTCGATTTGAAGTTGAAGCACAACGTTCTTGTGGTTCTAATCGATCCGCATTCATCGCCAGGCACATCGAGCAACCTGGTTCACGCCATTCAAACCCTGCATCAGTAAAGATTTTATCCAAACCTTCTTCTTCAGCTTGTTTTTTAATTAAACCTGAACCGGGTACAACCAATGCAAGTTTAATATTTGCTGCAATTTTGCGGCCTTTTGCAACTTCTGCTGCAGCACGCATATCTTCTATACGTGAGTTAGTACATGAACCAATGAAAACTTTATCAATGTTGATTTCATTCATCGGTGTGTTCGCGGTTAAACCCATATAGTTTAATGCTGCTACCATGCCTTCACGTTTAACATCGTCTTTTTCATTTGCTGGATCAGGCACTTTTTGATCAATACCCACCACCATCTCGGGTGATGTTCCCCACGTCACTTGTGGTTTAATGCTGGCGGCATCAATGTTGATAATCGTATCAAACTTTGCATCCGCATCACTGTGTAAATCGTTCCATGTTTTAACCGCTTGATCCCATGTATCTGCTTTTGGTGCATATGGACGGCCTTTAACGTAATCAATTGTTTTTTGATCAACCGCAACCATACCCGCACGGGCACCCGCTTCAATGGCCATATTACAAACGGTCATTCGTCCTTCCATCGAAAGCGCACGAATAGCATCACCACCAAATTCAATCGCATAACCTGTTCCACCTGCGGTGCCGATTTCACCAATAATCTCTAAGACAATATCTTTTGCTGTGATACCAGTTTGAACTTCACCATTAACACTGATCAACATCGTTTTTGATTTTTCCTGAACCAAACATTGGGTTGCCATCACATGCTCAACTTCAGAAGTACCAATACCATGCGCCAATGCACCAAAGGCACCATGTGTAGACGTATGTGAATCGCCACACACCACGGTCATGCCTGGTAATGTTGCACCCTGTTCTGGACCAATCACATGCACAATACCCTGACGGATATCATCCATTTTAAATTCTGTGATACCAAACTCAGCACAATTTTGATCTAAGGTTTCAACTTGTAAACGTGAAATTGGATCTTCAATACCCGCAATACCCTGGCTACGATCAGTTGTTGGCACATTATGATCCGGCGTCGCCAAATTCGCATCAACACGCCACAATTTGCGCCCCGCCAACCGTAAACCTTCAAATGCCTGCGGTGAAGTCACTTCATGTACTAATTGACGATCAATATATAATAGTGCAGTGCCGTCACCATTATCACGTACCACATGTTGATCCCAAATTTTCTCGTATAAAGTCTTACCAGTCATTGTTTCGTCCTCTTTGCTTACCTAATTCAGGTAGCTTTTTTAATTCTGCGGCAAATATAGACCTATTTTACCTATTACACAAATTCATTATTTTCATATAAACTATTCCTTAAAGTTATACAAAAGGAGTTTTTTATGGATATCCCAAACCTTCATGCCTTTGTCTCCGTAGCCGAAACAGGCTCATTTTCGGCTGCATCAGACCACCTTTACCTCACTCAACCTGCCATTAGCAAACGTATTTCAACTTTAGAAACTGAACTTGATATTCAGTTGTTTGATCGCATTGGCCGTAAAGTGACATTAACTGAGGCTGGTACAGCTCTATTAGATCGTGCCCGCAATATTCTGCAGCAAGTCGAAGACAGTAAACGTGCCCTGCAAAATCTCTCGGGGCATATTGCAGGTAAACTTAGTATTGGCACCAGTCACCACATTGGATTGCATCGTTTACCACCCGTATTACGTGCTTTTACTCATGCTTATCCCGAGGTAGAACTGGACTTACATTTTATGGATTCAGAAGAAGCCTGCCACGCAATTGAACATGGAGATCTTGAGCTGGGTATAGTGACTCTGCCATTAAAGCCAGCAAAAGTATTGCATACATACGAAGTGTGGCCTGATCCATTGGATATCGTGGTCAATCAATCTCATCCATTGGCATCACTAAAAAAAATTACGCCAAAGCAGTTAGCCAATTACTCCGCAATTTTACCTACACGTGGCACATATACCCGGCAAATTTTTGAGCACACTATGCGCAAACACAAACTTGAACTCAAAATTGGACTTTCAACCAATTATTTAGAGACCATTAAAATGATGGTGAGTGTTGGCCTCGGTTGGAGCGTGTTACCGCGCAGTATGCTGAATAAAGAACTTACAACACTCAATATTGAAGGCATCAAACTTGAACGAAAGTTGGGGGTTGTTTGGCATTCAGGCCACACTTTATCTAATGCAGCTAAAGCTATGTTCGATATGCTTAAGCTTAATAAAAGTACATGATCCCCCCTTAACATTCAGGTATAAATTAGACTACAATCAGTAACCCTTAAGATATTTGGATATATAAACAATGGCTGCAGACTTACCTAAGCATATACTTGTTGTCGATGATGATGAGATGATGCGCGCATTTATCAGGGAACTATTGAAAATCAATGATTTCAAAATTACAGAAGCTGCGAATGGTAAACTTGGTCTAAAAGAATTTCGCGAAAATACGCCTGATTTAGTTATTACTGACATCATCATGCCTGAGATGGAAGGAATTAGTTTTATTCGTGAGTTACGTTCACATAATAAAGACATTCCTATCATCGCAATGACAGGAAATGTTCATGGTCGTATGGAAGAATTTTTAGATATTTCATCTCAATTAGGTGCAGATGAAATATTACGTAAGCCAATTAAGTCAAAAGAATTTCTTGAAGCAATCAGTAAACTTATTTAAAAGTCTGTCATGTACAAACATCTGCTAATTATTTTATCAATGGTGTTTCTTCTGCAAGGTTGTGCCGCGGTCGTTGTTGGTGGTGCAGGTGCTGGCGGCTATTATGTTGGCAAGGACAAACGGGATTTTGGCACCATCATGGATGATGCCGCAATTACCACAGCGATTAATTCAAAGTTACTTGGTGCGAAAGGTGTCAGTACTTTTGACATTAATGTTGATACTTACAACAGCGTCGTTATCCTATCAGGCCATGTCCCTTCCAGTAAGATTAAACGCAAAGTAATCAAGCTCAGCAAAAAAGTGGACGGTGTTAAAAAAGTTATTTCTAAATTAAAAATAAAAAAATAATTTTCATTTTAAATCTTTATTTAAACGTTCTTTATCCACGTTGGCGCCAAGAAACTCTATAATAATATCCAAATCTTTTTCTGCGTTTCCTAAACAGCTAGTTGCACCAGGTGATGGTGTCATATTAAAAATCAAGCCATTACCCGGACTTAATTTTGCTTCACCTAAATGCAGGCAATGATTCTTTTTATCAATCATTACCGGACGAATCCCCCCTGTTTTTTTCGCAAAAGTGAGATCTTTTAGTTTCATACCAGGGACAATTTTACGTGCATCACTCAAAAATAAATGGCGACGTATCACAGGTATTTCAAAACACATGTTTTTAAACAAATAGTTCCGAATCTCTGATACACGCAGTAAACCCCAAAGAGTTTTAATAACATTCAGATCAAGTTTAAAAATAAATAAAAATTCAGGTAATGTTTTCCAGTTATATCGTTCAAGCACAGGTAACGCCAACGCAGTGGGACCAAAACGCGTTTTATCGGCTACCAGTATATCCGGATCACCATGAATGGCTGCAAAAGGAAGTTTGTCATTTTGTACCGTGTACACTTTTCCGTTTAAAACATTAGGGGTGTAATAAAAACTACCGGCCATTGGTAAACATGAATACTCCAACCCAAAACCCATACGATGAGCAAATAACAGACTATGTCCACCTGATGAGACCACTACAAATTTGGCATGAAAAGTACCCTTTGAGGTTTTTACGGTGTAACCCTCTGCTGATTTTTTAATTTTGGAAACTTTGCAAGCAAGTTTTACATCAATGTTTTTATTCTTTACTACCTTAGCCTGTTCAACAAAAGACTTGGATAAAGCCTGGAAATTTACCGCGGTGTATTCATCCAATACCGCTAAAGCAACAATATCTTCTTTACGTCCATCAATAACAGCAGGTTCAACTTTTTTTATGTCTTCCCGTTCTAATAATTTCATACCAGGATAATGAGAACTAAACTGGCTAAAGCGCTCACGAAGTTGACTCACTTCCTTATCACCAACACCAATTACCATTTTAGAATACTTGTAAAGAATGTCGGCTTTGTTTTTTAAGTCCCGGGCATAACGTACTACCATGTTTGCTGAGGCTTTTACCTGAAGTGCTTTATCAAGGGTATAGTTGGTTTCAATATCACC
Organism: uncultured Thioalkalispiraceae bacterium; assembly: GCA_964605385.1. Lineage (GTDB taxonomy): Bacteria > Pseudomonadota > Gammaproteobacteria > UBA6429 > Thiohalophilaceae > JAGLTQ01. The sequence goes on from CAZSCK010000001.1 coordinate 62,517, forward strand.
ACAATGTAATGTTTGACTGTTATTGCGACCATGTGAATTTACGTTTGCAATCTCAGCGTATTTTTCCAGTAACATGATATTATTAATATCAGTGTACTCGGCCAATAAATACAATAAAGCAGTGCCGGAAACGCCACCACCAATAATTATCACATCTTGAGTACGTGTTTTTTCCACTCTAAATCCCTTTTATGAATTTCATACACTCGTTATCGGCACTCTACAGGAAAAACTAAAGAATTCAGGCAGGAATTTTCTTATATGCGATATAAGCTGCAATCAAACTCACGATTGCCGCAATCATAAAGGTTGTTGTTGTACCTAAAGATTCCCAGGTATAACCTGCATACAAACTTCCGATTGCACCACCGGCACCAAAACTGACACTGCTGTATAAAGCCTGGCCTTTGCCCTGATTTTTACCAACAAAATATTGGTGTATAAGTTGAATGGCAACGGCATGGTAAAGCCCAAATGAAGCGGCGTGGAAAATTTGCGCCAGCACCATCAAAGGCATACTCATCGGAAATAATGCCACGATAATCCAGCGACTTGAGGCAACAAGCAAGCTCACCAGCAGTAATCGTTTTAAGCCAAATTTAGGTACCAATTTATGCATACGCATAAAAATAAGTACTTCAGCAAAAACGCCTAATGCCCACAAAAACCCGATAAAAGATAACGAGTAGCCGTGATCTTGCATATAAATCGAATAGAAAGTGTAATAAGGCCCATGTCCTAATTGCATAAGGAAACAAATAGCCAATAAGCCAACGACTTCAGGACGTTTTAATACTACACGTAAAGGTTCACCTGCAACATTTAAATGCCCTGCTGCTTTTTCCGGCACAATAAGGCTGCTTGCCCAAATAGTGATAAACAGTCCCATTAAGATCATGGGCAAATAAGAAATTTTAGAACCGTCTAATTGCTGGCCGATGAGCCAAACAGCAACAATAAAACCAACCGAACCCCATAAACGCACCGAACTATAACGGTGGGTATGTTCACCCAAATGAGAAAATGTGGTTGCTTCAAATTGCGGTAAAGTGGCATTCCAGAAAAAACTGAATACCATCATGACGCCTACCAGCCACCAATAATCTTGCGAAACAAAAACACCGGCAAAGGCCATAGCAGAAAGTAAACCGCCTAGCCGAACAATGGCCATACGTTTACCTGTATGATCTGCAACCCAACCCCATATATTAGGCGAGACAATTTTTGTCGCCATGATGATCGCCATCATCGAGCCAATAGCGGCAGCAGTAAAACCAAGAGATTTAAGGTAAAGTCCCCAGTAAGGTGCGAGAGCCCCCAAACTGGAAAAATAGAAAAAGTAAAAGCCAGACAGGCGCCAATATGGCATCTATTTATTTTACACGAGCAGGTATAACGGGAGTATCCACTTTCACATCAGCATTCTGAGCACGATTACGCAATAAATGATCAACTAAAACAAGTGCTAACATTGCTTCTGCAATTGGTGTTGCTCGAATGCCCACACAAGGATCATGACGCCCCTTGGTCACAACCTCAACGGCTTCACCTTCAAGATTAATTGTTTTACCCGGCAAGCGAATACTGGATGTCGCTTTTAACGCCATGCTCACCGTAATATCCTGGCCTGATGAAATACCGCCTAAAATACCACCGGCATTATTCGATAAAAAACCTTCTTTAGTCATCTCATCGCGATGCTCAGTACCCTTTTGTTCAACACAGTCAAAACCAGCACCAATTTCAACACCTTTAACCGCGTTAATACACATCATGGCATGAGAGATATCCGCATCCAGTCGATCAAAAATAGGCTCACCTAAACCCGGAGGTACACCGGTTGCAACCACATTAATACGCGCACCAATGGAATTACCTTCTTTACGTAAAGCATCCATGTATTCTTCAAGCTCTGTTACTTTACTAGCATCAGGGAAAAAGAAAGGATTGTTCTCTACTTCATTCCAATCAAACTGTTCATATTTAATCGAGCCAAGCTGTGCCATATAACCATGAATTTCAATACCACAGTTTTCTTTTAAATATTTTTTAGCAATCGCGCCTGCCGCAACCCGCATGGCGGTTTCACGTGCTGATGAACGACCACCACCGCGATAATCACGTAAACCATATTTATGGTGATAAGTGTAATCGGCATGACCTGGACGAAATCTGTCCATAATGTCCGAATAATCTTTTGAACGTTGATCGGTATTATGAATAATCAGCGCTATTGGTGAGCCTGTCGTTATCCCTTCAAAAACACCGGATAAAATTTGTACTTCATCGAGCTCACGGCGTTGCGTGGTATGGCGGGTCTTACCGGGACGGCGACGATCAAGATCGCCCTGTAAATCAGCTTCTGATAACGCTAATCCCGGAGGACAACCATCAACAATGCAGCCAATTGCTGCGCCATGACTTTCACCAAAACTGGTGACAGTGAAGAGCTTACCTAGTGTATTTCCGGACATAATCTATTTTACTTTTATTAGTTTTAATCAATTCTAACAAGAATTTAAGGGTTTTAAAATTATACTTTTAAATATATTAAAGAAAAACACCATATTGCCGACTTAACATTCTGACTATTAAAAGAATAAACACACACAAAATGTTAAGTATTTTAATCAAACAATGTTATTTATTACTGTAAAATTGTTATGAATAATAAACTAGCAAAATTCATATCACTTAAGAAATTAAACCTGAGTAAAAGCTCATGGTTACTTATTGTCAGCTTTAGTTCAATTTTACTCGTAACATTTACTGCCCTCATATTTATCTCAGTTCAGATTAAAACAACCCAGGCGCAAATAAATGAGATCGTAACAAATAATAATAAAAAATCACGTTTAGTGGTTGAAATGCAACAATCAGCGCGAGAAAGGAGTCTTGCACTGTATAGCATGGTAAGCGTTGAAGATGCCTTTGATTATGATGAATTTTACATGTTTTACCAGCATCAGGCTGAAATATTTATTAAGGCCCGAGAAACTTTTTCATCGATGAATTTATCAAAAAAAGAACTGGAGCTAATTAAACAGCAAGGTAAGTTAAGTCGACTTGCTGTCCCTCTGCAAAATCTTATTATTAAATTACTTCATAAAGGCAGATTCAACGATGCCGCTAAAATATTAATTAATAAATCTATCCCTGCACAAAATGCTGTACTTACTCAACTAACAAAAATCATTGACTTCCAAAATGACAATAATGAAAAAATCGTTGTCCAGTTACAAAATAAGGTTGAGAAGAACATCGTTGTCGTTGTCATCACCTCTATAATTATTTTAATATTAACTATATTTACCGCCTTATACGTCATAACAAGAATAACAAAAACTGAAGATCAACTTTATTTTGAAAAAGAACTTGCACAAATAACATTACACTCCATTGGTGATGGTGTTATTACTGTAGACAAAGATTATCTTATTAAAACAATAAACCCTGTTGCAGAAATGTTAGCAGATGTAGAAAGTCAGGAGGTTATCGGGAAAAATATTTTAAGTATTTACGAAGGAGAAAATGCAAAACAACGTTCAAAAATAAATATGGGGGGTATTGTTAATGACACGCAACGTTCTTTATTTGACTTCACCTTAACAAAAAAGGATGGTACAAAGTTTGAGGTTGAACATACCATAGCCCCAATAATAGACCAGAATAAAAATATTCTTGGAGCTGTTATTATTTTACGAGATGTTACTGAAGTACGAACAATGGAAAAACGTCTGAGTTACCAGGCTTCACATGATGCGCTTACTGGTTTAGTTAACAGAAGAGAATTTGAAATTCGACTTAAACAAACTTTTCGGAATGCACAAACTGAAGATACCACTCATTCAATTTGTTTTCTTGACCTTGATAAATTTAAAATAATTAACGACACCTCCGGCCATGCAGCCGGTGATGAATTTTTAAAACAAGTATCGAATACTATTCAATCATTATTACGACAAACTGATGTTCTTGCCCGATTAGGAGGCGATGAATTCGCTATTATTTTTAATAGCTGTCCAATCCACCAGGCAAAAAAAATATGCAACCAGATCATAAGAAAAATTAAAGATACGCGTTTTATCTGGGGGAAAAATTCATTTGAAACAGGCGCAAGTGTAGGCATAGTTCCAATCACAAAATTAACCACATCAGTCTCTGACTTAATGGGTTCTGTTGATGCTGCTTGCTATGAAGCCAAAAATAAAGGACGTAACCGTATTCAGGTTTTTGAACCTGACGATGCTGAATTTATAAAACATAAAATCGAAACGTCATGGATACAAAAAATAAAAGATGCAATTAACAATAATAGCTTTGAACTTTATTTTCAGGAACTTCGTAATATTAATCCACAACACCCAACACCCAAAACAATCGAAATACTTATCCGGTTAAATGATAAAGGAACAGTGATTTCCCCTGATTCATTTATACCAACAGCTGAACGATATAACTTAATGCCTATGATTGATGAATGGGTAATAAGTAGCACTTTTGATTTTATAAAAGAATATAAAGTAAAACATAACACTGACATTAGAGTAGCTATCAACCTGTCCGGACAGTCATTATCTGAAGATTCTGTTTTAAACCTTATTACAAATAAACTACGAAAAGATAAAAAACTAAAAAAAGAACTGATTTGTTTCGAAATAACTGAAACAGCGGCTATCGCCAATATGAGTAAAGCTATAGAGTTTATTGCTCAGGTAAAACAAATGGGCTGTAAGTTTTCACTTGACGACTTTGGCAGTGGACTGAGCTCTTTTTCCTACTTAAAAAATATGTCTGTAGACAATATTAAAATAGACGGAATTTTTATTCGTGACATTCACATTGATCCCGTCAATAAGATTTTTGTTGAATCTATTCACAATATAAGCAAAATAATGGGGATAAAAACAACCGCTGAATATGTGGAAAATGAAGATATTCTAAAATGTATTACAGAAATAGGAATTGATTATGCACAGGGTTATCATATTTCCAAACCTGCCCCCGTAAAAAACCTGCTACAAGAAAATTTTACACCGGTGCGGCTAGTTAAATAACATATCAAACTTTTCGACCAGATTTAAATAGTTTTTGAAAACCGTTGCTCTTTATTTTTTTTCAAATAAACATCAAACACCATACAAATATTTCTAATTAACAACTTTCCTTCAGGTAAAACTAAAATTTTGTCTTTCGTTAATTCAAGTAACGAGTCATTTTGCATCTCCAACAAGCGTTTAAGTTCGCCTGCAAAATAATCTGAAAAGTCAATCGAAAAAGTATCTTCGATTTCTTTAAAATTTAATTCGAAATGACAAATTAACTGATTAATAACTTCTCTGCGTAAAATATCATCTTCACTCAAAGCAATGCCTCGAAACACAGGCAAGTGATCCGAGTTAACGACTTCTGTATATTCTTTAATTGTTTTAATATTTTGACTATAACTATCTGCCACTTTACCGATTGAAGTAATTCCAAGAGCAACAAGATCACAGTCCGAATTTGTTGAATACCCCTGAAAATTCCTATAAAGCTTTCTTTCTTTTTGTGCGATAGCTAATTCATCTGTTGGTTTCGCAAAATGATCCATGCCAATATATTCATAACCTGCATCAATTAGTTTATTAGTGACATGCTGTAAAATGGCCAGTTTGGCTTCTGCAGAGGGTAAATCAGCTGCATTTATTTGACGTTGCGTTTTAAACATCTCAGGCATATGAGCATAATTAAAAACAGATAATCTATCCGGTTCCAAATCAAGCACCTTGTCCACCGTTTCACTAAAACTTGTCACGGTTTGAAATGGTAAACCATAAATCAGATCCAGACTTATTGAATGGAATTCATTTTTTCTTGCCGCAATAATAACATCACGCGTTTCTTTATAACTTTGAATACGGTTAACAGCTTGTTGTACTTTAGGGTTAAAATCCTGCACACCTAAACTAATACGATTAAAACCTAATTTTCGTAACAAAGTAATTGAACCTACGTCAACCTCACGCGGATCAAGCTCAATAGAATATTCACCACTATCGTCATCTAACAAGGTGAAGTGTCGTCGAGTTTGCTGCATTAACTCCGTCATTTGCTCATGACTAATAAAGGTAGGTGTGCCCCCACCCCAGTGTAACTGACGAACAATTCTTGTCGCTTTAAAAAGTGAACCTTGCAAAGCTAACTCTTTATAAACGGCATCAAGATAAGGTTGGGCATGATTGCGGTTTTTGGTAACAATTTTATTACAACCGCAGTAATAACAAATCGTGTCACAAAACGGAATATGGAAATATAATGATAAAGGTGTATTTCGTTTGTTGCTCAGTTCTACTTGTTTAAAATAATCCTGTTCACTGAAATTTTCAGAGAACTGAATGGCTGTTGGATATGAAGTGTAACGTGGGCCAGATTTATCATATTTTTTGATTAAATCATTATTAAATATTAGTTCAGTCACAAAAGGATTTCCTAAAAGTTATCTACGAAATATTACTGCAATAAAAATTAATTAATCTGATTTAGATCAAATAAACCTTATTTTATTACCTTTATAAATCTATTGTTTAATTTCTGCTGCAGCAACAGCAAAAGTGTCATGGTGTTTTTCCACCTCTTTAGCATCCAGCATAAATACGCCTTCGCCACCATATTCAAAACTTAACCACATAAATGGAACATCAGGAAATTTTTCTGCTAAAGCTTCTTCACTATTACCAACTTCAACAATCAAAACACCCTCTGGATTCAGATGATGTTTTGCATCGCGCAGCATTGGAATAACTAAATCCAAACCGTTATCACCTGCAGTTAAACCCAGTTCAGGTTCATGACGATACTCGTCGGGTAAATTCGCCATGTCTTCCGCATCAACATAAGGCGGGTTGCTGACTATTAGATCATAACATCTACCTTGTAAATTACTAAACAAATCAGATTCAATTATATTCAGACGACTTTCAAGTTGATGTTTAGTCTTGTTTTTTTCTGCTACATCCAATGCCGCTTTTGATATATCAGCAGCATCAACTTCAGCAGCAGGAAATACCACAGCACATGCAATCGCAATACAACCACTGCCAGTACATAAGTCTAATATACGGTTTATTTTTTCAGGTGCAACCCAGGGTTGAAACTGTTCTTCAATTAATTCAGCAATCGGTGAACGTGGTACAAGTACATTTTCGTTTACATAAAAAGATAAACCCGCAAACCACGACTCATGCGTTAGATACGCCGCAGGTTGTCTTGTTTCAATTCTTTTTTGGAAGAGCTCATTAATTGCAGTAATGTTTTCTTTAGATAAATCAAGATCTAACATTTTATCACTATAATCAGGTGTTTCCTTTAAGGCGAAAAAAGCAAGTAAAGCTGCTTCATCCAAGGCGTTATCTGTACCATGTCCATAATAAAGTGATGCTGCTTCAAACTCAGCAGCACCAAAATGAATCATCTCACGTAAACTTTTCACTTCAGATAAATTTAAACTATTTTCATTCACTATGTTGTCGGCTTTTTTGCATGTTTAGGACGAAAAGCTTTAACAAAGGATTCATCTGTTTCAAGATAAGGCCCTTCGAGCAAGTCAATACAATATGGCACAGCAGGAAAAACAGCATTTAAGCAATCTGCAATCGCTGAAGGTTTACCCGGTAAATTAATAATTAAAGACTGGCCGCGTATAGCCGCAATTTGCCGGGATAAAATAGCCGTTGGTACAAATTTTAATGATACTGAGCGCATTTGTTCACCAAAGCCATCCAAAACTTTGTTACAAACCGCAAGCGTTGCTTCAGGCGTAATGTCTCGTAACGCAGGGCCCGTGCCACCGGTTGTAACAATCAAACAACAACTCTGCTCATCAGCTAATTCTTTTAATACCGCTTCCACTTGATCCTGTTCATCAGGAACAACACGTGCAACCGCTTCCCATTCATTACTTAATGC
>CAZSCK010000001.1:70563-102630 GCA_964605385.1 uncultured Thioalkalispiraceae bacterium
TTTTCGTCGTGCCCCTCATAAAAAATATTATGGAGGGTAAACGCCGTTATCTAGCTTCTCGTTATCTGTGATTAATTACATGAGCCAATTGAATTGACTTTACATACCCGCCCATCAACCCAAATAGCATGATCCAAACGTGCATTTGAAAAATCTGTGGTTAGAATAATAGCATCTCTAAAATTGGCATAACTTAAATTAGCCTGGCGAAATGAAGCGCCTGATAAATCAGCACCCATCAAATTTGCAGCGGTTAAATTTGCTTTTTCAAAGTTCACATATTTTAAGTTGGTTAGATGCAACTGTGCGTACTTTAAATTTGCCAGGGATAAATTTGCTGCTCGTAAATCAGCGGTTTGTAAATTTATATTCATTAAATTTGCTGCAACAAGATTTACTTCTGACAACTGTTTGCCACTTAAATTACAACCACTCCAGTTAACACCCTGCTTCGCGGGTTTGGAACAATCAACTTCACTTTTCTCTTTAGGAGAATACTGGAAAGCAAGTACAACCACCGTAGCAATAGCGACAAAAACAAGAGCGAACTGTATAAAAGTCGCCATCGGATTATTTTTCTCTTTCGCCTTTACAGCTAGACGGTGCAAGCGTTTAATTTCTTCACTTTCATATGACTCTTTCGCACGTCGTTCATCTGCCCAATGTTTTTCATCAATATCAGACACTCCACGTCTTTCATCTGCCCAGCGACGTGCAGCAGCTAAGCGATTGTTAAATTCGGGATCATCCGGGCTCTCTCTAAAAATATCAGGTACAAGTTCCGGCACCTCACGAATTGCAAACCACTCTTCTTTGTCATGGCTTACTTCATCATCGAGCTTATAACGGCCCAGCAGCATTTCCTGTGATATCTGCCCACTAGGAAAAGGACCTTTTATCCCTTCACTCGAGCGACTACGGATATACCATGCGTTTGTTCTATTCATGCCATTTAACCTATTTTTCCCTAATTAAGTACAGGAATTTGCAATTTGTCCGCTATTATATAAAGAGTATGCATAAAATTACATGATAACAACATTGTAGTAACTAATTTACACAAACAGCATTTAAAATTCTGATACAAAATATGGAAATTAAACCGCCTGCAAACGACCTGTACACGACAATTAGTCGAAGTATTTCGACGATGGCCCATAATAATTTACCAAACAGTACCCCTGCAGATTGGAAGGTTTCACAACTGATACAGGCCATCATTACTAAAATTACCGACAAACAACTCTTTCTTGAAATACAAGGAGTGAAAGCGAATACCCCAAAACCCGCCAACTTAGATTTACAGGTCGGTGACCAGCTAAAATTGCAAATTGAACAGCTTAAACCGATGCCGCAGTTTCGAATTATTAGTCTGCAAAAAGAGGCAAATCTAAATTTAGTTTCTCAAACATTAAGAAATATTGTTTCACAAAATACCGAAATATCCCCGTTATTAAAAAATATCAGTTTTGTTGCCAATAGACCCGCATTACGACCTTCGCCACTTTCTGCTGATGTAAATGCCGCTGTACGTAATATATTTAGACAATTACCCTCACCATTTAACCTGAAAACAGGCTCTCAAATTAAAAACCAATTACAAAATAGCGGGATATTTATTGAAAATAAAATCAGGAATCAAATATTCTCCGCTATACAAAACACACACATAAATAAAATGGCAAGTGGTCTCCAAATTAATTCCAGTCTTAAACCTGATCTTGAGATTGATCTCGGTGCCCAGTTACACCGACTTGCAAATCTTATTAGAACTCAACTTATTCCTGCGAAAGACTCACTACCGTTAAGTCAAAATAAAAATATCGCTAATCAAACCATTATTTCAAATACTCATAAAATAACGGCTCAACAACCTAACCGGCCCCCAGTAGAGCAAGCCAGTTTACAAAATATCATCCAACGTGAAGAGGCAATGCAAACGTTTTTACGCCAAATAGAGTCCAGCCTCACTCATATACAACAAACACAGTTACAAAATTTAAGTGAGTCACAAGCGGGACGCCCTCTCTGGTTAATGGAGCTCCCCATAAAAAACGGTCAGGATATTGATTTGTTTGAATTACGTATTAGTGAAGAAGAAAATACGCAAGCCGAAGGTGATGCTAAAAAAATATGGAACGTCACCTTAAAATTTGATTTAAGTGGTTTGGGAAAAATAAAAGCCCATATTAAAATGCAAAACGATATTATATCCGCACAGTTCTATAGTGAAAAAACTGAAGTACTGACCTTATTCCGGGAAAACTTTGATTTTTTACGAGGCAGATTAAATTATAACGGTCTTAATGTTGGAAATATCGAGTGCGCCAAAGCTAAATTAGCTGACGATATTCTGCCAGTTAATTCAACTCCAGTGGATGAAAGCTCATGAACGGACAAACCGAGTCATCGCTCGCTATCGCTTTAAAATACGATGGTGAAAATACACCCACAGTCACCGCAAAAGGTTCACATGAACTGGCAGAACAAATAATTGAACTCGCAAAAAAGCATAATGTGCCATTAAGTGAAAACAAAGAGTTGGTTACATTGCTATCCACCCTGGAACTCGGTGAAGAAATCCCCGAAATACTTTATCTCGCAGTGGCTGAAGTTATTGCTTTTGCCTACATGTTAAAAGGGAAAGTGCCGGAGGGGTTTGAGCCAAGCTGATAGAGAAGGAGGGATTATGGGGCACTTCCCTGTGCCCCACCCTGCGGGTTCGCTGCGCCCATGAATTGTGCTCCCGGCAATTTTTTGCAGGGCACTTCCCTGTGCCCTGTCCTTCGGATTCGCTTCGCTCACGAAAAATTGCTCCTGGCAATTTTTTCGAACCATCTTTATTTATTATCTCAGGTTCGAATGCGTTTTGAACAGGCATAAAAAAAGAACCTATAGGCTATTTTTTAAGTAATGGTAGAAACGGAAAGTTACAGTTGGGATTATTCGGGCTATCGCCCTCACCCTTCAGGCTGCCTTCGCTGCGCTACGGCATTCATCGGTGTGCCACACCGATATCGAACCAGCTTAATTTATATCTCGGGTTCGAATCTATTTTGAACGTGCATAAAAAAAGAACCAATAATGGTTCTTCTTTATTTTATGGCGGAGAAGGAGGGATTCGAACCCTCGATAGGGATAAACCTATACACACTTTCCAGGCGTGCTCCTTCGGCCGCTCGGACACTTCTCCAAACCTCAAAATATATAAATCAGTCTAATTTTGAGGACGCGCAAGGTTAAACCAGATATGCATCTTTAGCAATCCAAAGCATTAACCTTTAAAATAAGAGGTTAATTTTGTACGAATATTAACCAAATATGGCAATTTTGTGATGCAGGTCACATATAAGAATGTTATAATATTCCTGTTATATGCCATTGTCGTTTCCCCCAAAACGCATGAAGTAGTGGCCACACTAAAAATAATACTTCAGCTTTTAAATTTCCAACCGCTATATATAGAAATACAGCAGGAATTAATAATGCCTAAATCTTTACCTTACATAGCTGGCCTCTCCCTAATTTTGATTGTATTAAATGCCTGTGCGCCACAAAAGCCGGGATTACAGCATGTTCGTGATACAGGTGTATTACATGTATTAACACGTAATGCTGCAACAACCTATTTTACCGGCCCTCATGGTGAAGAAGGCCTGGAATATGATCTAGTCAAAGCATTTGCAGAACATTTAGGTGTCTCTCTGAAAATGAGCACCGAAGATAATTTAAAAGATATGCTTAATAAGCTTCAGGATAATGAATTCGATTTTGCTGCAGCAGGCTTAGTGGCCACTGCTGAAAGTGAAGAAACACTCCGTTTTTCAACAAGTTATCAATCGATTACACAACAATTAGTTTACAATCGAAGTATTCCTCGTCCTAAAACGATGGATGATGCTGTTGAAGGCATGATGGAAGTCATGGCGAACAGTAGTCATGCTGAAATACTAAATGAGTTAAAGAAAAAACACACAAATCTTAGCTGGGATGAAAATAAAGATGCCGGCAGTGCAGAGCTTCTCACTTTGGTAGCTGAAAACCTGATTGATTTTACCATTGCAGATTCAAACGAAGTTATATTGACTCGTCGTTTCCATCCAGAGCTTCGTGTAGCATTTAATGTTTCTAAACCACAACCACTCGCCTGGGCATTTTCTAAAAAAGGTGACAATTCTCTTTATAAAGAAGCGAATAAATTTTTAGCGGCATATAAAAAGTCGGGACAACTTGCTCAATTATTAAAACGACACTATGAACATGCAAGTAATTACGATTACGCAGGTACAGCCACATTCATTGGACATGTTCGCTACCGCTTGCCTCGTTACCAGAATGTTTTTGAAAGTGCAGGAGAGACTCATGAGCTCGACTGGCAATTACTCGCGGCTATTGCTTACCAGGAATCACATTGGAATCCTCGTGCTATTTCACCTACCGGTGTTCGAGGCATTATGATGTTAACCAAAGCAACGGCTAAAGATTTAGGTGTGTCCGATCGGACTGTTCCAGCACAAAGTATCAAAGGTGGAGCAAAATATATTCGCCAACTATCGAAAAAGTTCTCCGATAAACTGAATGAGAAAGACAAACTTTGGTTTACTCTTGCAGCTTATAACGTTGGTTATGGCCATGTACAAGATGCACGTTTAATTACAAAACGTCGTGGCGGTAATCCTGACAAATGGGTTGACGTTAAAGAAAGCTTACCACTTCTACGCCGTAAACGCTGGTATAAAAATACACGATATGGATATGCACGTGGCAATGAGCCCGTTAAGTATGTTGAAAATATTCGTAGTTATTATGATATTTTGCATTGGCACCTGGCTAAAGAAAATCAACAAGCAACAAAAGTGGCTTACGTTTCACCTGCCTTATAACGTGAAAGGTACACAGTAGCCCGGATGAAATAAAATGTAATCAGGGAAAAACATCTAACTATTTTCCCGGATTTCGCTGCGCTGCATCCGGGCTACTATGGTTTCGTGTTGACAACATGAAACTTTTTATTTATTAAGTAACTCTTCTTCCATGGATAAAAAAACCTGGTAGGCATTACGTCGATTTGCTTCTGCAAATGCCGGTAATTTTTCAAACTCACTCCAATCTGTTTTATCGTATGTTTCTGCAAAGTCATCTAAATTTTGTACGGCATCAGCCATAACTGAGCGAACTTTCGCTAAATAATTTCGTGTTGCACTAATTGCCTGGTTTGGGTTTTTAGCCGCAGGGCCATGACCCGGAATAAGAGCCGCAATCTTACCTACTTCCATTTTTATTAATGTATCCAACCATTTTTTTGTATTTGCATCCCCCAGGTAAGGAACTCGACCTTCAAAAATAATATCTCCAGAGAATAAAACGCGATCAGGTTCGACATATAAAGTTAAATCACCATCTGAATGTGCTGCACCGAGCACATCCAGTGTAAAGGTCATGTCACCATGTTTAAATGTCATGGTTTTATCTATGATCACATCAGGAGTAACAATATACGTTTTTTCATTCACCCAGGGTTCCAGTGAAAATTGACGTTCTTCTAATCGTTCACTTGCTGATGCCGAGGCCAAATAGTCCATAACACCTATTGGTGCAATAATTTTCGCACCCTGCTCTTTAAATACCTGTAAACCGTAAATGTGATCCGCATGATAATGACTTATGATCACTTTAATAACAGGTTTATCGGTAACACTACGAATTTTCGTTAACAATAAAGCCGCTAAAGAAGGTGTACCTAAAGCATCAAAAACAACAACGCCCTCATCAGTAACAATAAAACCTGCATTAGAAATAAAGCCTTCGTTGTCTGTCGCAATACCTGCTTTACCCTGCACATAATAAATATGTTCAGAAACCTGTTTTAATTCCATTTCAACATCGGTAGCAGGATAAAGAGTTTTAGTGGATTGGTTGCAACCAAATAAAACGCCGCTAATACTAACAATAAAAATAAATGCTAATCGCATTCCTTGCCTCTCTTCTTTTCTTTTCGTTTTTTTCTAAAAAAACCTGTCAATATCTGACCACACTCTGCAGCTAAAATTCCATTTTCCACATCAACTTTATGATTCAGACAGTCGGTTCCTAAAATAGTAAAAGCACTCTTGACTGCACCCGCCTTAGGATCAAAAGCACCGTAAACCACACGTTTAACCCGAGAATGGATAATCGCACCACTACACATAATGCAAGGTTCAAGAGTGACATAGAGAGTGGTATCTAATAATCGGTAGTTATTGATTTTTTTAGCAGCAGAACGCAATGCCATGATTTCAGCATGCGCGGTTGGATCACTATCAATGATTGGACGATTCCAGCCTTCACCAATAATTTGTTCATCATAAACAACAACAGCCCCAACAGGCACTTCACCTTCAGATTCGGCACGGTTTGCCAATTCCAAAGCATGTTGCATCCAGAAAATATCTAAATCGTTTTGTTCTTGAGTATCGTTCATAGGAGGGCAACTCGTAAATTTATTTTACTATATTTTCAAGTTCAGCTAGCTCCCTGTCTCGCATGCCCAGTAGATATAAAATCGCATCCAGATCAAGATTGGCTATCGAGTGTTGTGCTTGTTCTTTTACGATGGGTTTTGCATGAAATGCTATACCTAATCCTGCAATCGCGAGCATGGGTAAATCATTTGCTCCATCACCCACAGCAATAACCTGTTCGGTACTAATACCCTCTTCTTCAGCAAGTTTTACTAATAACTTCGCTTTCATTTGGCCATCAATAATTTCGCCTATAACTTTCCCGGTAAGTTTACCGTTTTCAAAATCAAGTTGATTTGCATAAACGTAATCAACCCCTAATTTTTCTTTTAAGTAATTGGCAAAGTAAGTGAAGCCACCTGAAAGAATAGCAATTTTATAACCGAAGTGACGTAGGTGACTAATTAAACGCGCCGCACCTTCGGTAATCGGTAAGCTCTCAGCAATTTCTTTTAAGACAGATTCATCCAACCCTTTAAGTAAAGCCATGCGCTGACGGAAGCTTTCTGAAAAATCTATTTCGCCACGCATAGCAGATTCTGTAATCGCTGCAACCTGTTCTCCTACTCCCGCAGCCTTTGCTAATTCATCAATCACTTCAACCTGAATTAATGTTGAATCCATATCAAAACAAACCAAACGTCGACTACGGCGATAAAGGTTGTCTTCCTGAACAGCAATATCCAAATCAAGTTCTTGTGATATATTTAAAAACTTAGCATGCATGGCAGGAATATCCTGCACTTCACCACTCAAGGAGAATTGCACAGAAGCACCACGTGAAGGTTCTGATTTATGCTTTGATTTAGATAAGGACAAGCGACCTGATAAACGACTGATCTGATCAATATTAAAACCATGATTAGCAACCACTGCTGTAATACGCGCTAAATGCCTTGCCGTTATTTGTCTTCCAAGTAAAGTAACAATGTGTTTTGCTTTACCCTGAGCATCTACCCAATGCTCATATTCATCTTTGGAAATAGGTGTGAAACGGGCATTCAGATTTAGTTCATGTGCTTTAAATAAAACATCTTTAAAAACTGAACAATTTTTATTTTCTTCAGGTGATTCAATCAAAATACCTAAGGATAAACTTTCATGAATAACGGACTGACCAATATCTAAAACATTAACTTCATACCTTGCCAAAATACCCGTTAACGCAGCGGTTAATCCTGCCCGGTCCTGACCCGATATGGTAATAAGTACAACTTCAGACACAGGTTTACTCCCACTCTATCGTGCCGGGCGGTTTACCGGTAACGTCATAAACCACGCGAGAGATACCTTCAACTTCATTAACTATTCGGCTTGATACATGCCCCAGGAAATCATATGGAAGATGCGCCCAACGAGCGGTCATAAAATCAATCGTTTCAACCGCGCGCATTGCAACCACATACTGATAACGGCGACCATCACCTGTTACACCCACAGATTTAACCGGTAAAAATACAGTGAAGGCCTGACTGATTTTATGATAAAGATCGAATTTATAAAGTTCTTCAATAAAAATATGATCCGCTAAACGTAATATATCAGCATATTCTTTATGTACCTCACCCAGTATGCGAACACCTAAACCGGGCCCGGGGAATGGATGACGATAAACCATGTCATAAGGTAAGCCGAGCTCAACACCAAGCTTACGCACTTCATCTTTAAATAATTCACGCAACGGTTCACATAACTTTAGCTTCATGTTCTCAGGTAAGCCGCCCACATTATGATGGGATTTAATTAAATGCGCCTTGCCTGTTTTTGCTCCTGCTGATTCGATGACATCAGGATAAATCGTGCCTTGCGCTAACCATTGTGCATTTGAAAGTTTGTTTGATTCTTCTTCAAAAATTTCTACAAACAAGTTACCAATGATTTTTCGTTTCTTCTCTGGGTCGGCTTCACCTTTTAATGCAGTTAAGAAACGATCTTCTGCATCCACACGAATAACTTTAACACCCATGTGTTCTGCAAACATGGCCATCACATTGTCACCTTCCTGATGACGCAACAATCCATTATCAACAAATACACAGGTAAGTTGTTTTCCAATGGCTTTATGTAATAAAGCGGCAACAACCGAAGAATCTACACCACCGGACAAACCTAAAATAACTTCATCACTACCTACATCTTTTTGAATCTTTTTAATGTTTTCTTCAATAATATTATCGGCTGTCCATAAGTTTTTGCAACCGCAAATTTCATGAACAAAGCGTTCAATAATACGTTGACCTTGATTGGTGTGTGTTACTTCAGGGTGAAATTGTAAACCGTAGAATTGTCGTTCTTCATCGGCAATACCGGCAATAGGTGCATTTTCGGTTGAAGCCATGAGTTTAAAACCTTCAGGCATTTCAATAACATGATCGCCATGGCTCATCCAGACATCTAATAAACCATATCCTTCTTCACTCACTTCATCTTCAATATCTTTTAATAAAGCAGTATGTCCACGAGCGCGAACTTTAGCGTAACCATATTCATGATGATCCGCATTTTCAACTTTTCCACCCAGCTGCATTGCCATGGTTTGCATGCCGTAACAAATACCTAAAACGGGAATACCTAACTCGAAAACCACTTGTTCTGCACTTGGAGCGTCACTTGCTGTAGTGGTTTCCGGGCCACCAGAAAGAATGATACCGGTCGGCTTAAAATCCCGAATTTCCTGCGCCGAAATATCCCAGCTGTAGAGTTCTGAATAAACGCCGGCTTCACGAACACGCCTGGCGATAAGTTGGGTATATTGCGAGCCAAAATCAAGAATTAATATACGATCAGAATGGATATCCATGGACATGGGTGGTTTCTCTGCTAGTTGAGGTTACGCTAATAAAAGGCTGCCAATGATCAGGCAAAACCTAATTAAAATCAAGGGTTTGATGGCTCTACAGTGCATATCATATTGGAGATATTCTAATAAGAAAGCCACTTTTCACTGAGAGATACATATTTTCAGAATAGAGAGCATAATTCTAATATATTTCTCAGTTTGGTCGATAACCTGTAAATAGACTCATTATAAAACGAATATTTGATCTCCCCAAACTTATAATTAGAAGTGGAAGCAGAATTGGACCCGACAACGCAGAAACTTAATGCACAATCCGCTACGATTGACGATATGCAGCCTGAAATTAAAATACCCGGCTATAAAATCCTGCGTGAACTCGGGCACGGTGGAATGGCGCATGTCTATTTAGCTATTCAGGAAAGTTTTGGTCGTGAAGTAGCATTAAAAGTACTTTCCCCTCACCTTGCAGATGATGAGCAGTTTTCAAAACGATTTCTGCGCGAAGCAAGAATTGTTAGCCAATTAAACCATCCTAATATTGTAACCGTTTATGATGCTGGCAAGCAGGGCAAATATCACTATATGTCGATGGAATATATTCCAGGCAAAGATCTAAAACAACTAAGAGATACTATCTCACGCGAAGAAGCATTGCGCATTGTTAAAGATGTGGCCAGTGCGTTGGATTTTGTTGGCAAAAAAGGCATTGTCCACCGTGATGTTAAACCTGAAAACATCATGATTCACCAATCTGATAATCGAGTCATCCTCATGGACTTTGGTATTGCACATGGTGATGATGTTACTCAGGGCATGACTCAAACAGGCAAGGCAATTGGTACTCCTCACTTTATGAGTCCAGAACAAACAAAAGGTCTTAAGGTAGATCATCGTTCTGATATTTACAGCCTTGGCGTTGTTTTATTTCAATTACTGGCAGGCCACTTACCTTTTGATGCAGATTCAGCTATAGCTGTTGGCATTAAACACCTTACCGCTCCTATTCCATTGTTACCAGGCGGACTTGAAATATTTCAACCAATTATTAACCACTGCTTATCTAAACAACCACAACACCGTTATCAAAAAGCAAGTGAGCTGATTGCTGCTTTAAATAAACTAAATCCTGAACAGCTTGAAAGTATAAATACTCAGGCAACTATTTTTAAAAATGCTGGAGCAGATCATAGTGCTGAAACACAAGTTAGCGATGTTGTTATTAGTAAAAAAAGAAAGGTTCCTAATCTTGTGTTCCCTTCACACAACAAACTTAACACCGTTCAAGAAATCAATGAGATAAAAACAAATAGTACACGAAGAAGAAATCTTCTCTTCTTGTTATTAATATCAACAATGATTTTGGCAGCAAATGAAAAGCAAAAAGAACTCACTCAATTTTGGGGTTATAAAGCTTTACCAAAAATTGTCAAAGCTTTTCCTAAGCTATTCCCAAAATCATACAGTGAATATTGGGCTAAAAAATTAGAAAATGAAAAACCTATAATAATTACTAACCCAAAAGTAACAGTAATTTCATCTCCCCCCCCTAACTCAGACGAACATGATGTTAAAAATAAAACAGATCAACCTGCAATAGAGAAACTACCTGAAAAAGACCGGCTTACCTTATTAAAAGAAGGGTTAGAAAATAACCCGAAAAATGCAGTTGAACTTGCAACTATTTATAAAGATTTACTTTTACAGGATAAAAAAAATTCCGTTGCACGTCAGGGCTTAAAAGATTTACGAGAATGGGTTATAAAACAGATTCGCCTGGCCTTTGCCACTGAAGATACTGCACTTGCTCGCCAATATATTATTTTAATAAAACAAAGTTTCCCACGAGCAACTAAAAACAAACGTTTTATTCGCTTAGAAAGAAAAGTTGCTTTTTTAGAACGAATTAATAATCATTTTATTAAAGCAGAAAAATATTTCAAAGCGGGAGCACTAAGTAAACCAACCAAGCAGAATGCGCTTAGTGAAATAAATAAAGTATTAGCACTTTCTCCTGATAATGAAGATGCAAAAAACTTCATAGAAAAAATTGTTAACTCATATCTTGAAAAAACCACACAACTACAAAAACAAGGCAATATTCATAACGCGATACTTATGGTTGAGGAAGCAATTGGGGCATTAAACAACCCGACTTTAATTGAAAAACGTCAACAGCTAAAAGAAACCATAAAATATAATAAAAATATTGCATCACTCTATAAGCAAGCTAAAAAATATGAAGCTGCCAGCCAGCTAATAAATCCTCAAGCTTATAATGCTTATGATATTTACACATCAATCCTGAAAAAAGAAAAAAATAATTTACAAGCGAAGGCGGGTTTGAAAAACATTCATCAACTGCTCGCAAAAAAGATAACAACCGAGATACACAAAGGTAATCTGAAAGTATCAAAAAAATACTTACACGCTGCCATACAACGTTATGGACGCTCATCTTTACTGGCTAATGTTCAATTAAAACTTAATGATGCTTTAGATGCGCTAGCACCAAAAATTGAAACACTAAAATTAAGTCACGCAACAATAAAAAGTTTAATACCAAACAACCCTGCTAATTTAACTTTAAAACTTAAAAAAACATTATATGTTGGTTTTAACTTTATAAATTTCGATCCAAAAACAACATGGCTAGACGTCACATTATTTAATATTACTAAAAGAATAACGGTTGCACGAAAACCTGTTGTGCTCAGCAATCAATCCGGCGAACACTTTTTTGAAGTTGATTTACCAACAAAGGGGGTTAGTAATCATCAATACAAGCTTGAACTAAGACTTAATAATAGAATTTTAGTATCTAAATCCTTTCTAATCAAAAACTAAAAAAGCCCGTACTTTTTCAAATACGGGCTTTTATTTTATAGCATGAAACTAATGGAATACTTTTTACATATAGTTACACGCGGTAATTTGGCGCTTCTTTGGTAATTGTCACATCATGAACATGACTTTCTGCCATGCCCGCATTGGTAACGCGTACAAATTCAGGTTTAGTACGCATATCTTCAATAGTCGCACAACCGGTGTAGCCCATACTCGAGCGAATACCACCCAATAGCTGGTTAATAACCGGAGACATTGAACCTTTGAATGGTACTCGACCTTCAATACCCTCTGGAACCAATTTGTCGGCTTCACTACCTTCCTGGAAATAACGATCACTTGAACCATGACGTGTGGTCATCGCGCCTAACGAACCCATTCCACGGTAAGATTTATATGAGCGCCCCTGATAAAGCTCAACTTCACCGGGAGACTCTTCTGTACCGGCAAACATTGAACCAATCATAATGGCATGCGCACCGGCCACTAATGCTTTTGCAATATCGCCCGAATAACGAATACCACCATCGGCAATAACAGGGATACCGGTACCTTCAAGTGCTTCAACAGCATTCGATACAGCAGTGATTTGAGGCACACCCACACCAGATACAATACGAGTAGTACAAATTGAGCCTGGACCAATGCCCACTTTTACCGCATCGGCTCCCGCTTCTGCTAACGCTTTTGCTGCTTCTGCAGTGGCGATATTTCCACCAATAACTTGTACTTGTGGGAAATTTTTCTTCACCCAGGCCACGCGGTCAAGCACACCTTGCGAATGACCATGCGCCGTATCAACAATAATGACGTCAACACCCGCTTCAGCCAGTGCCGTTACACGTTCTTCTGTACCTGCGCCAACACCGACAGCCGCTCCAACACGTAAGCGGCCTTGACTGTCCTTGCAAGCATTCGGGTACTCAGAGGCTTTTTGAATATCTTTTACGGTAACAAGGCCCCGAAGATGGAATTTATCATCAACAACAAGGACTTTTTCTATTCTATTTTCATGTAATAAGGACAGAATTTCCTTTTTTTCTGCACCTTCCTTAACCGTCACCAAATGTTCTTTTTGCGTCATAATACTCGACACAGGGTTATCAAATTGGGTCTCAAAACGTAAATCGCGGCTAGTCACGATACCCACTAGCTCATCACCGCTGACGACAGGCACTCCAGAAATATTTTCTGCGTAAGTTAATTCAATAACATCACGAATACTGGTTTCAGGCGTTACCGTTAAAGGATCTTTAATTACCCCACTTTCATACTTTTTCACCTGGCGAACATGCTCAGCTTGGCTTTTATAGTCCATATTCTTGTGAATAATGCCAATACCACCTTCCTGTGCCATCGCAATTGCTAAACGGGCTTCTGTTACCGTATCCATTGCGGCGGATATTAGAGGGATGTTAAGTTCAATATCCTTTGTCAGGCGTGTTTTTAACTGCACTTCTTTCGGTAAAACCTTAGAGTGGGCAGGTAAAAGTAAAACATCATCAAAAGTGAGGGCTTCTTGGGCAATTCTTAGCATAATCAGAGGCTTCCAATATGGTTTGAGAAGTGGTGTAAAACGCCGAATTATAAAGATTTTTTGGAATTTGGTAAATGCCTACTCATATTTATCTATAAAATCATCTGCATATTTATCCATTTTTATCGCTCTAGACAGTTGCCAAGATGTAACACAATACGCATAATGGACGCAGGTCACGGGAATATACCCAATTAAAAACTGACCACCTAACTTCATAATGATCTGATTATATGCCAATTATACTCAGATAAGATGTAGTAACTAATTTAAATTCCTTTTGGAGGAGCAACATGAAAACAATTATTAAGCTTGCAGTAGCTTGCGCACTGGCTCTATCTTTAGCCGCTTGTCAATCAGCACCAACTAAATCACTTAGTGATGCAAATATGGCTATCAAAGCTGCTATGACAGCAAATGGTGCAGCTAAAAAGGTAAATAATGAATGGAAAAATACTGCCAAATTCATTAAAAAAGCCCGTAAAGCAAAAGGCAAAGGTGATTTTGATAAAGCAGTTAAATTAGCTGGTAAAGCAGAAAGACAAGCTAAAAATGCTGTTGCTCAATACCATGAGCAAAAAAATGTTAAACTTCGTTTCTAAATTCTATAGAAGTAGCGATAGTTTAATATAAAAAAAGCCGGGAATATCCCGGCTTTTTTTTGTCTCAATACTCTAATAATTATTTAATTTGATTTATTATTCAGCTTAGAATTAAGACGAATAAGATGAATAAGATGAATACTACTTCCAACAATATCTCAAAAAGCCGCAACATTTATACCATTTCGCGTTTAAACCGGGAAGTCCGTACCGTATTAGAAACAGGATTTCCCTTATTGTGGATTGAAGCTGAACTTTCCAATTTTGCACGTCCTGCTTCCGGCCATTGGTACTTTTCACTTAAAGATGAAGCCGCGCAGGTTAAATGTGCAATGTTTAAAAATCGAAACCAGCTGGTCAAGGTTCTCCCTGCAAATGGCAAACAAGTACTGGTTCGAGCTCGCATTGGTCTCTACGAACCCCGCGGTGATTACCAGCTTATTATTGAGCATATGGAAGAAGCGGGTGACGGTGCGTTAAGACGGCAATTTGAGCTGTTAAAAAATAAACTTGCTGATGAAGGTTTGTTTGATGCCGCACATAAAAAAGAGATATCCGAAACAGCAACGCGTGTTGGCATTATAACTTCACCGAGTGGTGCAGCTATTCACGATATTCTCACGACTTTAAAACGTCGCTTTCCAATGCAAAAAACCATAATTTACCCTACTCCAGTACAAGGCAAAGGTGCATGTAATAAAATTGCCGCCGCTATCAATAAAGCCAATGCACGACAAGAAACCGATGTGCTGATCATTGCCCGAGGTGGTGGTGCATTGGAAGATTTATGGGAATTTAATGAAGAAGTTGTCGCCAGGGCAATATATGAATCTGATATCCCTGTTGTAACTGGCATCGGCCATGAAGTTGACTTTACTATTGCAGACTTTGTTGCCGACCAACGCGCAGCAACACCGACTGCAGCAGCTGAACTTATTAGCCCTGACCGTTATCAACAACTACAAAAACTCTCATCCATCGAATCTCATTTTGTTTATTTAATACAAAAAAATCTGCAACAAAAACAACAACAGCTCGATTGGTTATCCAAACGTATTCGTCATCCTAAAGAGCGTTTACAAGCTCTGCAAAACAAAATTAGTCAATTAAGCCAACGTAATATTCGTTCAATAGAAAACACTTTGTCAAAGTCACGTTATAAAATAGAGTTGTTCGATGCCAGAATTCAACAGCATGAACCTTCACAACGTGTTCAACAATTAAAGTTGCGGTATGAAAATATAAACAAACGTTTCCAACGTGCAAGCAACCAGGCAATAGCGGATAAAAAACAAAAATTACAGCACCTCATTCACACTCTGGATGCATTAAGTCCATTACATACCTTAAAACGTGGCTATGCGATTGTTAAAGATGAAAACAATACAATTATTAGCCAAAGCAAAAAAGTTAAACGTGGGCAACAAATCAAGACCGAGTTAAATCAGGGTCATTTCTTTTCAACTATTACAGATATTCATAATGATTAAAAAATTATTTTTTTTAAGTCTCATTGCTTTATTTAGCACTAATACATTCGCTGACTACCCTGCGGTAAACCCCGTACCAGGCGGTATAGCGATTGTTGACCTGGACAGCACTTTCACAGAATCTACAAAAGTATTCTTCAAAAAAAACAGGGTTCTAGTTAAAAAAAATGGAACCGGCTGGCAAGCATTCATTGGTTTACCTTTAAAAATAAAAATCGGCAACCACAAAATCAGTGTGGTTGATAACAAGGGCAATAAGAAATACAAAACATTTTTAGTAGCAAGCAAAGATTATGAAACTCGCCATATAACTATTAAAAATAAACGTATGGTCTCGCCAACTAAAAAAGATATTGAACGTCACTACAAAGAAAAGCCTTTGATGGTTGCTGCATTAAAAAAATGGAGTGAAAACAACAATATTCAAACAAATTTTATTTTACCTGTTGAAGGGCGTCTTAGTAGTATATTTGGTTTAAAACGTATTTATAATAAACAAAAACGCATACGCCGCCATACCGGCCTTGATATTGCCGCACCTCAAGGTAGCAATATCAAATCTCCTGCAAAAGGAACAGTGATACGCACAGGCTCTTATTTCTTTACAGGAAACACCGTCTTTATTGATCATGGACAAGGCTTAGTAACCATGTATTGCCATCTAAACAAAACTCACGTCAAAGCAGGTCAAAAACTTATTCAAGGGGAAAGTATCGGTACTGTTGGTATGACAGGTAGAGTAAGCGGGCCTCACCTGCATTGGGTTGTTAGTTTAAATAATACTAAAGTTGATCCTAAGTTGTTTATCCCAAGAAATGTCACACAAAAGTAACTCTGAACTACCACACTGGGTTAAATGGAAAGCACAAGATGCCAATGGTGCATGGTGGGGCTACAGCGTTGAGCCACTTGAATACAGTGAAGGCTGGTATGAAAATGAAGTTGGTCAACAAATAAAATTAGAACACACTCAAGCCAATCTTAATTGGAAAAACTTTTTAACTAAAATAAATTATTGAAACTCATGGATACTCTTTTTTTCTACATATCAAAACTGATCTGGCTGCTAATTTCTCCAGATAGCTTATTACTCATACTGATGCTTGTTAGTCTGATATTGCTTTATCTTGGCAAACAACAACTGGCAAAAATATTACTCACCATTACAACGGGGCTACTTCTTTTTATTGCCTTTATGCCTATCGGGGAATGGTTGCTTTACCCCTTGGAATCTCGATTTCAAACTAACCCGGCTCTCCCTGAAAAGATTGATGGCATTATTGTATTAAGTGGTGCGGAAGATGCCGAAGGTTCACAATTATGGAATCAAGTTGAAATGGGAGGAGCAGCAGAACGTAATTTAATGTTTATGTTTTTAGCACGAAAATATCCTAATGCTAAACTTGTTTTTACCGGTGGTACAGGAAGCTTAAGCAAACAAGAATATAAAACCGCCGATGTTGCAAAAAAATTATTCCAGCAACAAGGGCTTGATGTTAATAAAATAGTCTTTGAACGCGAATCAAGAAACACTTATGAAAATGCGGTTTTCAGTAAAAAAATAATAAAACCAACACAAAATAAAAACTGGATATTAATTACAACAAGCTGGCACATGCCTCGCTCTGTTGGTATTTTCTGTAAAGCAAAATGGCCTGTTATTCCCTACCCCGTTGATCATTCAACCAAAAAAGGGGATTTACTTAGAATAGATTTTAATGTGCTAGGAAACTTAAATTCATTAACTATCGCAACTAAAGAATGGTTGGGGTTATTCGCTTATTACTTAAGTGGAAAAACAACGTCTCTTTTACCTAAAGGGTGTTGATTTAAAATAAAGATACAAAATCAATAGGACTTTGCACGGATAGTGAGTCAATAGAGAACAAGGCAAAAACTAACGAAAAAACGGAGCTTACACGTAGTAAGTGAGTATTTTGAGTTGGTTTTTCTTCGTGCCCCTCATTGAAATAATTTAGAGGGTAAACGCCGTTATCTGTTGACTCACTATTCGTGCAGTGTTCTATTTTACGTGCTTCATCATCCGTCTTCTTTTAGCCTGCTGACGACGAGTAAGATTATTCTTATTCTTTCTGTCTTTAAACGGATTATCACCTGTTTTAAATTCAATCCGAATCGGTGTACCGTGTAAGTTTAAACGTTTAAGGAAAGCATTAAATAGATAACGCTTATAACTCGCGGGAACATCGTCTGTTTTATTACCATGAATAACGATAATCGGTGGGTTTTTACCACCCTGGTGTGCATAACGAAGTTTAATTCTATGCCCATGTATAATCGGTGGCTGATGTTGCTGTACTAAATACTCTAACAGCTTTGTTAATTTCGGTGTTGAGAACTCAGCCATTGCAGAGTTATAAGCGGTTTGAACATAACCAAATAAATCACCAACACCCGTTCCATGTAATGCTGAAACATATTTTTTCTTGGCAAAACTTAAGAATGGTAGTTTATAATCCAGCTCTGTTTTTATTTTATCTTTTTGATCTTCCTCAAGCCCATCCCATTTATTAATGGCGATAACAAGAGCTCGACCTGCATCCATGATGTAACCCAATAATGTTACATCTTGCTCACTAATCGTATCTTGAGCATCCAATACCATAATAACAACATTAGCATCCTGGATAGCTTGTAACGCTTTAATTACACTATATTTTTCAGCAACTTCATGTACTTTACCGCGTTTTCTTACACCCGCAGTATCAATAATCGTGTATTGCTGACCATCACGCTCAAAGGGAAGATAAATACTGTCGCGTGTTGTACCAGGCATATCATAAGCAACAACGCGTTCTTCACCTAAAATACGATTAACCAGTGTTGATTTACCAACATTAGGTCGACCAACAATCGCAATTTTAATTCCTGCGATCACACCTAACTCATCTTCCGGTTCTGGTAGTTCTGCAAGTGATGATTCAATAAGAGCTGTCACACCACGGCCTTGAGAAGCAGCTATAGGTTGTGGCTCACCTAAACCTAATGCAAAAAACTCAGCGATAATAACTTCAGCATGTAAGCCATCAATTTTATTTACAACAAGAATAATTTTCTTACCGGTATTGCGTAAGCGTTTTGCAATTTCGGCATCCATAGGCATCAGCCCATCATGGGCATCTGTCATGAATAAAATAATATTTGCTTCTTCGACAGCCAGCCACGACTGTGCAGCCATTAAGCCATCAAGTCCTTCGACTTCACCACTTAAACCACCCGTATCAATAACGATATAAGGGATGTCACCTAACTTGCCATCGCCATACTTTCGATCACGCGTCATACCCGGCTGATCAACAACCAGCGCATCACGAGTTCGAGTCAAACGATTAAATAATGTTGACTTACCGACATTGGGACGTCCAACTAAAGCGATTACAGGTTTCATGGTGAATTATTTTTTCTCTATTTTAAAAGCTTCTAAATGACCAGATCGATCAAGTGAAAGCAGTAGACCATTAACCAGTAAAGGTTTAACTAAAATGTTATTATTCTTACTGAAAAGTAAGGCTAGCTCTTTATCTATCTCTTCGTCATCAATAAAAATATCACTTTGATTTATCTGTTTTCTTGCAACTATTTTTCCATCTTCACGGTTTAACCAGTGTAGAAAACCATCATAATCACCAACAACAATATAATTATCGTATGCTTCTGGCGCAGTCAATCGTCGACGTAATAACTTATCCTGACGCCAGAGGGTAGAGCCATTATAGCGATTTAAAGCCCACACCTGCCCCACTGCATCTGTTACGTAAACTCGATATGCATCAACATGAAGACCTGAATACGATGAAAAGTCACGACTCCAGATTAATTGACCAGAACCAATTTTTACAGCAGCAATACGACCTTGATAACCAGCAACATAAATAACATCGTCAACAATAACAGGATCAATATCCATATCGATAACACGCTCTAACTGATTGCGTCCTTTAGCAACGGCGATAGTTGATTCCCATAACAGCTTCCCATTCTTTAAGCTTATAGCTGAAAGTTTTCCACTATCTGATGCAGAGATAACAATGTCATTCACGATTAATGCTGAACTGCTACCGCGTAAAGTTAAACGTGGTACTGAACGATCATATACCCAATTTTGATTACCGTTATCTGCATTTAAACCGTAAACACGGCCATCAATTGTTTTAACAACAAGAATGCCATGCGCGATTGCAGGACGAGATAATATTTCACTGCTTAATTGTGTGCGCCATAATTCTTTAATATTTTTTAAATCTTGATTTACTGGGTCGTGTTTCCCTAGCTCAAGCGCAACAACTTCACCTTTACTCGTACCAAAAAATAGTTTTTTGTCGGCTAAAGTTAAACCACCGGATACGGGTATATTGAGATCAACGTCCCAAAGTTGTTTTCCATTCTTAATAGTAAAAGCTTGCAGGTGTCCTTTATAATCAATAACGTATCCAGTGTTTTTATTAAAAACAGGTTTCAGTTTCAAATAAAAATCACTTACACCTTCACCCACAGTAAACTTCCACTGCCGGGAGATGTCAATTTTATTTGTTAGAGGTGTTAACTCAACAGGAGGTAGCACTGATGTAGGTGAGCTACCACAACTAACCAAAAGAAAAAATACTGTAACTACAGGAATAAGTCTCACTTTTATTTAACCTTATTTGCTTGAGTTAAATCATCCAGCTTCATTTTAATAATGTCATAACGCTGATCACCTGGAACTAAAGAAGACAATGCAAGACGATAATTTTCTTTCGCTTGCACCGGGAGTTTTTTCGCTAAATTAATATCACCACGTATTTCGTTATAACTACTAGAAAACCCATTCGCGGTTACACCTTTAATTAAAGCTTCAGCAGATTCAATATTATTTTGAGATAAATACACTCTTGCTAAACGTTGTTGAGCAAGATGTTGAACACCTTCATCATTGCTGTTACCAACCACCCATTTCAATTGTGAAATGGCTTTGTCAATTTCATTTGCATTCACATTATCTTTTGCTAACAATAAAGCCGCTAACGCAGCATAAGGTGTAGCAGAGTAATCCGCTTTTAAAGTTTCAGTGTTTTTAGTTTTATCATTCGAATCAGATAAAATCTGATTGTAAATCACTGATGCTTGTTGCGCCTGATTTTGTTTACTCTCAGACCAGTATTTATAACCTGCTAACACCACAACACCGATAACAATACCGGCTATTAATGAAACAGAATTCTCTTTCCACCATTGTTTTATTGCCTGAACTTGTTCTTCTTCAGTTTTATAAACGTCCACTTTTAACTCCAAAATAATCTAATGATTTATATATTATTCTTTAAATAACCTGTAACTTTATCGAGCCCAATCACTTCTTGCTCTTTCTTTTCACGTAAATATTTTACTGTTATTACATTCTTTTCTAATTCATCATCACCTAAAATAAAAGCGATATTCGCGCCACTTTTATCAGCTTTTTTCATCTGACTTTTTATACTTCCACCACCACAATGAACCTGTAGTTTTAATCCCGGTATTTCATTACGCCACTTTTCAGATAAAGGCATTCCCTTTGCTAAGGCTGCATCTCCCACCAGGACTAAATAAGCGTTTAAATTATTGTCACGTTGTACATCTTCTGGAATTTCCAGTAATTCAATTAAACGTTCAATACCTAAAGCAAAACCAATTGCAGGGGTTGCCTTACCACCTAATTGTTCAACCAAACCATCAAAGCGACCGCCCGCACAAACTGTTCCTTGCGCACCTAATTTATCCGTTACCCATTCAAATACGGTTTTACTGTAATAATCCAAACCACGTACCAGCCGGGGATTAATTTTATAACTCACGCCAGCATCATTAAGTGTTTTACATAAGGCTTCAAAGTCCTGTTTTGATTCAGCATCCAGATGATCAATTAACTTCGGTGCATTCTCATTTAATTTCTGCATTTCCGGGTTTTTACTATCCAAAATACGTAATGGATTCGTGTGCAAACGACGCAGGCTATCTTCATCAAGTTCTGACTGATGAGCTTCAAAATATTTCACTAATACTTCACGATATTCCTGTCGTGCAGCAGATGAACCTAATGAATTTAACTCAAGCATCACATCATCACTCATACCTAACTTTTGCCATAAGCGATTTGACATCAATATAAGTTCCGCATCAATATCCGGCCCGGCAAGACCGAAAGCTTCAACACCGAACTGGTGAAATTGACGGTAACGTCCCTTCTGTGGTCGTTCATGTCTGAACATAGGACCGCTATACCATAAACGTTGTATTTGATTGTGCAATAAACCATGTTGCATAGTTGCGCGTACGCAACTTGCAGTACCTTCCGGACGCAGCGTTAAACTATCGCCATTACGATCTTCAAAGGTATACATTTCTTTTTCAACAATATCGGTAACTTCACCAATCGAGCGTTTAAATAGCCCTGTACTTTCAACGATAGGCATTCTTATTTCCTGGTAACCATAAGATTGCATTAGTTGTCTAAAGGTATTTTCAACATACTGCCAGTAAGGCGTTTGTTCAGGCAAGATATCATTCATGCCTCGAATTGCTTGTATTAACTTAGCCACAGTTTTTTATTTTTTCACTCTATATTTATTATTTTTAACGTATTTTTAATTTTTTTAACAAAGCAGCTTCTCGTGACTCAGGAAAAAATTGTTTTAACTTTAAAGCAAGGCTTCCAGCCTGACCTTTCAACCCTTTTTTACGAGAAATCAACAATTCCAACCATAAGCTTTGAGATGATGGGCGAGCAAGATTTTTATGTCTTTCTAAATAAGAGCTTGCAACAGAAATCTTTTGTTTATCAAAAAATATTTGCGCCAAGCCCAATAAAGCAGCAGGTAAATTTTTATCGAATTTTAAAGCTGTACTGAAGAATTTTTCAGTCTGATAAATGTTGCCACCTTTCTCTGTACACAAGCCCATATTTTCATAAGCTTGTCCTTTATTACTATATAAAGGATCAAGCAATACTTTATTTAAAAGTGCCATGCCTTTTTTATAAGAACCTGAGCCACATAAAAATATTGCATAATTGTTTTTAATCGCAGAATCTTCATCATCTAATTTCATTGCTTTTCTAAAATGTTCACGAGCTAAATTATTTTGTTCTAAACGACGATAAAGTTCCGCAATATAATGATGAGCATTGGCATTATCATCATCAAACGCCAGTGCTTTTTTCAGCTTATTCATTGCAATTTTATATTTGCCACGTGCTAAATAAGCAACACCGAGTTCAGCGTTGGCAACTGAGGCTTTTTTATAATCAACGCCAAATCGTTCTGTTTTTGCAGCACAGCCTGAAACTATGAGTAAAAACAACAAACCTGTTACATGGAACACTGTTCTCATACTGCTCTCCTTGTTGAAATTGCGTTTTTCTCTTGACGACGTGCACTACGTTTAGTTTTATCTAATACCTTTCCGGCTAATTGACCACATGCGGCATCAATATCTTCGCCACGTGTTTTACGCATTGTAGTCAGCAAACCACCCTTTACCACTATATTTCTAAAACGTTCAATCGCTTCTATTGAAGACGTGGCGTAACCACTACCAGAGAAAGAATTAAACGGAATAAGATTTATTTTGCACGGAAAATCTTTTAATAATTTAACCAGTTGACGTGCGTGTTCTGGTTTATCATTAACGCCATCTAACAAAACATATTCAACAGTGACTTTTCGTTTTGTTTCGCCTGAAACGTAACGTTTACACGCCTCGAGTAATTCTTTAATTGGATACTTTCGATTAATTGGCACTAATTCATTACGCAGTTCATCGTTAGGTGCATGCAATGAAAGTGCAAGACTGACTTCACTCACTTCTTTAAGTCGATCTAATGCGGGTATTACACCAGAGGTACTTAATGTTACACGGCGTTTAGATAAGCCATAGGCATTATCTTCAAGCATGATATTCATTGCTGCAACAACATTATCAAAATTAAGTAATGGTTCACCCATTCCCATCAAAACAATGTTTGAAATAACTCGTTCATTTCGAGGAATACATTTAAGTGCACGGTTAGCAATAACAACTTGAGCAATAATTTCTGCTGTTGTCAGGTTTCGATTAAAACCTTGTTTTGCAGTTGAACAAAAACTGCATTCCAATGCACAGCCTACCTGGGATGAAATACACAAAGTGCCACGCGTACTTTCAGGAATATAAACCGTTTCAATACTGTTACCGCTATCAAGACGCAACAACCATTTAATGGTGCCATCATCTGAATGTTGTTCGGTAACAATTTCCGGAAATTTTATTTCTGCTATTTCTGTCAGCTTTTCACGCAATGATTTACTGAAATTATTCATTTCAGAAAAATCATCCACACCAAACTGATAAATCCATTTTAATAATTGCGCAGCACGAAAAGGCTTTTCACCTAAATCGGTAAAATACTTTTCGAGTCCTTGCCGATCAAAGTTCAGCAAGTTCACCTTTTCATGCTTTTGCAATTTAACTTCCATTAGAATTTAATCTTAATTTTAATATTAACGAAGACGCGGGCAAAGTTCATCATCTGAAAAGAAAAAAGCAATTTCAGCTTTTGCAGTCTCAGAGGCATCTGAACCATGTACCGCATTTTCATCTAGCGAATCTGCGAAATCAGAACGGATAGTTCCAGCGGCTGCTTCTTTAGGATTGGTTGCACCCATTACTTCACGGTTTTTAGCAATTGCATCTTCGCCTTCTAAAGCCTGAATCATCACAGGGCCTGAAGTCATGAAAGCAACGAGTTCACCATAGAATGGACGTTCTTTGTGTACCGCATAGAATTCACCGGCTTTTTCTTCGCTCAGCTGCATCATTTTAGCTGCTACAATTTTCAAACCTGCTTTTTCAAAACGGCTGTATATTTCACCAATTACATTTTTAGCAACTGCGTCAGGTTTAATAATTGAAATGGTACGCTCTTGGGACATGTATATTTACTCCGGTCCGGGATTATGGACTGTATTTTAGGGTTACAAAATAACATAAACCCGCGAAAATACGCGGGTTTACGTCCCAATATCTGAGGGGGTAATTTTATCGTCTGGTGAAGTTTCAAGCAATCAAAACTCTGCTATTTTTGGGGATATTAAGGCTTTTTAATGGGTATATACCGTTATTACGAGGCATGCTCTTTTATGCCGAAGTAATCTCCGGAAAAGTGCTATTAATCGTGAGATTACTACGATCTTCCTCGGCAACAGCTCCTCTCCTACATGGCCCAAGCCAGCTTCTCAACCTCTGGTTTCACCTTCTCCGTGCAGTTGTCACAATGACCGGATTAATAGAGAAATTGAACTCCTAATCCTTCTCATCGATCCAAGCTAGCTGAATGGCTTCGAGGATTTTCTCTCCTGAATTTTGCGGCTCATCATCAAACTCTTTCAGTTGACAGATCCATTCATGCAAATCAGTAAATCGAACCCATTGAGGATCCACATCAGGATGGGCCTCATCCAGCGCTATCGCAATTTCCAGGCTATCTATCCATTTTAGTAACATTAAAACTCCTCAGAAATGAAAGTAATGTAGATTATATTTTACTACGAACTAGCAAAAAGTGTGGGAAGGATAAATTATTTTTTTAAATTAACTATCCAGCATTTCACGAACTTTCATAATTAAAACATTGGAGCTTATAGGTTTATAGAGCAGTTTTTGATGCAACTCATCAGATACTTGTCCCTGGTGCCGATCATCATTAAAACCACTGACCAGCTGTATTTTCATTTTTGGATAGCGTTGTAAAATTTTATTCGCCAACTCATATCCATCCATTCCAGGCATAATTATATCGGTGATAACAGCATCCACTTTATTTGAAGACAATACTTCAAGTGCTTGTTTCCCGCTACTGGCCAATAAAATAGTATAACCTTGAATCTCAAGTATACTTTTCATTAATCTTACCAATGATCTTTCATCATCAACAACCAACAAAGTTTCAGAACCATGGAATTCTGACTTATCAGCTTTTGTGACAGCACTCTCTGCTTTTATTTGTTTCTTCTTGAAACGAGGAAAATAAATGGCGAAACGTGTTCCGTGTTCGAGTTCAGAGTAAACTTTAATTGCACCCTGACTGCGCGTTACAAATCCATAAACCTGGCTTAAGCCCAGTCCCGTTCCCTCACTTCCTTTGGTAGAATAAAACGGTTCAAAAACATGACTCTCTGTTTCGCTGTCCATACCACAACCTGTGTCAGTAACAGTTAAAATAACATAATCACCTTCATCCACACCCAGTTGTTGTGCATCATATAATAGTAGATGTTCATTTCGAGTTACAAACGTTAACCGGCCACCTTCGCTCATTGCATGCATAGCATTGATGCTCATATTCAACATCATATCTTCCAAATCACTTATATCAACTGATATCGGCCAAACATCATCGATTAAATCAAATATAAGCTTAATGCGAACCGTGAGGGTTTTTTCCAGCATATCCTGATTGTCTTTAAGCAAATAATTTAGATCTACTTCAGTTGCTAAAGATGCTTTCTGACGAGAAAACCCGAGCAATCTCTTTGTCAGCTTTGCACCACGTTCACCTGCGTGTTGAATTTCGCTAATGTAGTCAAGTAATTCAGGCTGCTCATTTAACCCCATCTGTAACAACTCTGTATAACCCAAAATAACGCCCAGCATATTATTATAATCATGTGCGATGCCGCCAGTGAGTTTACCTAACGCATCCATTTTTTGTGTACGCCTTAATATTTCTTCTTGTTGCTGTTGATGAGTTATATCCTCCACAAACGAAGCCACTCCCACTACCTTGCCCTCTTCATTAACCAAAGGCGTATTACTCCATTCGCAGGTTATTTCTTTTCCCTCTTTGGTAATATTTGTATTAATGCTATGACCATCTCCTCTGTTAGCAATCAGCTCTTTCCAGATATTATTAACATGCGCACTGGCACTCTCAGGCAATATATTTTCTGTTATATGATGCCCAACGACTTCATCTTTACTAAAACCAAATATTTTTTCTGCTGCCGGATTCCAGTCAACAACTCTGAAATCAGTGCTCCATTCAATAATACCTATAGGGCTTAATTGACGATGCAGTAATAAGCGTTGTTGAGATTTTTGAAGTTCTTCTTCTGCTTTTCTCTGCTCATTAATAACATTTTCAAATACGCTAACAAGATTGTTGACATCTGGATCTGATGTATGAATTTTTGGAAATTTTTTATCCTGGCTATGATTATAATCAAGTAACTTTTGTGAAAATGAACTTAGAGGTAAACTGATTCTTCTACCTATTAAAAAGGCAATAGCAAATGCCAGCACTCCAAGTAAACTGATAAACCAGAATAGATCACGGGAAAGTTTGTTGATTAGGCCAGTTACTTCCGTTTGATTGATACCCAAATGAATACGTGCCGTTAATCCTTTGATTAACGGGGCATCAAATTCAATAATCTCGCCCTGCTTCGTTAAATATTTATGATTAAAGTGAGAGCTATTAATCGTTTCAGTATGGTGAAATAAATTTTCGAATAAAAAACGTGGGAAACCTTTGTCAAAAGAATGAGCAAATAATTCGCCATTCATATCTGTAACATAGGCAAACTCTATGGTTTCATCCTTTACGATACGAAGTAACACTTCTCTAACAGGAATTTTGTTACCATTAATCGAATCTTTGGCAATACCTTCACTCAGGCTGCGAGTAAGCGTTTCCACCCATTCCAGCTGACTTTTTTCAAGGTGGTGGCGAATTTGTCTGCTCTGAAAATAATAACTACCAACAAGTGTCAAAGTGATGACACCAACCACTAACAATAAAAGTTTGTTAGTCAGAGTCATTTATTATTTTCCTGTTTCTTTAGGCGTTTGAATAAACCCTAACTGAGTTGACCATTTGCGTAACTCACGATAATCATCAATATTAGCCATAGTAAATCCCAAAGGCATTTCAGTTCTTTCCCAGTTATACAGGCCTTTTTTATCTTTTCCTTGCGGTTTAAAATTAAGCAATGCCTGCTTAACTTTATCGACTATTTCAGCTGGAACATCGCAGTTAGCGGCAATACCACTTGAGGGATAATAATTTGATGTATGGATAATACGTAGCAACCCCTGATTTACCATAACTTTAGCCAAGGTATCTTGCATGGAACAGATATCAGATTTATTTGAAATCACAGAGTTAGCACAATTTTGGTGGGATCCCGTATAAATTGAACTAGCAAGTTGTTCTAAACTAATCCCTTTTTTGCTTAACTCAATCCGCGGGATTAAGTGTCCCTGCGTGGAAGTACGAGAACCAAAGGCCAAACGTCTCCCTTTAACGTCTGTTATTGTTTTAACTTTACTCTTCGGAGCCACCACAAAAACCGATTGATACTCAGCCTTACCCTCAAGGTTAACTCCCCTCACTAACGGAATCACCCCATATTGAGTATTAGCCTGTAAAAATGATACCGCGCCAAGTGCCGCAAATTGAACATGATTCTGACCAATATCATCCACGATATCTTTATTAGTGGGCGTAAAATGTAATTTAAATTTATAACCCGTTTCCCTTTCCAGATATTTTAAAAATGGCAGGTACTGACGAGCATCTTCTTGTGGACTGGCACGTAAATCAAAGCCAAAAATTAAGACATTTTCTCTTTTACGGTGTATATGTTTACTTTTAGTCTGAGTTTGATCAACCCTGTCATCAAGGTCATATTTAGCAACCTGATTATCAGAATCACACGATGATAATAAAAAAGGGATGCTTATGAGTATACTTTTTATGTAAATACGAGCATAAATACCATCTAAAATCATAATTTAAACCTGTAATTTCTCGACACATATATTTAGGGATAACCCTTGTGTTAACTTAGCAAGCAAAAACAAGCAAAGCAATGGTTCATCAGGTAAAATATTGTTAATTTTCAGATAGATAAGACCAATTAGCTATGTTCACTTACCATGTTTATGGTGTATTTCGGGATTTCAATCACCAAATCTTTATCTCCAACCTTTGCCTGGCAGCTCAAGCGTGAATCAGGTTCCAGACCCCACGCTTTATCGAGTAAATCATCTTCCAGTTCAGTGGACTCTTCGAGTTCATCAAAGCCTTCACGGACATAAACATGGCATGTTGTACAAGCACATGATTTTTCACATGCGTGCTCAATATGAATATCAT
Organism: uncultured Thioalkalispiraceae bacterium; assembly: GCA_964605385.1. GTDB lineage: Bacteria > Pseudomonadota > Gammaproteobacteria > UBA6429 > Thiohalophilaceae > JAGLTQ01. Next base: position 99,514 of record CAZSCK010000001.1, read on the forward strand.
GATCAAGCATAGCATCGCAAATCGTCACACCAGGTTCAACTTCAAACATGGCACCGTCTGGACAAAGTTCTTCGTGGGGGAGAAAAATTAGTTTAGTCATCGTTTTTATCTTTTGTTAATCAATTAAAATTCGTTTACATTATGGCCTGCTAAGGCTTTCTTGATGTTGATATCCATACGTCGGGCAACAAACGTTACGGCCACTTTATCCAGCTCTGCAATAGCATCTTTTATCGCGCGTAATTCTGTGCTTTTACTGAGTTCACTTAATTTAGCCGCCGCTAAATCAAGCTCTTCACGTTCACCTGCATTTAACAAGCCACTATCATCTGCCAAAGCAGCTTCTAATGCTTCCAGGACTCTTTCAGCTTCAACTTGTTTTTCACGCAACATACGCGCACCAACATCATCTTCTGCATGTTCAATTGAATCACGTAGCATAGTTTCAATTTCATTATCGGTTAAACCATAAGAAGGCTTAACTTCAATACTACTTTCAATGCCTGATGTTTCTTCACGAGCAGATACAGAAAGTAAACCATCAGCATCAACCTGGAAAGTGACCCGAATACGTGCTGCACCCGCCACCATTGGTGGAATATCATGCAAGGCAAACTTACCCAGTGAGCGGCAATCACTCACTAGCTCACGTTCACCCTGTAATACGTGGATAGACATTGCCGACTGTCCATCTTTAAAAGTCGTAAAGTCTTGCGCACGAGCAACAGGAATTGTTGTATTACGAGGAATAACTTTTTCTACCAAGCCACCCATTGTTTCTAAACCTAATGATAATGGTGTGATATCTAATAACAATAAATCACTGTCTGTTTTATTGCCGACTAAAATATCAGCTTGAATCGCAGCGCCCATGGCGACAACTGTATCAGGGTTAATATCCGTTAATAGTTCTTGTTCAAAAAAAGCTGATACTTTATTACACACATCAGCCACACGCGTAGAACCACCGACCATAACAACTGATAGTATTTCTGCAACATCCACACCCGCATCACGTAAAGCACGCTTGCAAGGGTATAATGTTTTTTGAATAAGTGGCGCAACGAGCTCGTTAAATTTTTCTAAAGTTAAAGTACCCTTCCAATTCGAACCATCATCTAACTCAACATTTAACTCTGTACTATCTGAATTCGACAATACTTCTTTTGCTGAACAGGCATCGCGCATTAAACGGCGCATTTGATGATGGCTAGTATCATCCTTAATTCTGGCTTCAGCCATAATCCATTTTGCGACTGCATAATCTAAATCATCACCACCTAAAGCAGTATCCCCTGCTGTGGCCATGACTTCAAAAACACCTTTATTTAAACGCAAAATAGAGATGTCGAATGTTCCTCCGCCGAGGTCATAAACCGCAATCACGCCTTCTGCTTCTTTATCTAAACCATAGGCAACCGCTGCTGCCGTGGGTTCATTTAATAAACGTAAAACATTTAAACCGGCTAACTTGCCCGCATCTTTTGTTGCTTGACGTTGAGCATCATCAAAATAAGCAGGAACAGTAATCACTACACCCGTTAAGTTATCACCCAGTGATGCTTCTGCGCGAAGTTTTAATGATTTTAAAATTTCTGAGGAAACTTCTACAGGACTCACTTCACCAGAAATCGTTTTAATACGTGGCACGGCTGAATCTGTATCAGCAAATTCGTAAGGTCGACGGCTCCCAAGTTCTTTTATATCTTTTAAACCACGGCCCATGTAACGCTTAACCGAGCTTATGGTATTTAAAGGATCTTCTGTTGCCATTGCCTTAGCATCAACACCAACAATAATTTCATTTTCCGTATAGCGTACAACGGAGGGCAAAGACTCTTCACCTTTTTCATTTGGCAACGTTTCTGCTAAACCACTTTTGACAGAAGCGATGAGTGAATTTGTCGTACCCAGATCGATCCCCGCCGCCAAACGATGTTCGTGTGGGTTGGTTGATTGTCCGGGTTCACTTATTTGTAACAGAGCCATATATTTTTACTTGTATTGAATTAAAAAATATTTTTTCTTTAAATCCGAATATGAAACAGGAGAGTTAAATCAAGACTCGCAAAAGATCGCCATCCTTGGATGCTCGACTGCCACGTCCTTGTGGCAGACGGTCTTTATTCAACTCTCCTATTCCATATCCTCACTATGAGGTTTACATTTAATCTTATAGTGTAATAAGTTTTAGCTATTATATAACAGCCAATTACAAAACATCGAGCAACTTTTCTTCTTGATATTCTGCTTCTTCTTGCAGTTTATTTAAAAACTGCATTTTGTGTATTGATTGTTTCAAGCTGCTTTTTTGGACATCGTCTAATTGTCCTTGCTCTAAACCTTGGCTTAATCCATCGATAACATCAGCAATGCGTTTTTTAATATCCGCCATAATATTATTTAAGGTTGCCATTGGATCAGCGGTCTGACTTAACTCACCTAATGCTTCTCGTAATTCAATTTGTTCTATCAAGAAAGCAGGACCAACCGCCATGTCTTTTTCATCATCAAACGAAACACCTTGTATTTCTAGCATGTAACGCGCACGACGTTGTGGTGTTTTTAAAATTTGATAGGCTTCATTAATTGCTGCGGCTTTTTCCACAGAAAGTAATCGCTCACGATCTGAAGCATTAACAAATTTATCGGGATGTACTACGCGTTGTAATTCACGGTAGCGTTGACTGAGATCTTGAAGATCAATTTCGAAAGAAACAGGCAGTTCAAATAACTCAAAGTGAGTTTGTGTATGTGCCATTATAGATTCGCGATGTTAAATGATTAAGCTGTTAAACGGTAAAGCTTTCGCCGCAACCGCACTCACCTTTTACATTTGGGTTGTTAAACTGGAAGCCTTCATTAAGACCTTCTTTACCGTAATCCAGTTCGGTGCCATCAATGTAAAGCAAGCTCTTCGCATCAACAATTATTTTTACACCTTGCGATTCAAAAACCTTGTCGCCTTCTTCAACTTCATCAATAAACTCAAGAACATAAGCCATACCCGAACAACCACTGGTTTTAATACCAACACGTAAACCAATGCCCTTTCCTCGATTATCAAGAAAAGCTTGAACGCGTTCAGCTGCTGTTTCGGTTAAAGTGACGGCCATT
>CAZSCK010000001.1:102730-140763 GCA_964605385.1 uncultured Thioalkalispiraceae bacterium
GCTTTGATAGCATCTTCTGCTAGTACCGAACAATGAATCTTAACCGGCGGCAATTCTAATTCGGCAGCAATCTCAGTATTCTTAATCTCACCCGCTTCATCTAACGTCTTACCTTTAACCCATTCAGTTAAAAGTGAGCTTGAAGCAATTGCTGAACCACAACCATACGTTTTAAATTTCGCATCTTCGATAACGCCGTCATCCGATACTTTAATTTGTAAACGCATTACATCGCCACATGCAGGTGCGCCTACCATACCTGTACCGATGTTTGATTCGTCTTTATCCATTGAACCTACGTTACGTGGGTTTTCATAATGATCGATTACTTTTTCGCTATAAGCCATGACTCGTGCCTCTATATTCGTTTAATTAATGCGCTGCCCATTCGATAGCACTGATATCAATACCATCTTTGAACATTTCCCATAAAGGTGAAAGTTCACGTAACTTTTCGATGTTGCCTGCAATTTTGCTAATAGCAAAATCAATTTCTTCTTCTGTTGTGAAACGGCCTAGTGAAAAACGAATTGAGCTATGTGCTAATTCATCGTTACGACCTAGTGCACGTAAAACATAAGAAGGTTCTAAACTTGCAGATGTACATGCTGAACCTGAAGAAACTGCGAGTTCTTTTAACGCCATTATCAAAGACTCACCTTCCACATAATTAAAACTAATGTTTAGATTATGTGGAACACGCTGATCGATATCACCATTAATGTAGGTTTCTTCGATAACCTCCAAGCCTTTTAATAAACGGTCACGCAACATACGGATGCGTTCGTTATCTGCTGCCATTTCTTCTTTGGCTAAACGGAAGGCTTCACCCATTCCAACAATTTGATGTGTTGCTAAAGTACCAGAACGCATACCACGTTCATGTCCACCACCGTGCATTTGTGCTTCTAAACGAACTCGTGGTTTACGGCTTACATATAAAGCACCAATACCTTTTGGACCATAAATTTTATGTGCAGAGAATGACATTAAATCAACTTTGAGTTCATCCATATCAATTGGTACTTTACCTGCGCTTTGAGCTGCATCTACATGAAACATTATTTTACGTTCACGTGTAATTTCGCCAATTGCTTTAATATCCTGGATAACACCAATTTCATTATTCACATGCATAATAGAAACTAAAACAGTGTCATCGCGTAAAGCCGCTTTTAATTTATCAAGATCAATTAAACCACTATCTTCAGGGGCAAGATAAGTAACTTCATAACCTTCTCGCTCAAGTTGGCGACAGGAATCTAAAACGGCTTTGTGTTCCGTTTTACATGTGACAATGTGTTTGCCTTTTTTATGATAAAAATGAGCAATGCCTTTAATCGCAAGGTTATCTGATTCAGTTGCACCAGAAGTAAAAACAATTTCTTTGGGGTTTGCATTAATTAAATTGGCGACATCCTTGCGGGCTTGATCAATCGCTTCTTCTGCTTTCCAACCAAACTCATGTGAGCTTGATGCCGGGTTACCGAAGTTTCCTTCAATTGTTAAACAGTCACACATTTTTTCCGCAACACGTTTATCTACAGGTGTTGTTGCAGAGTAATCAAAATAAATCGGTGTTTTCATAACTTCTCCAACCAACATCCACTATTTCATTTCCTGGAAGTTGGTTTTATTACTATAATTCTAATTTATTCCTAAGCACATCCATATCGCTAAATTCTTAGCTTAGGGTCGTGGGGGATGATTTTTACGAATTTACAACTACATTTTCAGATGCATTAAAATTTGTTTCCGCTTGTTCCTGACGTGCCGCAACTTCTTGCACGCCTTTACGCTCAACCAGGTCACCCAAACTAATTCCCATTAAGAAATCGTGAATTTGTGTACTAAGTTCAGTCCATAAATCATGAGTTAAACATTGGCTGTCATCCTGACAATTAGATAAACCACCACAACGTGTTGTTTCAACTTTTTCATCAACCGCAGTAATAACATCAGCAACAGCGATTTCGTGTGAGTCACGACTTAAACGATAACCACCGCCTGGTCCACGAGTACTATTAACGAGTTCTTGTTTACGTAAACGTGAGAATAATTGTTCAAGATAAGACAGTGAAATGCCCTGGCGTTGAGAAATATCTGCCAAAGTGATTGGCCCATCTTTATAATGCAATGCTAAATCAAGCATTGCCGTTACAGCGTAACGTCCTTTAGTAGTCAGTCTCATTGCATTGCCCCGCGTAATTAAGTAAAATCTGATATACCAACTTGATAAAAATAACAAAACCTAGCGTTTTAGTCAAGTATTTTTACTTATATTTAGTACTTAATCATTCAGGCCTTAATTAACGAGCGAAGTTATTCTGAGGGCTTTTCTTGATCTTCTGATTCCACGTGTCCAGGTAATGGTTTAGATGAAATCTCGCAACCACCGAGATCGGGTAATTTTACCACATCCAACTCAGTTCCTAATGATTTCAATGACTTACACATATTTTGCATTTGTATATCCATGGCATGAATATGATCCAGCATAATATCGATCGCATTGGCGACTGGATCTGGCATACCTGAGGAAGTGCCGTAAGCATCAAAACCAATTTTCTTGGCAAATGCTTCTCGTTTATCTGATGAGGCATCCTTGGCTTTAACTGAAACAACATGCCCAGGAATTCCAACAACAGTGGCATTTTCCGGAACATCTTTAACCACAACGGCATTTGAACCGACTCGAGCACCATCGGCTAAGGTTATTGGCCCTAGTACTTTTGCGCCCGCACCCACGACAACATCATTGCCTAACGTAGGATGGCGTTTGCCTTTACTCCAACTTGTACCGCCTAAGGTAACGCCGTGATATAGGGTGACATCATCTCCAATCACCGCTGTTTCACCAATTACCACACCCATGCCATGATCAATAAAGAAACGGCGACCAATTTGAGCACCGGGATGAATTTCAATTCCGGTTAAAAGTCGAGTTAATTGAGAAAGCATTCTCGCTAACCATTTAAGATGCATACGCCACAGTAAATGACTAACACGATGCCACAGCAAAGCATGCACACCGGGATATGCCGTAATTACTTCAAAACTGTTACGCGCCGCAGGATCGCGATCAAAAACGCAGTTTATATCTTCACGAAGTCGTTTAAACATATGGGTTTACCATAATTAAGTATTTACTAAATTTAAGGCGGCTATTAAAAGCTTCTTAAGCAGTACTGTCAATGATGATTATACAACTGCTGCAAGGCTTATTTATCTGACTTTGCTTTTTGTGCTGCCGTCATAATGCCGCGCAAAATATTTACTTCTAACCGCTCAACCCCGGTTCGCGTAAATAAACGCCTTAATCGGCGCATGAGTTGACCTGGGTTATCAGGTTTTAAAAACTCCAATTCGGTTAATGTTTCTTCAAAATGAGTAAACATTCCCTCTCGCTCAGCAGATGTTGCCAGTGGTGAATCAGGCTCATCTTCTGGCACTTTATCTAAATTAGCTGCTAATCGAATCTCGTAACACAAGACTTGTGCCGCAGCCGCAATATTCAAAGAGCTAAAATCAGGATTAGTCGGAATCGTCACCAGCAGTTGGCAAAGCTCCAATTCTTCATTGGTTAAGCCTGAATTTTCACGACCTAATACAATGGCTACTTCAGCGCCTTTATCAATATTAACAACACGAGACGCACATTCTCGTGGATCGACCACTGGCCAGGGTAGCGTTCGCATGCGCGCACTGGCACCAATGACCAAAGAACAACCGGCAATGGCTTCTTCAAGCGTTGCAAAAATCTTTGTGTTTTCAAGCACATTTACCGCACCTGAGGCACGCGCACGCGCTTTTGCATGAGGAAAAGGCGCTTCGGGTGCTACTAGCGACAAACGGGACAAGCCCATGTTCTTCATCGCCCGCGCCACACCACCGATATTACCCGGATGCGTGGTGCAGACCATAACAATGTGAATATTTAAAAAATCAGATTCCATGGCACGCATTATACGCAGTTAAATCTAACACTGAAACGAATAGACTGTTAGAATGCGCTAAAATGATATCTCTTGAATAGATATCTGCTCTTTAAGAATCCAGAGGAATTTATACTGTGCATCCAATGCTAAATATTGCCGTGCGTGCAGCGCGTGCCGGTGGTGATTTTATCTCCCGCTATGTCGATCGTGTTGACTCACTCAATGTCACTGAAAAATCACGTAATGATTTTGTTAGTGAAGTGGATAAAGGGGCTGAAAAAACTATTATAGATATCATTCGAAAAGCCTATCCTGATCACAGCATTCTTGCAGAAGAAAGCGGCAATCATAAAGGTAATGAATACGAATGGATTATTGATCCACTCGATGGCACGACCAACTTCCTCTATGGATTTCCTCAATTTGCGGTGTCTATTGCAGTACGCCACAAAAACCGTATTACTCAGGGTGTTGTTTACAACCCACTTTCTCAAGAACTCTTTAGTGCTAGCCGCGGTAACGGTGCGCAACTCAATGGGCGCCGTATACGTGTTACTCCTCGAAAAAGTCTTGAAGGTGCTCTACTCGGCACAGGCATTCCCTACCGTGATGATCATATGCATTTAATGGATGATTATTTGGGTATGTTAAAAGCCATCGTACCGGGTACTGCGGGTATTCGTCGTCCAGGTTCAGCCGCGCTTGATCTCGCTTTTGTTGCAGCGGGCCGTTTAGACGGTTTCTGGGAAATGGATCTTAATATCTGGGATATCGCCGCAGGTGTTCTTCTTGTTGAAGAAGCGGGTGGCCTGGTTGGTGATTTAAGTGGCGGTATGGATTATCTAAAAACAGGTAATATCGTTGCCGCAAATCCAAAAGTGTTCAAAGGTATGTTGCAGAGAATAAAGCCTTTCGTCAAAAAATAAGATTTAGTCGTTGCCAGCCCTTAAGTAATTCCAATTTCGAACGCTATTAATATTAAGTAGCCAAAATAGAGAATTGGATTAAGGGCATGTCAATTAATAAACTATCAATACGCGGGATTAAACGCCTCGAAATCACTATGCGTGATGTACTTGATGGCCTGGAAGATGCTGCAAGCTACATGAACTATCATTCATCACCCGATATTATTGAAATTCTCTCAATCGAACCGCCTGGCCGGCCTATTCAAACTAATGCGAATATTATCCCAATAAACCTTCCAATTGATAACAATATCAATGCTGATTTTGTCAATTATCTGATTCAGCGTGAGCTCAAAAAATCAGCCTAAACAAATACTGTTAAACCTCATTATTCCTGCGGCAGTCTAATTTATACCCCTATTTAAAGAATACTCATTGACCTAAAAAGACAAACCATGATATCTATATAACCCTATATTTTACTTAGCATTTATCGAAACTAGGAAATTGAGTACATTATGGATAACACCGTGAAAAGACGTTTTCTCGCTTTAATAGCTCCACCTGTAGCCGTTTGTCGCTATGGCTGTGCTGGATGTTGTGCGGCCCCCATTAGTGTTTTCTGGATAGCAGGAATGGTGAGTATCATTTACGCTTTTTTTGGTGGACCTGCTGAAACTGAAGGTTTTAGTCGTGGTACATTCCTGTTGGGTGGCATTTTATGGGCTATAGCAACCACCTGGGCAGAGCTCACAATTAAGGGCATCGAAGCCGATGATTTATGCGATAAAAATCCCAGTTCACTCTGTCGTGCAGTTAAATCAAAACTGGATGACAGTAACCCGTTGGATGAAATAAAGAAATTTCAGTGAAACCTAAATTAAATAAAAAAGCCCGTTACTTAAAAGTAAACGGGCTTTTTTTATTTTAACGGATAGCGAGAAGCTAGAGAACAAGGCAAAACCTGATGAAAAAGCGGAGCTTACAATAAGGCCGTTTACGCACATCCGTGTGCTTCACGGCATAAGAACATCCATGTTCAAATAAATGAGCATTTTGAAGAAGGTTTTCGTAGTGCCCCTCTTATATTTTAAAATAGAGGGTAAACGCCGTTATCTAGTTTCTCGCTATTCGTTAATCGATGTATTCACCTTCTTTATAACGATCTTCTTGATCCTCACCTTCTTTTTTCACTGGTATCATACTTTCTGCAGTAATTTTTAAGGTAATAACCAGGCTACTAGCAACATAGATTGATGAATAGGTACCCACTAAAATACCGATAACCAAAGCAATAGAAAAACCATGAATTAACTCACCACCGAGGAAGAACATCGCCAGGACAACAATTAATGTTGTAAACGATGTCATGATTGTGCGTGACAGCGTTTGATTAAGAGAGCTATTTATAATCGCCCTCGGCTCTTGCTTGCGCATGAGCCTAAAATTTTCACGAATACGATCAAACACAACAATCGTGTCATTCAGTGAATAACCAATAACCGCCAGTACGGCTGCTAATACCGTTAAATCAAAATCAAATTGAAAAAATGAAAATATACCCATGGTGATAATCACATCATGAATCAATGCAGCAATTGAACCTAAAGCAAAACGATATTCAAAACGTGCCATAACATAAACAAGAATAAAGCCTAACGCGATTAACATGGCTAAACCACCGTCATCACGCAGCTCATCACCCACTTGTGGGCCAACAAATTCTTGTCGCCGCATCACAACATTATCATCATCTTCTTTTAATACGCTTAAAATTTTGTCACCTAATGATTGTGAAGAGGTATTTTCACGTGGCGCTAAACGTACCAATACATCTTTTGATGAACCAAAATTTTGTACAATGGCATCATCAAATCCAGAACTGGCTAATCGACTTCTGATTTTATGTAAATCTGCACTTTGTGGATAAGCCACTTCTATTAAAGTGCCTCCAGTAAAATCTAAACCAAAGTTCAATCCCTTCATAGCTAAAGATGAAATTGAAGCTATTATAAGAAGAGCTGAAAATGCCAAAGCAATTTTTCGTTTTCCCATAAAATCAAAGGTTGGTGTTTTTTTAAAAATTTTCATAACGTCTTTCCTTCGCTATCTATTTAAACAGACAGTTTTTTAATTTTCTTGCCGCCAACCGATAAATTAATAATGGCGCGTGTTCCCATAATAGCGGTAAACATCGAAGTCAAAATCCCGATTGATAATGTGATAGCAAAACCTTTAATTGGGCCGGTACCAAATATATAAAGTACAACAGCGGCAATTAATGTTGTGATATTTGCATCCATGATGGTAGATAAAGCTTTATCATAACCCGCATGAATGCTGGCTTGCGGTGTATTACCTATCGCTATTTCTTCACGTATCCGTTCAAAGATTAATACGTTGGCATCAACGGCCATACCCACCGTTAATACAATCCCGGCAATGCCCGGCAAGGTTAAAGTCGCTTGCAACATTGATAATACCGCAACAATTAATATCAGGTTAACAACCAAAGCAACGTTAGCAACCAGACCAAATCCGCGGTACCAGAACAACATAAAGAACAGGACACAAATCATACCAATAACAACGGAGTTTAAACCTTGAGCAATATTATCTGCACCTAAGCTTGGACCTATAGTACGTTCTTCAATAATACGAATTGGAGCCGCTAAGGCACCAGCACGTAATAATAAAGCAAGGTTACGCGCTTCGTTACCATCATCTAAACCGGTAATTTGAAAACGTTTACTAAACACACCTTGAATGGTGGCAACGTTAATAACTTCTTCTACTTTACGCGAGGTACGAATGCGTTTGCCATCGACCATTTTGCTGCTTTCTTTATGTTCAATAAAAACAACTGCCATCGGTTTTTTAAGATTCTTTTTCGTGGTTTGCGCCATAATGCGTGCACCAGCACCATCCAACGTAATTGATACCATTGGACTATTTGAATCACTGTCAAAACCAGAAGAGGCATTAGTAATTCTATCACCTGTAATGATTAAACGTTTTTTCAATACAACAGGAGAGCCATCACGTTCACGATATAAACGTGCGGTAGGAGGAAGCCTGCCTTCAATCGCATCTTGCGGAGAAACATTCACATCAACTAAACGAAACTCCAAAGTTGCCGTTGCACTTAAAATTCGTTTTGCTCTGGCACTATCCTGAATACCCGGTAACTGAATAACTATTCGATTATCACCCTGTTGTTGAATAATAGGTTCCGCTACACCTAATTCATTCACACGATTACGTAGAGTGGTTACGTTTTGTTGTAACGCAGATTTTCTCAGTGTAACTAATGCCGTTTTCTTTAATGTCGCAGAAAAATAAAATGCACCAGCTTCTTCGTAATCACTCAGCTGTAAATCATTAAGCTCTGCACGTACTGCTGAGATTGCTTTATCACGTAACTCTATTGAACGAAATTTTACCGTTACCTGTTCTTTAGTATCACGAACAGATAAGTAACGAATTTTTTTCTTTCTTAATTCACCACGAATATCATTCGCGTTACTTTCCATTGCCTGGCGTAATACTAACTCAGTATCCACTTCCATTAAAAAGTGAAGGCCACCACGTAAATCTAAACCGAGATACATTGGTTGAGCATTCATACTTCTTAACCAGCTCGGCGTCGCAGGTGCAAGGTTTAAAGCAACCGTATAATTCTCACCTAATACATCTCGAAGATTGTCTGCTGCTTTTAACTGTTGCTCAACACCATCAAAACGTAACAATAGACCTTTGTCATCTAAAACTGAACGGCGTAAATGAATGTTGGCGTTTTTTAAAATTTCGCGAGCTTGGTTTTCAACACTTAAATCAACAACGCTATTTCGTGTTGCTGAAATTTGAATCGCAGGATCTGAACCGTAAATATTAGGCAAAGCATAAAGACTACCAACAACAAGAACTACAAGTAGCAGAACGTACTTCCAAGAAGGATACTGATTTAACATAGAGGGAATACCTGAATCGAATTATTTTTATTACATATAAAAATGACCTTACTTGATTTAACTTACAAGCAGGGCCATTAAAATATTAATCCTTTTGCGCAGCTTTCAATGAACCTTTCGGTAGCACAGTTGTTACAGCTGTTTTTTGGATTTTAATTTGTACATTATCGGCTATTTCTACAGTCGCATACTGCTCACTAACGTCTGTAATTTTTCCTAAAATACCACCATTTGTTATAACTTCATCACCCTTCGATAAACCACCAACCAATTCACGATGCTGTTTTGCACGTTTTGATTGTGGACGAATTAAGATGAAGTAGAAAATTAGAATCATGCCACCAAAGAAAATTAAAGATGTCATTGGATCTGCTTGTTGTGCCGCTGGTGCCGCTTCGGCAACAGCATCTGAAATAAAGAAGCTCATTTTTTAACCTTTTTATAATGTTTTAAATAATTACCAAATATAGCGCACTATTATGACACAGCAGGTACCGTCAGGTCGCGTTTGGCGTAAAATTCAGTCACGAATTCATCCAATTCGCCTTTTTCGATTGCATCCCGCAACCCAGACATAACATGTTGATAATAATGAAGGTTATGAATGGTATTTAAGCGTGAACCAAGGATTTCTTTTGATTTATCCAAATGACGTAAATAGGCACGAGAGTAATTTTTGCAGGTATAACACTCACATTCATCATCCACAGGCCCAATATCATCAGTATATTGTGCATTACGAATCCGTACCATACCTTTACTGGTGAATAAAAAGCCGTTTCGCGCATTTCGCGTTGGCATGACACAATCAAACATATCAATACCACGGCGTACTGCTTCGACAATATCTTCCGGTGTGCCAACCCCCATTAAATAGCGTGGTTTGTCTTCTGGCATATGTGATTTTAAATGATCGAGCACCTTAATCATTTCTTCTTTCGGTTCGCCAACAGAGAGTCCACCGATGGCATAACCATCAAACCCAATATCTGTCAGACCATTTAATGAGGTTTCACGTAAATTGGGGAACATGCCACCCTGCACTATTCCAAATAATGCCGAAGGGTTATCGCCATGCGCGTCTTTACTTCGTCTGGCCCAACGTAGTGAGAGCTCCATAGATTCACGGACTTCTTTTTCTTCTGCTGGATAAGGCGTGCATTCATCAAAAATCATCACAATATCTGAGCCAAGATCTCTTTGCACTTGCATCGATTCTTCCGGTCCCATGAAAACTTTGCTGCCATCAATCGGAGAATTAAACTTCACCCCTTCTTCAGTAATTTTTCTTAATTTACCCAGACTCCAAACCTGAAATCCACCCGAATCAGTCAGTATTGGCCCCTGCCAATGCATAAAGTTATGTAAATCGCCATGCTTTTTAATAATCTCGGTGCCGGGCCTGAGCATTAAATGGAAGGTATTACCTAAAACAATTTGTGCCCCTAAATCTTGCAGTTCTTCCGGTGTCATTGCTTTAACGGTGCCATAAGTGCCTACCGGCATAAATGCCGGTGTTTCAACTGTGCCGCGTTCAAACACTAAACGTCCACGGCGGGCAAAACTGTCTGTTTTATCTAATTCAAATTTCATTTATTTACTCAAATATTAAATCAAAAACCTCAACGCAAAGGCGATGCCAGAACGTGCGGAGCAGATTAAGGTAATACTGACGAAACGCGCCAGCGGTTCCTTAAGTGCAAAGAACGCAGAAAAATAATAACACTGATTATCACTCCTCCCACAGGAAGGGGGCTAGTGGGAGGAAATTTATTATACCACCCCACCCTAACCCTCCCCTTAAAGGGGAGGGAATAAACATTAAAATTTATTCACTTAAATAAAAATCTGCGTCTTTGCGTTCTCTGCGTTGAAAAGCTTTTATCTAATTCCTAGTCAAAAACATCGCATCACCGTAACTAAAGAAACGATACTTTTCTTTTATTGCATGTTGGTACGCATTTTTAATGTTTTCATAACCAGCAAATGCCGAAACCAACATTAACAACGTTGATTCTGATAAATGAAAATTAGTAACTAAAGCATCAATCACTTTAAAGTCATAACCTGGCGTAATAAAAATATCTGTTTCACCTGTATAGGGTTTTAACTTACCGTCATCATCAGCAAATAAAGCGGCTGATTCCAGGCAACGTACACTTGTCGTTCCTACTGCAATAATACGTCGACTCTGTTGTTTTGCTTTATTTATTTTTTCACAATTCTCTGCTGTTAATTCAATCCATTCCTTATGCATATGATGATCTTTTAAATCATCTACTCGAACAGGTTGAAATGTTCCTGCACCAACATGTAAGGTGACATGAATTTGTTCAATTCCTTTTGTCGATAATTGTTGCAGCATGGTTTCATCAAAATGTAATCCAGCTGTTGGGGCTGCAACAGCCCCAGGCTTTTTAGCATAAACTGTTTGATAACGTTCTTGATCAAAGGATTCATCTTTACGCTGTATATAGGGAGGAAGTGGCATATGCCCAATAGCATCAAGGATATCCAACACCGTATTTTGTTCTTGTTTATTGTGATTAAACTTAACAATAAACAAATCACCATCCCTACCTGTTACTTCAGCGGTAACACCTTGTTCAAAGGTTAATTCTGTACCTGGCTTTGGAGATTTACTGGCACGAATATGAGCCAGAGCAACATGCTCATCAACTATACGTTCAACCAATACTTCAATTTTTCCACCTGATGCTTTATTACCATGTAATCGTGCAGGAATAACCTGAGTATTATTAAAAACCAGTACATCACCGGCTTGTAAAAAATCAATAAAGTCCGTGAAAACTTTATCATCCATTATCCCGGTCTGGCCGTCTAAAACTAACAACCGACTGGCCGTGCGCTCAGCAACAGGTTGTTGAGCGATAAGTTCTTCGGGTAATTCAAAAGTAAAATCAGTACGACGCATTTATATATTGTCTCTAAACTAAAATTTTCAACATCTCGACTCTTAATACTATGAAACGAGTCACAAGACCAGGAGTTGAAGTTGCTGATAGCAAATCCGAAAACATAAGTATATCTTAAACGAAAGAAAAATTTGGCTTGGATAGAATGAGGATGTGCCCTATAATGACCGGCCTTTCGCAGCTATCTGTTTGCAAAGGTCAAGTCTATGGCGGTGTGGTGAAATTGGTAGACACGCTGGATTCAAAATCCAGTTGGGGCAACTCAGTGCCGGTTCGAGTCCGGCCACCGCTACCATATCTTTAAAATCAATCAGTGCTGTTTTCCAGAAAATAATTAATTAATCCATTGGTTGAGTCATCATATTGATCAACAGATTTATGTTTTCTCAAATCATCATAAATACTTGCTGCAACTTTCTTACCCAGTTCAACCGCAGGTTGATCATAGGAATTAATATTCCAAATAATGCCTTGAGTGAAAATTTTATGTTCGTAGAGAGCAACTAACGATCCCAAAGATTTTGGCGTTAAGGCTTTAAGTAAAATGGTATTTGATGGTTTGTTACCCGGCATAAGTCGTGAAGGACATAAACGTTCAACCTCTTCTTTTGAGTACTCCTCATCAACAAGCTCTTTGCGTGCTTCTTTTTCATTTTTACCCGTCATTAATGTCCGGGTTTGCGCAAAAAAGTTCGCTAATAAAACCAGGTGATGATCACCAACAGGATTTAAACTATTAATCGGAACAATAAAATCTGCAGGAACAAGGTGTGTACCTTGGTGCAGGTTTTGATAAAACGCATGTTGCCCCGTGATACCTAACTCTCCCCAAATTATAGGGCCAGTTGCATAATCTACTTTTTTACCATCACGAGTAACACTTTTACCATTACTTTCCATGTCGCCCTGTTGAAAGTAAGCAGGGAAACGATGCAAGTGCTGATCGTAAGGTAAGATTACGTGTGATTCCACATTATAAAAATTGGTATACCAAATACCGAGTAAAGCTAAAACGACAGGAAGATTTTCTTCAAATGGTGCATTACGAAAATGCTGATCCATTTCATAGCCGCCTTGTAATAGTGATTCAAATCGATCCATGCCAACATAAATTGCAACGGATAAGCCAATTGAAGACCATAGTGAATAACGGCCGCCCACCCAATCCCACATTTTAAAAATATTTTCTTCTTTAATGCCAAATTCAGTTGCAGCTTCTACATTTGCTGCAACCGCAATAAAGTGTTTTGCAACCGCAGATTCATCACGTGCATTTTCCATTAACCAGTCACGCGCTGTATGTGCGTTCATGATGGTATCCTGGGTGGTAAAGCTTTTTGAAGAAACAATGAATAAGGTTCGTTTTGGATCGAGTCCCTTTAACGTGTCGCAAATATGGCTGGGATCAACATTTGAAACAAAATGTACTCGCAAGCCTGCTTTACCATAAGGATGCAAAGCTTCTTTCACCATTACGGGGCCTAAATCTGAACCACCTACCCCGATGTTAACAATATCAATTATAGGTTTACCGCTATATCCCAGCCAATGACCGGAACGAATAGCTTCTGAATATTGACGCATTTTTTCAAGTTCTGATTGCACTTCCGGCATCACATCCTGGCCGTTTACATAAACAGGTTCATTATTGCGATTACGTAATGCAGTATGTAATACCGCCCTGTCTTCAGTGTGATTTATTTTCTCACCACTGAACATTTTTTCAATCCAATCTCCAAGCCCACTTTGTTTGGCTAAATCCATTAACAAGGACATTGTTTTTTTATTAATACGATTTTTAGAATAGTCCAGTAAAATGTCATTAAAGCGTAAATGAAAATCATTGAATCGATTTTTATCCTGCGCAAATAAATCACGCATTTGAACATTTTCAGTCTGCTTTTTATGCTTAAATAAGGCTTGCCAGGCGGGCGAATTCGTTAAATTTTCCATATTCATATCATTTTTTGTAATTTTTGAATGCAAATTATGCAATATTTTAACGATAAAGGGGGCAGAAACTAAGGATATATCATCTCTATTATCCTTAAATGGCTGAATTTTCACCACTTCAGTATTTTTAACGTATTTTCACCTATGTTTTAGCTTGTCAATAGAGGCTTTCTGACAAAGTGGCGGTATAATATGCGGCCTTTTGAAACAGAAAGTTTATACCTAATGACAGCTAACGCAAAAAATACAGATTCTCCAGTAACTAAAATTATGTTTTCCAGCCATGATAAGCAACTGCGCTCACGCGTTAAGCTTTTTGGTAATATTTTAGGCAAAGTATTACTCGAACATGCAGGCAAAGATGTATTTACTGCCGTGGAAAAGTTGCGCAAAGGACATATTAGTCTGCGCAACAAAAATGATTCTGCCAGACGCCGTCGACTCGATAAATTAGTGGCTACACTTGATCCAGAAACAACTGAACACGTTGTTCGTGCCTTTAGTATTTACTTTAGTTTGGTCAATATCGCAGAAGAAGAATTCCAACACAAACAACGTCGTAGAGAAGTCGGTGCGAAAGGCTTTACCTGGAAGGGCTCTTTTTATAATGCTTTAAATGACTTTCAGAAAAATGATGTTAGTGCCGAACAACTTCAAGAGTTGTTAAATCAAACTGCATACATTCCTGTTTTTACAGCACATCCAACAGAATCAAAACGCCGCACGGTGATGGAAGCAATTCGTCGTATTTATTTAATTAGTGATCAGTTAAATGAGTCTAAATTAAATAAAATTCAGAAAGAAAATATCGTTGAAGATTTAGAACAACACATACAGATTCTTTATAAAACGAATGAAGTACGCATACAAAAACCTCAAGTAACAGATGAAGTTAAAAACGGTTTATATTATTACCGTGAAAGCCTGTTTAAATCTGTTCCTAAAACATACCGTAATTTAGAAAAAGCCATTGGCCGTACTTATGGCAAAGACTCAGACATCACTGTTCCAAGTGTTATTCAGTTTGGCTCATGGATTGGTGGTGATCGTGATGGTAACCCTTTTGTTAAACCCGAAACAACGATACTTGCATTACGCATGCAATCACGTGAAGTACTTAATGAGTACATCAAACAAATAAAACTTCTTAGCAAAATATTAACCCAGTCAAGTTTATTTTGTCAGCCATCTGATGCATTTTTAAAGCAACTTAGTATTGATGAAGAAGAAGTTGTTGAACTTTTTGCGGAAACGCCTAACCGCTTTAAACAAGAACCTTATCGCCGCAAACTTTTCATCATGCAATACCGCATCCAATGTAATTTGGACAAAGTTGAAGCACGTTTGAATGAAATAGAGCCGAATAGTTCAACGTGTCATTACGCCAACGAACAAGGTATGTTAAATGATTTATACCTGATTCGTGACTCATTAATAAGTCATGGTGATGGAAATTCTGCCGCTGGTGAATTGCAAGATCTCATTCGTCAGGTTGAAACATTTGGTTTTTATCTTGCTAAATTAGATGTTCGACAAGAATCGACTATTCACAGCCAAACGGTTGCTGAAATACTCAAACAAATTGATGGTTCAGATTATACAAAACTGGACGAAGCTAGCCGCTTAGAAACATTATCTAAACACATCAAGAATGCACGCGCTGAATTTGATATAGCTAAATTAAGTGAAATGTCAGCAGAAACAGTTAACGTTTTTAAAGTTATGGTAAAAATGCGTGAAGAAATAAGTCCAAAAGCATTTGGTACTTATGTTATTTCAATGACTCACGCTGCTAGTCACGTAATGGAAGTTATGTTCCTTGCATGGTTAACAGGGCTTGCAGGCAAAAATAACAATCAATGGTTCTGCCATGTAAAAGTTTCACCTTTATTTGAAACTGTAGAAGATTTAACTCACATCCAACCCGTTATGACTCAGTTATTTGATAACTCTACCTATATTGAGTTATTAAAAGCCTCGGGTAACCTTCAGGAAGTAATGTTAGGTTATTCAGACTCATGTAAAGACGGCGGTATATTAGCTTCTGTTTGGAACTTGTATCAGGCACAACAACAAATCACTGAGCTCACTCGTTCACGTGGAGTACGTTTACGCATGTTCCATGGCCGTGGTGGTACCGTAGGCCGCGGTGGTGGACCGACTCATGATGCTATTTTGTCTCAACCAACAGGCACGGTACACGGTGAAATTAAATTTACCGAACAAGGTGAAGTTCTTTCATACAAATACAGCAATCAACAGACTGCTGTATACGAATTGACCATGGGTATAACCGGCCTATTAAAAGCCAGTACTAACTTAATAAAAGAACCCAAGCCTGACAATCCAGAATATCTTGAAATTATGTCTGAACTCGCACAAGAAGGTGAAAATCAGTATCGTCAATTAACTGACAATACTGAAGGCTTCCTGGATTATTTTTATGAAGCAACACCTGTTTATGAAATTGGACAAATGAATATTGGTTCACGTCCTTCTCATAGAAAGAAAGGCAATCGTTCTAAAGAATCTGTGCGCGCCATTGCCTGGGTATTTGGTTGGGCACAATCACGCCACACTATGCCCGCCTGGTTTGGAATTGGTACAGCATTAGAAAAATGGTTAGCAAATAATGAAAATAACTTAGAAACATTGCAAAAAATGTATAAAGAATGGCCATTCTTCCGTGCACTGCTTAGTAATTCTCAAATGGCTTTATATAAAGGTGAAATGCAAATCGCTAAAAATTATATGACGCTTTGTGAAAATCAGGATACAGCAAAGAATGTATATAAAATTATTTCTAAAGAGTATGAGAGAACAACTGATAATGTATTAAACATCGCTAAGATAAACGAGTTAATGGAAGAAACACCACACCTTGCTTTATCTTTAACGCGTCGTAATCCTTATCTTGATCCTCTGAACCAGATTCAATTAACATTAATTAAGAAATACCGTGATGAGTCTTTAAGTGATGAAGTCAGGACGCAGTGGTTGCATCCACTACTCCGCACCATCAGTGCGATAGCCGCCGGAATGCGTAACACAGGCTAAAAAATCATCTGGCTCACAATAGCGGCGTTATAAAAAAATCCCGGAAAACTTACTTATTAATATAAGCTACGTTTACCGGGATTTTTTTATGCCTTGCTCTTGCAAGCCAGCTAATCTTTTAGAGTAAATATAGTAACTGTAAATCAGCTAACTTTTACTTTAATCTCGTATATTTTATTAAAAGCAATCTGAGATTCAAGAACAAGGCGTAAATAAAAAAGAGAAAACGTAGCTTATGGTTAATAAGTGAGTTTTCTCTTTTTTGTTTACAACGCAGTAATTGTGTCTCAGATTGTTTTTAAAGGAGGATATCGTCAAGTGGGCGTGGTTTTTCGATACCATACCCTTGTGCGTAATCTACGCCAAGATCCTGAAGTAACTGGATGGTTTCATCATCCTGAACATATTCAGCAATAATCTTTTTACCCATAAAATGACCGATTTCACTGATTGATTTTACTACAGCATAATCATTTGGATTCGTTGCCATTTCTTTAACAAAGACACCATCGATTTTAAGATAATCAACAGGTAAGCTTTTCAGGTAACCGTAAGAAGACATACCGCTACCAAAATCATCCAACGAGAACATACAACCCGTAGTTTTGAATCGTTTAATGAAATCAGCAGCATCAGAAAGATTTGCGATACCTAAAGTCTCAGTAATTTCAAAACAAATTTTTCCTATAGGCACATTGGTATTACGCATTTGCGTCATAACAAATGCCATTAAACCAAGATCATTTAATGAATGACCGGACAGATTTATGGAGAAACTACTAACGTGATCAAGCTGAGTTCGATGATCTGCAATCCATTTGAATGAATTTTTAATCACCCAACGATCAATATCGGCCATGCGTTTATAATTTTCAGCGGCATTAATGAATTCTTGTAAGGAACTTTGTTCGCCTAATTCATCGGTTATACCGAGTAAAATTTCATAATGATCATGGTAACTATCGTCAGAGGCTAATGGCATAATTCGTTGGCAACGCAAGTGTAAGGCTTTGTCATCCAGTGCTTTATCTATTTTTGAAGCCCATTGCACTTCTGCATGTCGTTTACTTAAACGTGCGTGACCTTCATGGTAAACCTGTACTCGATGTCCACCAATTTCTTTTGCAACACCACAACTTGCTTCTGCATCTTGCAATAACTTAGAAACATTTTGCCCATAACCTTTAATTACAATCAAACCGATACTCATGGCAACAGAAAGACGTTTATCTTCCCAAACAAAGCGATAGTTATTAAGTTCGTCTAATATTTTTTCAACGATCTCTAAAGCTCCATCTGTTCCATAGCCACATAACAGCATACAAAATTCATCACCACTAAAACGCGATAATGCACTATTTTCAGATAAGTTCTTTTTCAGAATCTCAGAAATTTCTTTAATTAAAGCGTCACCACCTTCGTAACCACAGCTATTGTTAATAACGTTAAACTTGTCTAAATCAATATAACAAAGCGCATGTTTTCCATTAGAAATTTTTGCGTCATCAATTGCTTTTTCAAGACAAATTTCGAATTCACGTCGGTTAATTAACCCAGTAAGCTGATCATGTGAAGATTGAAACAATAATTGTTTATGTAGTCTTTGTAACATTGAATACTGTGCACGATCCATTGCTGGCTCTTCTGCACCATCTAAAGCGAGAGTTTCACCCTCCTTAAATAATTCAATAAGTTCCTCTGCTTTTAATACTTTCTCTTTTTTACCTAATACATTTACAAAAACAAACTTACCTTTCCGTCTGGCAACCCAGCCCACTTTTAATCGTAGTGGTGTTTCTGAAAAAGCATCAAATAAAACCCAGTCACCTTCTTCTAATCGACTAACACGACGAGCCCATTCATCCTCAATATCGACAACAACATCTTCAGGCTTAATTATTTCACCTTCAGCAACATCATCCTCTTTCAAGAACTCATCAACAACAACTTTCAGGTTTTTATCAAAAGCATGATCCTGAATCTTAATTAAAATATCAAGCTGTTGTGCTATGCGTTCAAATACTTTTGGCGTGCCGTCAAAATCTTCGTTAATAACTTTAACCAGCCAATCAAATGCACGTTTTACGGCTTCTTGTTCATCAGCATCAGCTGTGTCAGCTAATACCTCTAAATCTGATATTTTATTGATAACTTTACGAACAACATGCGATGTATCGGTAAAGACTTTAGGATCCATTATCGCCATTTTAAGCACAGGCACTTCAAGTTGCTTAATCCATGGTCGAATACTTTCCGCAACCTGAAAATCACTCATTAAGGAACTAAAGACATTACTCGCAACATCAATAACCTGTCCTTCACGTGCACTAATAACTTTATTTTCAGCATCACCACTCGACGCCAGTATGTTCTGAATTTTTTCTTTAAAATCGACCTGGTTTGAGTCAGATTGCGCAGCATAATCATAACCGGTTAACTGCTCGCTCGATAAAGCATCCAATAAATCAGAAGTACTAAAATGTTTGGCTATTCCTCCTCCAGGTAAGGTAGATTCGGCTGGAGAAGATGAAAGTTGATCACTGGGTACTCCGGCATTAACCTGATCAAGGTTTTGTTGTAAGCCACGAATATCACTAAAGATATCGAGTATGCCCGCAGATTTTCCAGCACCAGCAGAAACATTCGATTGCTGTTGGTGCATTGAGTTTACAAACTCTCGTCCTTGTCCACCTGCAAAATCAGGTGACATTCCACTGTTTCCAGGAGCAATGTTTTGTACTTGAGTTGCATGCCCACCTGTTACATCCGGCATCCCTGGATTTACGTTACCCATTGGTGCTTTACCAGCTGGAGCTGAACCGGCGTCATAATTATCTTCAGGTACATCTTCATCAAATTCTTGTTGCTGTTCCTGAGCAGAACTCTCGGCTGAAGATGATGAGCCAGCTGAACTTTTAACTTTAAATTTTAATACCGGTAACACATCGTTATCGACAAAAAACTTATTAATACTTATATACAGTTTTTCTGCCATTGATAAATAAACATCACGAAAAGCTGTATAACATACCAGTTTTACAGCATGTTTAATTTCAATATCATTTAGTGATTCCTGAAAAGCCTTGGCAAAAAGAGCCGGGCCAAAAGGATTGTTTTTCTTATTTATTCTCGCCTGATACAAGGCGCTCGCTCTACGTTCAATTTTGTTTAATTCATCACGATTATCGGCATCAACATTAGTAATGATGCTTGAGATAGATAACCAGTTATCTAAATCATCTTCTTCAACCAGCGACAAAGACTCTAAAGAAATTTCTTTGTTTTCTTCTGCTGCTTCTTCATGCAATATATCTTTCGGTGAATATTCTTTTATTTTTTGTTCATACAATTTAGTAAATAATTTAGTAATTTTATTTTTATTTTTTTCTAAAACACCTAAAGATTCAAACAAAGCATTTTGTTTAGCTAAATCAAATGTTTCTTTTGCCGCATCAAAAAAGTGCTCTGAAATACTGCTATGAAACTTGTCCATTAACGGTAGTAATTCATTAGCAACAAGTTGATGAGCTTCCGTTAATATTTGAGCGGAAGATTTGCCATTAAAAATAGTTTGTGTAGTACCAAAATATTCTTCTGTCTTTTCACCTTGTTTACGCTTTAATGCTGCAAATTTATGTAAAGTCTGTACTGCTGAAAGATCCGGGTTTAAAAAAGAAACACCAATATAGTCAGTTTCAACTCGCATAACTTTAGTATTGAAGCCAAGTTGTTTATCTACACCATTACTTTGTACATTTGTAACAACATTAAGAACATCACCTATTTTGGGGGTAAAAGTCGATGCTTGTTGACCTAATAATGCTGTATCAATCAATTCAATATACATTCCACCAATGCAATAATCTTTAACAATGACTGCTCGCGTTCCTTGCCCGGAATAAATAAGCTGAGCTTTTAATGCAATAGAATAACGTGGATAAGCACGCCGTTCTTTGCCCAATTGATTCTTAACTGACTGTTTTTGGCCCTGAGCCATAATATCTCCCACGATATAAATTTTGCATTCCAGTACTAATTACTATTCTAGACTGTATATTAAAGCTATACCTTAATATATTCGGCAAATAATCAGATTTCTATACTCGATAAATCGAATAAAAATAAAAAAACTGAATTTTTTTAATATTTTCCTAGGGGGAAGTAGAAAATAAATGAGTAAAACTATAAAACAAACATGGCGATTTGCATACTAAATTAAGCTGCTTGAACAGGAATGGTGTGACGTGTATGTGTAATCTGGTTTTTTTCATCAACATACACAAGTTTTGGTTTAAAACTAGCAAGCTCTTGCTGATTTAACCCTACATACGCACAAATAATAATGATATCACCCGGGTTTGCTTTATGAGCTGCAGCACCATTAATAGAAATAACACCTGAATTATCTTCAGCGAGAATGGCATATGTCGTAAAACGTTCACCATTTGTCACATTATATATCTCAATTTGTTCGTATTCACGAATACCCGCAGTTTCCAACAAATGCCGATCTATCGCGCACGAGCCTTCATATTCAAGCTCAGAATGAGTCACAGTGACACGGTGCAGTTTTCCTTTAAGCATAACGGTATTCATAACAATAAATCAGGCTCTTTTATTTTAAGACATAAACAACAGTCATTATAACATGCATTGCCAGATTCAAAATGGCCTAAAGGCTTATGAAAAGAGATAAATGAAGGTTTTTTATATTCTAAGATTGTCGATTAAGCGTATTTCACCTAATTTCGCAGCAGCAAGAATAAGCTTTGACTCATCATGCTTTTTGGGTGGCAATAATGTATCTGTTTCGCGAATAACAACATATTCAGGGATAAAACCGGCAAAGGCCAAGTTTTCACAGGCTTTTGCTTCAAGCTCAGAAAAATTCATTGCTCCCATATCTAATGCTGCTTTTACAGACTCTAATTGCCGATAAATTTCAGACGCTTTTTCGCGCTCATCCTTACTTAAACGAAGATTACGTGAACTCATGGCTAAACCATCGCTTTCACGAAAAATTGGCATCCCAATAATTTCAATATCCAGTGAAAACATCTCAACAAGTTGTTTAATCACCATTAATTGCTGAAAATCTTTTTCGCCAAAAATGGCGCTATTTGGCTGAATTAAATCAAATAAGCGTTTTACAACGGTCGCCACACCGGCAAAGTGTCCTGGACGCTGTTTCCCCTCCAAAATTGAGATGATTGCCCCCAATTCAATTTGTTGGACGGCACTTTCACCTTCTGGATAAAAAAACCTCACTTCAGGTGTAAAAACAAGTTCGACGCTAACATCTTCTAACTTGCGCACATCTTCTTCCAATGTGTCTGGATATTTCAAAAAATCGCTCGCATCACCAAACTGCAACGGGTTTACAAAAATACTCACCACGACATGATCAGCCAAAGATTGCGCCTTTTTAACCAGGCTCAGATGTCCCGCATGTAAACAGCCCATTGTCGGCACAAAAGAAATTGATTCCCCTTTATTTCGCCATGTTTGGCATAAATTCTGTATTTGTTGTATTTCAGAAACAATCTGCATTATTAATAATCCTAATATCGTTATATGCGTATTGTAAGCGTAAAATAGTCATGTGTAGATCATGTAGACTAACTTTTGTACTTTTCACAAAAAACTGACAAAATTCACACGCTGCATTATTGCTAAATATTAAAAATATGACCTATTCCAAAACAATAAAACAAAAATTAAAAACTTTACTCGCAAAAACTTTTATATCCTTACTGGCACTATTTTCACTCAAAAACAGCCATCGGCTTGGCAGTATTATCGGTTGGTTACTCTCTATTTTCCCCAATCGAAACCTCCACGTAACAACAACCAATATTCAGTTGTGTTTCCCGGAAATGGAAACACTGCAACAGCAATATCTCATCAAACAGAGCTTAATTGAAACAGGCAAAACCTTAATTGAAGCGAACCTAATGTGGCAATGGAATAAAGATAAGTTATTTAAACTGATTAAAAAGGTGCATGGCGAAACACTTATTCAACAAGCAATTAATAATAAAGGTGTCATTTTAGCTTTACCGCATCTGGGAAACTGGGAGTTGCTCGCTTTATATTGTTCTGCAAATTACCCTACAACCACGATGTACCAAAAACCAAAAATAGCACAGTTTGATACATTTGTTAAAAAAGGGCGCGAACGTTTTGGCGCAAAGCTTGTTCCAACAGATAATCAGGGTATACGCGCTATGCTTAATGCCCTGAAGAAGAATGAACTTATTTGTATTTTACCTGATCAAGAACCAAAAGAAGGCAGTGGTATATTCGCTCCATTTTTTGGTCTTCAAGCTTATAGCATGTCACTAATATCGCGCTTTGCTACTAAAACCAATGCGGAGGTAATCATTGCTTACAGCAAACGACTAACACAGGGACAAGGATATGAAATATTTTTTATTCCACTTAATGATATTAATGTCGGTTCATTAGAAGACTCTGTAACATATCTAAATACAGAAATAGAAAAATGTATTCGTGAAATACCAGAACAATATCAATGGAGTTACAAACGATTCCGCAAGCAACCTGCAATAAGAGATAAACGCATCACAGGTAAAGATTTTTATAACCCTTAGTTAAAAGAATGCTCTTCACCCGGAAAATCTAAACTTTTAACATCTTTCACATAAACTTCAATTGCCGCAGGAATTGATTTTTCGCCCGTTAATTCAACCAGGAAATCTTTACTAAACTTAGGACGTTTACCCGGCGTAATACCTAATAAATCATACAGAACCAATACCTGGCCACTGCAATCTACTCCAGCACCAATGCCGATTGTAATCACATCAACTTCATCGGTAATACGTTTTGCTAATTGTTGCGGGATACATTCCAGCACAATCATTTCAACACCTACGTTCATTAATGCCTGAGCATCTTCGACAATTTTATCTGCTGCGGTTTGTTCACGACCTTGAACTTTATAACCACCTAGCTCATTAACCGACTGAGGTAATAAACCTAAGTGTCCACAAACAGGAATACCATTTTTAATAAGATGATCGGCAACAGCAACAAACTCACCACCACCTTCAAACTTAACCATATCTGCACCGGCCTCATCCGTTAGACGTTGTGCATTTTCTAATGCTTGTTCTTTAGTAAGATAAGAATGATAAGGTAAATCGGCGATTAAGAGTGCTTTTTCACGAGCATGTGAAACCATTTTAGTATGATAAACCATATCATCAATCGTAACCGGGACTGTTGAATCATGCCCTTGCATCACCATGCCAAGAGAATCTCCAACCAAAATCACTTCAACACCCGCTTGTTCCAGATGTTTTGTAAAGCTGGCATCATACGCAGTCAACACCGTAATTTTTTCATTACGATTTTTTAGTTCACGTAAATAGTTTGTTGTAATCATATTTATATTGAAACCGATTTATAATGAAGCAGTAACCGGATTAAAATAATGCCGACCGCTTTTAACTCGCTTGATTTGTTCTAATAACAACATGTAGTCATTTTCATTATTAACAAGATCAATTTCTTCTGCATTAACAATTAATAAAGGGGATTGATTATAGTTATGAAAAAAATGTGCATAACTTTCATTGATTCTGCTTAAGTAGTCACGACTCATTGAATGCTCATAATCACGACCACGATGTGAAATTCGTTTACGTAAAACATCAACTGATGCTTGTAAATAAACAACTAAATCAGGGACAGGTGCATCAATGGTAAGATGCTGATAAACCTGCTGGTAAAGTTTAAACTCTTCTTCATCCAGAGTTAGCTCGGCAAACAGCCTGTCTTTTTCCATAATAAAATCTGCAACATGTACCGGACGAAACATATCTGCTTGCCGTAAATCCTGCATTTGTTGAGCACGCTGAAATAGAAAAAACAATTGTGTTTGAAAAGCAACGTTCTTCTTGTTTTCATAAAAGCCATTAAGAAAAGGGTTTTCATCCGCGCCTTCAAGTAATAAATCTGTATTAAATGATTCAGCAAGTCTTTTTGCCAGCGTAGTTTTACCCACACCAACTGGACCTTCAACAACAATAAAACCAGGTTTGTTATCACTCACATTCATACTTCATTTAACCGTGTAATTCCAGTGACAGGACATGCCGTCAATAATTGACTTATATTTCCTAATTCAGGTATTTCAAAATTTTCATCAACTAAATCACGTAAAGGATATAATACAAAATCTCGTTCACTTATTCCGCTATGTGGTACCGTTAAACGCTCTGAGTTTATCACTTCACTTCCATATAATAAAATATCTAAATCCAGAGTCCGAGCCCCCCAATGCTGTGAGCGCACCCGTCCTTGCTTGTTTTCAATTTCCTGTAATTCATCAAGCAATTGTTCTGCATTTAAACTTGTTGTCACTTCAACAACAGCATTAATGTAATCAGGTTGATCTTGCGGCCCCATTGGCACGCTACTATAAAAACTCGAAACTTCAATAAAATTCAGATTTTTAACTTTCTTTAAATTCCCAATTGCATTTCTTAATTGAGACAAAGGTTCATCTAAATTACTGCCTAAACCAATAAATACATTAGTCATATTTTCACTGCTGTCCCGTTAACTCCCTCTCCCCTTTGGGGAGAGGGTTGGGGTGAGGGGGTGTATCTCGTAACACATTGATTTGCTTAGCCCCCTCATCCTGGCCTTCTCCCAAAGGGAGAAGGAATGGCTTCAATTTTGAATAGTATAATTTCATGCCTTTGACTTCATTGGGTAGCTTTACTGTCAAGTAATTTAAGGCTATTTACCTATAAATCGATTTGTTAACGGGACAGCAGTGTCATATTTTATAAACTATTATTCGTTTTTTTAGATAATTTTTTTCGCTTACCCTTACCTTGATATAGTTTTTTGCACATCATCAACTGTTCTTCTTCATCTACTTTTTGTATGTCGGTCCACCATTCACAAAGTTCTTTCAGCTGCGTTTCTCCAGACTGTTCTCGTAACAAAAGAAAATCATAGGATGCTCTAAAACGTGGCACAGATAATAATTTAAGTGGGCGCTTACCTTTACGAGAAGCTAAGCGTGCCTGCATAGTCCAGATTTCACGCATTGGAATACCAAAGCGTTTAGGTATTAAAATTTGTTTTAATTGTTTTTCTAAAACTTCCTGCCCTGCTATTTGATATACCTGTAATAGCGATAAACCTTCTTTTTTTAACGGTTTAGTTTGATGTCTAACAGCTGGCCAGAGTAAAGCGGCATAAAGAAATGCGGGGGCAATAGGTTTTTTTTGTTGAATACGTAAATCTGTATTAATTAAAGCCTGGGTGATGAATCTGTCACCCGCATCATCTAAATGTTCTGCTGTTTGTGAGAACAAATGTTTTAACAGATCATATTCTTTTAATAATTCATACGAAGCCAACGCATGGCCATGCAGAAATAACTTTAAAACTTCTTCAAATAATCTTGCAACTGGAACACCGTCAAGTAAATGAATATTTGTTTTAATACTTTCAGATAAAACAGGTTCAATTTTAAAACCTAACTTCGCTGCAAAACGAATGGCGCGTAACATTCGCACAGGATCTTCCTGTAAACGTTCAGTTGCATCACCAATAATACGAATAGTTTTATTTTCTATATCTTTCAAGCCATCGGTATAATCGACAATCGAAAAATCATAAATATTATAGTACAAAGCATTAATCGTAAAATCACGTCGCCAGGCATCATCTTCAAGCGAGCCATAAACATTGTCACGTACAATCATGCCATTTTCAGTAATGCCCTCACCACCCGCCTGATCATGTGGTGCACGAAATGTAGCCACTTCAATAATCTCACGACCAAAATGAACATGAGCTAAGCGAAAACGTCGACCAATTAAACGGCAATTTCCAAATAATTTACGTACTTGTTCTGGTGTTGCATCTGTTGCCACATCAAAATCTTTTGGATGCATTCCTAATAACAAGTCACGTACCCCGCCACCCACCAAGTAGCTGGCATATCTCGCTTTTTTCAGGCGATAAAGCACTTTTAAGGCATACTCACTCATATCCTTACGTGTAATAGAGTGCTCATTTCTCGGGATTATCTTTGGAAATCCATCAACAACGTCCCGCTCACTAGTACTGCCGTCGTGAACAGCTTTCCTGTTTTTTCGTTTGCGGGTAACTCGTTGCCAAAATGCAGTTAATTTCATAAATAACCTATATTGTAAGGCTAATGATATTACGGATATCATTCATATATTACAATAGTGAGAAATATCAAATACATAACTAAAGTTTTAATATGAAATACCGATAAAAGAGTAAATATTAATATTTAAAGTATTTGTTCCTTTATATAACAGATCCTTTGCTAAAAACACCAAAGGGTAACTCGATGAAAATAAAACAACTTATCGTAACTTCTACACTAACAGCCATGAGTAGCACAGCAATCGCCGCTCCATTCTCTGTTTTTGATGCTCGTTCTGCTGGTATGGGCGGAACCGGTGTTGCCAGTGCACACATTTCAAGTGCACCATTTTATAACCCTGCGATGCTTGCTGCACAACGTGAAAAAGAAGATTTTGCCTTATTATTAGGTGCCGGTGTCAACGCACAGGATAACAACAAATTGATTGATGATCTGGAAGCGTTTGATACTGCTTATTCTGCATCTGATGCTTCAGCGGCACAAGCAGCCATCACCTCAGCCTTAGGTAAACAACTGACTATTCAAGCTGCTGGATTTATATCCTTAGGTGTTGCAGGAGAAACATGGTCATTTGCAGGTAGTAGCAATGCTTATGTTCAAGCTAACGTTGGTGTACTTGAAGATCTTGGTAACGTATTAAATTCAGATATAGCATTCACAGGTGTTGAAGTCACTGAAACGGGTATTTCAATTGCACGTAAATTTGGAAATTTATCAATTGGTATTACTCCTAAAATACAAGACGTGACTTCGTATGATGCAGCTACTGATATTGCTAATAATAGTGATATTGGAGACATTACGCTCGCAATGACAGGATAACCTTGATTTAGTTATTTTTATTTAAGATATTTTCTGCAAAAATAAACCCAGCATCTTCAATAAGACTGGGTTTTTCTTAGATTAACCCCTAATTTTCAATACCTTTACTGTACCGCTAGAGTTAACCACTCGCCTTTTTTTTAGCAAATAATATTTACTGAATATCGTTCATTAATGAAGCACGAGACGATTCCGCTATCGGGTTAACAAACTGCTCAAATCCCTCATAATCAATGCCCATTGAGATATCTTTATTCTCTTTTACCGCTTTTGACATATCAGCTGTTAATTCGAAACGCATAAAATGAACAGCAGATGTTTTTTCACCTCGATTTCGATCCATATCTTCATCTGCAATCGCAAAAACTTTGTCAAAACCTTCTACCTGAACCCAGACTTTATCTTCAATACCACCCAGAGTTGATAGTACTTTTGCTCGTTCTTCCGCATCACCATACTCAATCATAAAAGTGGCTTTCCAGTTACTACCATCTGGAACTAATGGATTATAAGCATCAAGCTCTTCGTTAATCGCACCTGCCTCAAAGATTTTTTCAATACGTAACATTTCCTGTATTTGATATTGAATCGTTAAAGCATCTTCAAAATACAAAGTCGCATTTTCACCTAAGGCAACATTACGTGTTTTCTTATGTTCTAAAACTTTTTTTCTAAAGTCCGCACGTTTTTCTGCGTATTCTTCCAAAGACATTAAATCTTTACGTTTTAATTTTGTCATCTTACTTAACCTGCTTAAATATTATATGCTTTTCGTAACAATGTCATAGGATGAACAGCTTTACTGCTATCATCCAAATTACTTTCTATGTGATGCCCAGCCATCATGCAATCACTGGTGTAGTGATCCGGTTCGGCTTGTTTTACTTTATTAACAACAGGGCGACAAATTTTGTTTGCTATGGCATTAAACTCTTTTTTCACTGCATAGGTTCCGTCATGACCTGAACAACGTTCAATCGGTAATACTTCTGTATCAGGTATTAACTTCAAAATATCGCGTGTTTTCATACCAATATTTTGTACACGCAAGTGACAAGCTACATGGTAAGAAATTTTCCCTAAGGCATTAGGGAAATTCGTTTTTAATTTATTTTCTTTATGACGCAACATTAAATATTCAAATGGATCATAAAATGCTGCCTGAACTTTTTTAACATCTTCATCATCAGGAAACATTAGCGGAAGTTCTTGTTTAAACATCAAAACACAAGAAGGAACTGCAGCCATTAAGTCATAACCTTCATCAACCAATTTTACCAGCATCGGAATATTTACTTCTTTTGCTTTCTCTACAGACTCTAAATCACCTAACTCAAGTTTAGGCATGCCACAGCATTGTTCTTTTTCAACCAAGGTAACAGGCAAACCATTATGTTCTAACACCGCAACCAAATCTTCATTCATACCTGGTTCATTACGGTTACCATAACAAGTTGCAAACAAAGCAACTTTACCTTTGGTTAACTCTCCTGCTTCAGATGCAATGCCGCTACTTTTAAAACGTTGACGAAAAGTTTTACTTTCATATTTGGGTAATTTTGCCTTTGCAGAAATACCTAAAGTTACTTCCATCAATTTACGTACGGGTTTAATCTTATTCACAAAATTGACTGTTTGTGCAACGACGGGAAGTCCAACAACCGCACCGACTGTATCGGTTGCAGATAATATTTTATTTCGCAAACTCGCCCCCTGTTCTTTAAACTGAACAGCCTTGGCACGCAACATGACATGCGGGAAATCCAGGTTCCATTCATGTGGTGGGATATACGGGCACTTCGTCATGTAACAAAGATCGCAGAGATAACAATGATCAACGACCTTCCAATAATCTTTTTTATCAACACCATCCACTTCCATGGTGGACGATTCATCTACTAAATCAAAAAGGGTGGGGAATGAATTACATAAACTGACACAACGACGGCAACCATGACAAAGATCAAAGATACGTTCCATTTCCTGAAACAAATTTTCTTTGTCATAAAAACTTTCGCTTTTCCAATCTAATGGATGACGAGTGGGAGCTTCGAGAGAACCTTCACGTGGTGCCATAGTATTTTCCTATGATATTCACTTTTATAAATAAATACGGGGTCATAAATGACCCCATACTTACAACACTAAACTTTCACGGATAGCGAGAAGTCAGAGTACAAGGCAAAAACTAACGAAAAAGCGGAGCGTACAATAAGTACGTGAGCATTTTGAGTTGGTTTTTCGTCGTGCCCCCCATTAAAATATTAATGGGGGGTAAATA
Organism: uncultured Thioalkalispiraceae bacterium; assembly: GCA_964605385.1. GTDB lineage: Bacteria > Pseudomonadota > Gammaproteobacteria > UBA6429 > Thiohalophilaceae > JAGLTQ01. Next base: position 132,786 of record CAZSCK010000001.1, read on the forward strand.
AACGCCGTAATCTGGCTTCGCAGCATTCGTGATTAAGCATCCAATGAATCTAATGCTTTTTGGAATCTGTTCGCATGTGAACGTTCCGCTTTCGCTAAAGTTTCGAACCAATCAGCGATTTCATCAAAACCTTCTTCACGAGCAGTCTTAGCCATACCAGGGTACATATCAGTGTACTCATGTGTTTCACCGGCAATCGCAGATTTCAAGTTGTCTGCAGTTCCACCAATCGGCATACCTGTTGCTGGATCGCCACTTTCTTCCAAATATTCCAAATGACCGTGTGCATGACCCGTTTCGCCTTCTGCAGTTGAACGGAATACAGTTGAAACATCGTTATAACCTTCTACGTCCGCTTTTGCTGCGAAATAAAGGTAACGACGGTTTGCTTGAGACTCACCTGCAAAAGCATCTTTGAGGCTTTGCTCTGTTTTACTTCCTTTTAAAGCCATGATATTTCTCTCCTAGCTGTTAAAGTGATAGATATAAATTCATACATTTAGACTGATTCTAAAGTTAAGGTAAAAATAACGGAACGTGCTCAAACTGTCAATACAAAAGTGCACTTTGAGCATAATATTGGCAATTGACGGTGGGCATCGAGTAAGCTAACTTAGCCGCGCTTTTATCATTATAATAATGGCAGGAATTTCACATTGAGCAAGAAAAAAACCAGTAAAAAATCAACAAAAAAGACCGAATCTATCAATTTTGAAGCTTCAATGATTGAACTTGAATCTTTAGTGGAACGCATGGAGCACGGTGAACAATCTCTTGAGGATTCACTCAAAGATTTTGAGCGTGGCATAGCCCTTACCCGCAACTGCCAAAAGTCCCTGCAAGAAACCGAACAAAAAATTCAGCAGCTCATCGAAAAAAATGGGCAGGATGAACTGGTAGATTTTGACGAAGAGTGAGTCAAAAAAAAAACAATAAATTAAGCATAAGCAGAAGAATAATTAAACATGAGTGAAAAAAACACCAAAACCCAAATAGAAGAATGGCGCCAACGCTCAGAAAAAAGCCTCGATAAATGGCTGCCCTCTGAAAATATCAATCCTGTACAACTGCATCAGGCAATGCGTTATTCAGTATTAAATGGCGGCAAGCGTATACGACCAATCCTGGTTTATGCCGCAGGTTACGCTGTCGCAGCCGATGAAGCCGCTTTAGATGCACCGGCCAGCGCAGTGGAATTTATTCATGCATATTCCTTAATTCATGACGATTTACCCGCCATGGATGATGATGATTTACGCCGTGGCAAACCTACTTGTCATAAGGCCTTTACCGAAGCCCAGGCTATTCTCGCCGGTGATGCGCTGCAATCATTAGCTTTTCACACTATTGCTCATGGCTTACCAAAGAATATCCCCGCAGAAAAGAAGCTCGACATCCTTGATGCATTAGCTATCGCCAGTGGCTCACGCGGCATGGCAGGCGGCCAGGCAATCGATCTTGCTGCGGTGGGAAAATCGCTCAATATCGCTGAGTTAGAAGATATGCACGTGCATAAAACAGGGGCCTTAATCCGCGCAAGCGTGAAAATGGGCGCATTGTGCCAGCCCAAAATTGAGAACGAGAAACTTAAAAAACTGGATCACTTTGCCAAATGTATTGGCCTCGCTTTCCAGATTCAGGACGATATTTTAGATGTCACCAGCGACACTGAAACATTAGGAAAAGCTCAAGGTGCCGATATCGCCTTAAATAAACCCACCTATCCCTCACTTTTGGGCTTAGATGGCGCACGTGAAATGGCAGCTGAATTACACAAAGAAGCGCATGAAAGTCTTGATATTTTTGCTGAAAAGGCCGAGCCACTGCGCTGGTTAGCGGACTACATCGTTAAACGGGACTATTAATAATTCCTTGTCATTGCAAGCCATGTTTTTAATTGCGAAGCAATCTGCAGAAAAAAGCGGTTCACCATGAGATTACTACGGGCTTCCTCGGCAACTGCCCCTGCATTGCTCTCGATAATTGCTCCTGCATTATTCTACCTTCGCCCATCAGTGGGCTCGTACCTCCTGCGTCCATGCAGTCGTTCGGGCGAAGCATAGCTTGTTCAAAATCGTTCCATACGATTTTATGCCACGCAAAAACTGAAAAATACTTTTTCAATTTTCCCTCGATGCCAGAATGTGCAGAGCAAGTTAGGGCAATACTGACGAAACGCGCAGCGGTTCATTAAGTGCAATGACAGCACACTCTTGGTAAAACATATCACCCTATTTACTAAATCTGCTTGCATGTTTACCCCGCGAAGCCCATGATCCATTCTAAATTATGACTGAACAAAATACACAATCTCTGCTCCAGAAAATTGATAATCCTTCTCAAATGAAAGAATTGTCTATTATCGAACTAACTCAGCTTGCAGATGAGCTGCGCGAGTTTATTATTCAGTCTGTAAGTAAATCGGGTGGTCATCTTTCTTCTGGGCTAGGGACTGTCGAGCTGACCATTGCTCTACATCATGTTTTTAACACACCTGACGATCGCCTCGTTTGGGACGTGGGCCATCAGAGTTACCCTCACAAAATCCTTACTGGTCGCCGCGATAAAATGGCATCTATCCGTACAAAAGACGGACTTAGTGGTTTCCCTCGTCGTGAAGAAAGTCCTTATGATACCTTTGGTGTAGGTCATTCAAGCACCTCGATTGGTGCCGCTCTGGGCATGGCGATTGCCGCTAAACATCAAAATATAGATCGGCGTGCTGTAGCCATTATTGGTGACGGCGCACTAACAGCGGGTATGGCATTCGAAGCTCTAAATCATGCTGGAGATTTAGATGCTAATTTATTGGTTGTCTTAAATGACAACGATATGTCGATTTCACCGAATGTCGGCGGAATGTCAAATTACCTCGCAAAGTTACTCTCTGGAAAAATGTATTCCAGCATGCGCGAAGGCAGCAAAAAAGTCCTTGGCAAAATGCCCTCTGTTTGGGAACTGGCACGTCGAGCTGAAGAACATATGAAAGGCATGGTTGTACCGGGCACTCTATTTGAAGAACTGGGATTTAACTATATCGGCCCAATTGATGGCCATGATATGGATACCCTGGTCACAACACTAAGCAACCTGCGAAAACTTTCTGGCCCACAATTTCTGCATATTGTGACCAAAAAAGGCAAAGGTTATACCCCCGCAGAAGAAAACCCGATTGCTTATCATGGTGTTGGTAAATTCTGTGCTGAATCAGGAAAGCTGGAAAAATCTTCAGCAAAATCACTGACTTACACCCAGGTCTTTGGGCAGTGGTTATGTGATATGGCCAAAACCGACGACAAGCTTGTCGCTATTACTCCTGCAATGCGTGAAGGCTCAGGTTTAGTTGAATTTTCTGAACAGTTTCCAGAACGCTATTTTGATGTAGGTATTGCTGAGCAACATGCCATTACTGTTGCCGCAGGTATGGCTTGTGATGGCTTGAAACCTGTTGTGGCTATTTACTCCACTTTTTTACAGCGTGGCTATGATCAGTTAATCCATGATGTTGCATTGCAAAATTTGCCCGTCTTGTTTGCGATTGATCGCGCCGGTGTCGTTGGCCCGGATGGTGCGACCCATGCAGGCAGCTTTGATTTAAGCTATTTACGCTGCATACCTAACATGACCATTATGGCACCCAGCAATGAAAATGAATGTCGACAAATGTTGAGCACTGGTTTCCAACTCAATAGCCCATCTGCAATACGCTATCCACGTGGCACAGGTCCAAATAGTAAAATAAGTACTGACCTTGAAACATTACCAATTGGTAAAGCTGATGTTTGTCGCAAAGGTAAAAACATCGCTATTCTCTCATTTGGCAGTGTTTTAGCAGAAGGCCTGGAAGTCGCTGAAAAATTGGACGCAACCATTGTCAATATGCGCTTCATCAAACCACTCGACGAAGAGTTATTACTGCAACTCGCAAGTGAATATGATGTTCTGGTTACCCTTGAAGATAACGCGGTTATGGGTGGTGCTGGCAGCGCAGTAAATGAGTTCTTACTCAAGCAACAATGCCAAAATCGTATACTAAACCTCGGTTTACCCGATATTTTCATGGAACATGCTAGCCGGGAACAAATTCTGGATCATGCAGGATTATCCATTTCTGGTATACTGCGCGCCATTGAAGACTTCCTGGATACAGAAGAACTTGCAAAACATGTCACACTCGCTTAAATTCCCAACCTGATTACTCAAGTATTATGACAAAACGATATACAATGAAAATCCTTTTGGATTTTGCCGCCGCTCACCTCCTTCGCGACTATGAAGGTGTATGCAACCGTTTACACGGCCATAACTGGAAAGTTGAAGTACTTGTTACTGCAACAAAACTGGATGATGTTGGTATGGGCATGGATTTTAAAGTGATTAAAGATGCTACACGGAAACTCATCGGAAAACTGGATCACCGTAACCTTAACGAGATTCCACCCTTCGATAAGATTAACCCGACAGCTGAAAATATCTCAGAATATTTATACAGCGAGTTATCAAAAATGTTGAATGCTGATGGTATCAAAGTCAGCGCAGTAACTTTATGGGAAACAGACAGAGCCAGTGTTACCTACACTGAAGATTAATCTGTAACCACGATTAAATTGGAAACTTAGAACAATGAGCCAGGACAAAACAGCACCAATGGAAGACGTACAAAATAGTCAGGATACTCGCCAGATTCCTATTAACAAAGTTGGAATCAAAGATATTCGTTATCCTGTTCGTGTTGCTGATCGTACCGGTGGTGAGCAACATACCATTGCTAACTTTAATATGTATGTGAACTTACCGCATAATTTTAAAGGCACACACATGTCTCGCTTTGTGGAAATTTTAAATAACCATGAACGTGAAATTTCAGTTAAGTCATTTAAAGAAATGATGGTAGAAATGACTGAACGTCTGGAAGCAAATTCAGGTCATGTTGAAATGAGCTTTCCTTATTTCGTAAACAAAACTGCTCCAGTGTCTAATGTTCAAAGTTTAATGGATTACGACGTTACCTTTATCGGTGACATTATTAATGGCGATAACCAACTTACATTAAAAGTTTTAGTTCCTGTTACCAGCCTTTGTCCTTGTTCTAAAAAAATATCAGACTATGGTGCACATAACCAGCGTTCACATGTAACTGTTACTGCAAAAATTCAGGACTTTGTCTGGATTGAAGAAATTATTGATCTGGTTGAAAAAGAAGCATCTTGTGAATTATATGGTTTATTAAAACGCCCTGATGAAAAAGAGATTACAGAACGTGCTTATGATAATCCAAAATTTGTAGAAGATATGGTTCGCGATGTTGCTGCACGCTTAAATGCAGATGATCGTATTAGTGCGTATATTGTTGAATCAGAAAACTTTGAATCTATACATAACCATTCAGCTTATGCATTGATTGAAAGAGATAAAACAAAACATTAATTTTCTTAATAAGCTATAAATAAAAAAGGCGCTATATAACCAGCGCCTTTTTTTGTTTCTATTGTACTTACAAAATGGATTTTATAGAAAGGTTAAAACTTTTGTTTGAGCAACATGACTTGTCCCTGGCGCTGCATTTCAACCCGATTTAAAAACGAATTGCCTAATAATACTTGTGTAGGTGAGTTACCTTCTAATACACCTGCGGCGACATTTCTTAATTCAATTTCACCAACCCTGACTTTATCAAGTATTACACGGTAAATAGGAACCACACCATTCGCAGTTGAAACTGCACTACGCTTACCAATGTAACGAAAATTAATGCCCAGACTGCGAGCCTGATGTACATTCATTGCTATCCATGTAGCACCCGTATCCACTAAAAAATTAACGGGATGGCCATTAATAAAACCAGTTGTTGAATACATGCCATTAACCGGCATTATTTTTGCCTCAGCAAGTTTTTTTTGTTTAAAACTCGTACTAACATGGCGGCCAAGCTTGAACCCCTGTTCTTTACCATCAACTTCAAGAATAGCCATATTACTATCAGCAAAAACTAGCAAAACACCTTCTGGACTTTTTAACCCTTTTTTTAAAGTACGCTGTTTGCCATCAATTTTTACTATTGCTTTATTTTTAAATAAGCCCAAAACAATAATATCGGTAGCAGAAACTATTTGTGTTGAAACAAAACAAAATAGAACGCTAAGGATAAATTGTTTCATTGTTAAAACCATCAGTTATCGAATATTGATTTTATATTTTGAACCAGAAGATTTTTTCATATCAATTTTTACTTTACCAGGTGACCATCCTCGATTTAAATCATGTGCTTCAACAAATATTATTTTTGTATCGTGAGAAATCTGGAAACTATTTAATGAGCGGGTGAAAGGTTGTTCATTAACATGAGGATGATATAACGTACGTTTACCAATCTCATTACCTTTTTCATCAACTAAACGCCATGCATCTGCATAATGATTCCAGCCAGTATCAGCATGATTTAAGGTTACATCAGCCCGCCATGTTCCCGTGTGTTTAGTTAATACCACTTTCACAATTTCGATATCGCTGGCAAAAACAGATGTTGTTAACAATAAACTCATAACGATTAAGTATTTTTTAAATTGTGTTTTTGTCATCATTATTAATTTCTTTATAAATCCATTATTACCGCTATAAATAATTATGTATTCGTGTAGTAATAAATCAATTGTAGTATCACTAAAGCATACGCCCCGGCAACCAGATCATCCAGCATTATTCCAAAACCACCCTTTACTTTGTGATCAACAGCACTGATTGGCCATGGTTTCCATATATCAAATAAACGAAACAGCACAAAACCGACTACAATCCATACCCAACCTGCAGGTGCAAATAACATTGTTAGCCAATAACCTAAAAACTCATCCCAAACAATCGCAGGGTGATCGTGGCCGCCGAGTTTGTTTGATGTTTTTTCACAGAGAACTATTCCAACTAATGAGCCAACAACCAAAACAGTAACGTATGCCCATAAAGGGAGTGTTGCTAAAGGAATATAAAGTAAAACAGCAAGTAGAGTACCTGCTGTACCGGGAGCAAACGGTGCTAAACCACTGCCTAATCCTAAACTCAAAAAATGGACAGGATGAAAAATAATATCACGAGGTTTATTCATTATTAGAACCTTTTCACCTGTCATTGCAGTGAGCCTTTAGCTGCGAGTAAAACGCGGCAGGATAGCGCGGCAATCTCTGGGATTTATAGCCGTAACCAACAGATTGCCGCGCTATCGCTCGGTAACTGCTCCTGCGTTACTCTACCTCCTGCATCCATGCAGTCGTCGCAATGACGACAATTTATTATATTAAAAATGTTGATAACCAGAATTTTCAATATTAATTTCTTTATTATCTTTAAAACATCTAAGACCTAATTGTTCTTTTATCTCACCAATATACGATACAGATAAACCTTTATCTTTAATAACTTTTTCAAACTTACTTTGCATAGAAGAAGGAATGGTAAAACAAAGTTCATAATCATCTCCTCCAGATAAAACTAAAGGAACAATAAGTGCTTCATCCGTTAAATTAAAATCAAACTCTTTTGAACGAGGTATTTTTTCAAAATCTATTTTTGCACCCACATGGCTGTTATTTGTAAGGTGTTCAAGATCAGCAATAAGACCATCCGAAATATCAATACAGGAACTTGCGTATTCTCTTAATAATAAACCAAGTTCAATTTGTGGGGTAGGTCGGTTTAACCGACCTTTTAGATATCCACTACTTTCTTCACGAAGTAAACACTGGCCTTGCCATTCCGCTAATGCTAAAGCAGCATCACCAATAGTTCCTGATATATATATTTTATCTGTTACTTGAGATTTATTACGCGTTAGTGCTTTATCAACAGGCACAAAACCATTTATTGTGATTGATATACAAAGAGGTCCATTAGTCGTGTCGCCACCAATGAGTTGAATATTATATTTTTCGGCTACTGATGAAAGGCTTTCACTAAAGGCTTTTAACCATTCTTCATCATCATTCGG
>CAZSCK010000001.1:140863-146280 GCA_964605385.1 uncultured Thioalkalispiraceae bacterium
CTACTGATGAAAGGCTTTCACTAAAGGCTTTTAACCATTCTTCATCATCATTCGGCAAGGTAATCGCGAGAGCAAACCAGGCAGGTTCTGCCCCCATCGCAGCCATATCACTTAAATTAACGGCTAACGCTTTATAGGCAATATCTTGTGGAGAAGTTTCTACTGGAAAGTGTACACCTGCTACAAGGGTATCAACAGACTGCACTAATTGATGATCGTTGGGGACAGTTAAAATAGCTGCGTCGTCGCCAATACCAAGAACGACATCAGCGCGCGAGATTGTTGAAGTAAAATATTGCCGGATAATGTCAAATTCAGACGGCATAACTAAACTTTAACCACCTTTTCTGGCGGCAACTTCAGCCTGACGTAAATTTTCAGCCAACTTATCCATAGTGCCATTTACAAAACGATGTGCTTCCTCTGCACCAAATGTTTTAGTTAACTCAATCGCTTCATTAATAACAACACGATAAGGAATATCAATTCGATTTTTTAATTCAAAACAACCTAAACGTAAAATAGCTTTTTCGACTAAATCAACTTCCTTAAAAGGACGTTCTGATACTGGCGATATTTCAGCATCAAGTTCTTCCACCTGATCAGTAATACCCATCAGTAGTTCGTTAAAATAAGGACGATCAAACTTACGTGTCTGATGCTCAATTAAAAATTGCTGTTCAATTTCTTTCGGTGCATTACCTGACACTTGCCACTCATATAAAGCCTGAACAGCATAACGACGGGCACGACTGCGATCACTGGTTATTGACACAAATAACTCCGCTTACCCAATATTACGTAACAAGTTAACCATCTCAATTGAAGACAAGGCTGCTTCTTCACCTTTATTACCGGCTTTAGTTCCCGCACGTTCAATCGCTTGTTCAATCGTATCAACCGTCAACACACCAAAAGCAACTGGAATTTCATATTCCATCATACTTGAAGCCATGCCTTTAACACATTCACCTGCAACATATTCAAAATGCGGTGTACCACCACGAATAACGGCACCTAATGTAATGATTGCATCATATTTTTTACTTGCCGCCATTTTTTTAACCGCAAGTGGAATTTCAAATGCACCAGGAACATAAACTACTTCCAAGTCGCTTTCATTAGCGCCATGACGCTTTAAACAATCAAGCGCACCTTCTAATAAGTTCTCCACAACAAAACTGTTCCAGCGCGTTATTACGATACCAAAACGTGAACCTTTAACAACAAGGTCGCCTTCAATTTTTTTAATATTATTCATTATCTTTACCTGATTAAAATTAATCTATTTCACCAATATTAATAACTGTATGTACGTTTAAAACTGTGCGAATCATAGTGCCCCACGTCATTGCGAGAAGTGTAACGACGAAGCAATCTCCAGAAAAGTGCAATTTAACATGAGATTGCCACGGCTCGCGTTGCTTGCCTCGCAATGACGTGGATGTTTAAACGTTATTCTTTATCGTAAACATACTCTATTACTTCTAAGCCAAATCCTGACAATGCATGCATTTTCTTTGGTGCACTCATCACACGCATTTTACGTACACCTAAGTCTGTTAATATTTGCGCACCAATACCGTAAGTCCGTAAGTCATCACCATGTACAGTGTCTGAATGTTCTTCGCCTTTATCATGTTTATCATAATGTTTAATCATATTAACAAGCATATTTGATTCTTCAGCAAGACGTAAAATAATAATAACTCCCTCACCTTCATCAGAAATACGTTTCATGACATCGCGTAACGGCCAACCACAATCTTCACGTTGACTACCAAAAACATCACACATACTATTTTCAACATGAACACGAACCATGATTGGTTTTTCTGGTTCAGGACAGCCTTTAACCAATGCTAAATGTACCTGACCATCAATGACATTTCTATAAGCGTGAAGTTTAAAATCGCCCGCTTCTGTTGGCATATCACAATCAGCAGCACGTTCTATTGTTTTTTCATTTTGTAATCGATATTCAATTAAATCTGCAATGGTACCAATTTTTAAATCGTGTTCTTTAGCAAAGATTTCTAAATCTGGACGACGCGCCATGGTGCCATCTTCATTTAATATTTCAACAATAACAGATGCCGGCTCTTTGCCTGCAAGACGTGCAATATCACAACCTGCTTCAGTATGCCCGGCTCGTGTTAATACACCGCCCGGTTGCGCCATCAACGGGAAAATATGTCCTGGTTGCACAATACTTGCTGCGGTCGCATCTTCAGCAACAGCAGCCTGTACTGTTACCGCACGATCTCCTGCTGAAATACCAGTGGTTACACCTTTTGCAGCTTCAATACTCACGGTAAAGTTTGTTGCAAAAAATTCATTGTTATCTTCTACCATTAACGGTAACTTTAAGCGTTCGCAACGTTCTTTAGTTAAGGTTAAACAAATTAACCCCCGACCAAATTTTGCCATAAAGTTAATATCTTTAGCTTGTACACAATCTGCAGCAATAATAAGATCGCCTTCATTTTCACGATCTTCATCATCCATCAGGACAACCATCTTACCTTGAGAGATATCGTCTATAATTTCTTTTGCGCTATTCAGAGCCATAATTTTGTCTTCTATATCTATCAATTACAATTTAATAAAACTGAGCTTATTAAGTAGGTTGGGTTCGCTACGCTTAACCCAACCTAAATTTATTAATTACTATTTAATAAAACCATGTTCACTAAGCATATCCATGCTAATTCCTGAGGTTTTCACATCAGCTGCTTTATCACCTAAAATTAAACGTTCAAGGTATCTAGCAATAATATCCACTTCTAAATTAACTTCTGTTCCAACTTTAAACTGTCCCATCGTGGTTTCCTGCAATGTATGCGGCACGATATTAAGTTCAAAAACCGCACCCTTCACTGCATTCACAGTCAAACTAATACCATCGACACAAACAGAACCTTTTTCAGCAATATACTTTGCCATTTCGTCCGGTGCTTGAATATGAAAACGTACTGAACGTCCATCATTATAACGTTCAACAACTTTTCCAATACCATCAACATGACCACTAACAAGATGACCACCTAAACGTGTTGTCGGTGTTAGTGCTTTTTCAAGGTTTGCTTTTGTTCCGACGGTTAATGCTTTAAAAGTCGTACAGGATGATGTTTCACCTGACACATCCGCCCAAAAACCATCACCCGGTAATTCAACCGCAGTTAAACAAACACCATTTACTGCAATGCTATCACCCAACTGTACATCACCTAAATCAAGCTCATTGGTTAAAATGCGCAAACGAACATCATCACCTTTAGGTTCAATAGCGGCAACTTCACCAATTGATTGAATAATTCCTGTAAACATATTTATCTTTGCTTCTTTCCAAACATTTAATTATTTCTACCTGTCATTGCGAGAAGAAATTGAAAAAGCATTTTTCAATTTTGACGCAGCAATCTCAAGGCTCTAAGGTATAATCATGAGATTACTCCGGGCTCCTGCCCTCCGCACTATTATACTAATAGTGCCAAGCAAGCTTGTTTAAAATCGTTCCATACGATTTTATGCCGCAGTCACTTTATTCCCTCGCAATGACAGCGTTAAATTAGTTACGGTATAACCAAAACTTTCGCTGTTATCCTAATATCTTTACCAACTAATCGATAATCGGTTATATCAAGTTCAATTTTATCCTGCATTGTCTCTAAACCAGGCAAAGCAAATAAACCTCGAGCATTATTGCCCATTAAAACCGGAGCCATATAAATAATCAGTTCGTCAATTAAGCCTGCCTGTAACATCGCACCACTTAAGGTCGCACCGGTTTCAAGTAAAACATCATTAATATGCATTTCACTTAGCTGTTGCAAAACTGACTTTAAATCCACACTAGTATTACAGTATGGCATCATATGTATATCTGCACCGGCATCTTTTAATGCTTGTGCTGCATATTCATCTGTGCTGCAGGTCATTAAAACAGTTTGACCTGGTTCTTTTAACATTTTCGCATCAGTTGGCATGCTTAAGTTGGTATCAACAACAACACGTATTGGTTGTGCATCTACACCCTCTAATCGAACAGTCATAGATGGATCATCTGCTAAAACGGTTCCAACACCTGTTAAGATAGCTGAACTCTTCGCACGTAAACGTTGTACATCTTCACGCGCAGCCGCTGATGTTATCCATTTGCTCTCACCCGATGCCATTGCGGTTCGACCATCCAAACTCATAGCCAGCTTACAACGAACATAAGGCAAACGCTTTTGCATACGTTTAATAAAACCTAAATTTAATTCTTTTGCTTGTTCTTCCAGCAAACTGTGTTCAACAAATATTCCCGCTGACTCAAGTTGTTTTAAACCTTGCCCTGCTACTTTTGAATGTGGATCAATCATCGCAGCAACAACACGTTTCACTTTTGCTTTAATCAGCGCATCAGTACACGGAGGTGTTTTTCCCTGATGACAACACGGTTCTAATGTTACATAAGCCGTTGCACCTTCCGCTTTCTTACCTGCTTGTTTTAAGGCATTAATTTCTGCATGTGCTTCACCCGCTTTTTCATGCCAGCCTTCACCAACAATCTCACCGTCCATTACCAGGACACAACCCACATTCGGATTTGGCGCAGTGGTATAAATGCCTTTTTTCGCCAACTGTAAGGCACGAGACATGAACTGATGATCATTTGCAGTAAAGGACACGCCTACTCTTCCTCAGGCAATAAAGATTTTTGCTGGCGTTTAACTTCTGGAGATGGCCCTTGTTTGAGCTTTTCAATTTCTTCTTCAAACGCACTGACATCTTCAAAACTTCGATAAACAGAAGCAAAGCGAACATACGCAACTTGATCTAAATCTCGTAGTTCATCCATAACAAAGCTACCGACTAGATCTGCTGCAACTTCCCGATCACCTGTTGCGCGCATGCGTTTCATAATATGCACAATCGCTTTTTCAACATCATCTGTACCAACCGGGCGTTTTTCTAACGCACGTTGAATACCAGAGCGAAGTTTATGTTCATTAAAGGGTTCACGTTGCCCACCTTGTTTAATAATATACGGCATCACCAATTCTGCAGATTCAAAAGTGGTAAAGCGTTCACTGCATGACTGGCATTCACGCCGCCGTCTTACCATTGCGCCTTCATTCGCTAATCTGGAATCAATGACCTTGGTATCATCAGCGCTGCAAAATGGACAATGCATAAATTATTTGAGACCTTTGCACGGATAGCGAGAAGCTAGAGAGCAAGGCAAAACCGATGAAAAAGCGGAATGTACAATTAGTACATGAGCATTTTGAAGAGGTTTTCGTCGTGCCCCACAATAAATATTATGGAGGGTAAACGCTGTTATCTGGCTTCGTAGCATTCGTGCAATGATCTCATTTATATACAGGGTTCTTTTTACAAATAGCTAATGCTTTAGCTTTAACTTCGTT
>CAZSCK010000001.1:146380-151347 GCA_964605385.1 uncultured Thioalkalispiraceae bacterium
ATTTATATACAGGGTTCTTTTTACAAATAGCTAATGCTTTAGCTTTAACTTCGTTGATAACTTTATCATCACCATTAGCATCAATAATGTCACACATCCAACCGGCTAAATCGCTGCAGTCTTTTTCATCAAAACCACGTGTTGTAACGGCAGGTGTACCCACTCGAATACCACTGGTAACAAACGGTGATTGTGGATCATTCGGCACAGAGTTCATATTGATAGTAATGTTAGCCTGACCTAACCATGCATCAACAGCTTTGCCGGTTAAACCTTTCTCAATGAAGCTCACTAAAAATAAATGATCGTCTGTTCCACCTGAAACAACATCATAACCACGATCGATAAACACGCCGGCCATTGCCTTGGCATTTTTCACAACTTGTGTTTGATATTCTTTAAACTCAGGTTGTAAGGCTTCTTTAAAGGCTACGGCTTTTGCCGCAATGACATGCATTAATGGACCACCTTGCGTACCAGGGAAAATCATCGAGTTTAATTTTTTCTCAATTTCCGGATTTGATTTAGCCAGAATGATGCCACCACGTGGGCCACGTAATGTTTTATGTGTTGTTGATGTTGTTACATCTGCAATACCAACCGGGCTTGGGTAAACACCCGCAGCAATAAGACCTGCAACGTGCGCCATATCAACCATTAAATAAGCACCCACTTTATCCGCGATGTCACGGAAACGTTGCCAGTCAACCACACGAGAGTAAGCAGAAAAACCTGCAATAATCATTTTAGGTTTATGTTCAGTGGCTAAAGCTTCAACCTGATCATAATCAATTTCACCGGTTTCTTCGTTTAATCCATACTGCACGGCATTAAATAGTTTGCCTGAAAAGCTTACTTTTGAACCATGGGTTAAGTGACCGCCATGAGCGAGACTCATACCCAATACAGTATCGCCAGCATTTAACAATGCGAAATAAACCGCGGCATTTGCCTGTGAGCCTGAATGCGGTTGCACATTGGCATAATCCGCACCAAATAATTCTTTAACGCGATCTATTGCCAGTTGCTCAGCAATATCAACATACTCACAACCACCGTAATAACGTTTACCCGGATATCCTTCAGCATATTTATTCGTTAACACAGAACCTTGTGCTTCCATCACCCGTGGGCTGGCGTAGTTTTCTGATGCGATTAATTCAATGTGCTCTTCCTGACGAATCTCTTCATTTTGAATTGCTTGCGCCAATTCATCGTCAAAACCCGAAATTGTCATGTCTTTGTTGAACATGCTTATCCCCTAGATAAATTCTTTAAAAATCAGTATGTTATAATGCTTAACCATCGAGTCATTCATTGCTCTTTTGACTGGATTCAAGCTCTTGAAAAAGGTCGATAATATTAACCGATCTTAGGGAAAAATGCATTGGAAGTGGCTTTCTCTTAATTAGAAATAACAAGACAGGAGCGTACTCAATTTATTTGTCATTGCGACGACTGCATGGACGCAGGAGGTAGAGTAACGCAGGAGCAGTTACCGAGAAGCATAGCGACGAAACATAAAATCGTAGGGAACGATTTTGAACAAGCTTTGCTGACCCCATTAGTATAATGGGGCGAAGGGCAGGGAGGCCCGTAGTAATCTCCCTAAAAATGCACTTAATCCAATAGATTGCCACGTTTCGCTTTGCTCACCTCGCAATGACAGGTATTTTTTTATTTAGAGTAAAGCCTGTTATTACCCAGTTAGAAATAAAAAACCCCACCAAAAGGCGGGGCTAAAAGTACAAAATACGTTTTTTACTGTTTAGTTAACGTAATTTAGTCTTCAATAAATTCACCACCAACGGCAATCGTCAATGCTTCCTGAATCGCGAGAGGTGCGCACATAATTGACATAAAGCTATTGCTACCCATCATAGATAAATCCGGAAAACTAATGGCAATACGAAATTCAGCTGGCAAGGCATACACTTTACCTTTTGAAATAACAACTTCATAAGGTAAATGACCGGTTGATTTTAACTTTTTAAAATCAATTTCATTCATAATGTATTTGTCACCACTGCAATCCAGATTACCCGGACCCGCCATGCTAACACCAATAACAGTTTCTTCTTTACCTGCAATATCGATGCGATACACTTTTTTCACACCCACTTTATTATTTAGCAAAATCGCTTCAACTTTTTCTAGTGCAATTTGCTGATTTCCATAATTGGCTAATTCCAGGGGATCATCAAAATAAGGCATTAACCATTTATATTGGTAATCACGTAAGTCTTTCGCAGTAACACCTTCATTCGGACCAAATTCACCCTGATCTCCTAATGCACTTTTCAACTTAGCAGTTACACCAGCTAAATCACCCTTCATGCGATACGCATGCGACATATAAGTTGGATTAGTGAATGCAACCTGGACTTCATTGTCTGCTTTAGTAATTGTCACACGCTGAGCTGCACCATATGCACCAAATTCAGAATTAGCTGCATTCGCTTTTAAGGTGTCATTCGTTACAATTAAAACTGTTGCTGTGTCATATGGTGAATATTCACCAACAATTTCAAAACCTGCTTTACTAAGTTTTGCTTTTGTTGCAGCAGTAATCGTCGCAACATCACCGGCTTTTTTCTCTGCCAAAATATAGGTCATGAGCTTTGCATCTGCTGCAATACCAGAAGTAGCGTAGAACAAACTCGCCCCAAACATTAAAAATTTAATTAATTTCATTGAGATATATCCTCGAAAAAGAATTTATTGTAGAAAAACAAAAGGGTCATGAAACATGACCCTTTTTATTTTTAGTTCTTTAACAAATTAAAATCTTGTTTAGAACTTCCAGCCGTAAGCTATACCCAATGAAGTTTGATCCATTTTGATATTAGCTGCGCCGTTTGTACCTGGAGTATTTGTATTACCAATTACTTCATTTTCAAGAGCTTGCATATACATTACAGTTAATTCACCTTTATTTGCAAGAGTCCAAGTCGCACCTAAAGTGATGTGATCTTCGATTACAGCAGGTGCAATCAAGTTAAATGAAGTATCATTAGCACCAATAGGCTGTGTACCTGTACTATAGCCAGCACGAAGAACTAAATCATTCATCTTGTAATCCATACCAAGTTTATAAATAGTCATGTCATCCCAACCGAAACCACGCCCATTATTCGTACCTAAGGCACCGGTATTTGTTACACCATTATCATTTGATATTGAAGCAACATCAGTATAGTTAATCTGTTGAACATCAAACATAACTCTCATTTTTGGTGTTGCTTTGAAAGTTAAACCAACCGTCCAGTTTGATGGAATATCAAAATCGCCTTGCTCTGCAAACAATTCTTTATATTTACTAAACTTTGACATATCAGATTTAGATTGATATGCGACTGCAAGAGATAAACTTTCTGTTACATCAGCTTGATAGCCTAATTTAATACTAAAGCCTGTAGAGGTATCTTTTCCTTCACCCGTAAGATTTGTGGTAGTAGCTGGGTTTGCTGTAAAACCAGCAAAACCTTCTAAACCATAAGCCTCAAAGGTTTGATAAATTAAGTTCAAAGAAACACCAAAAGAGCTCTTTTCATCAATTTTCATAGAAAATGTAGGCGCAATGAAAAGTTGCTCCATATTCATACCGACTTCTTTACCATTACCACCGTTATATTGATTAATTGGACCGTAACGAGTATTCATCCCACCATTACCATAAACCACGACACCCCATGATTTATTATCATCAATTTTTGAACTATAACCAAATTCAGGAATTAAAAAAGACGAATCGCCATCTCCTGTATAAGTCACACTATCACTTCTTGTGGTCGCTGTACGGTTTGGTGTAAACCAATCGATACCAAAATCAATGCGGTTACCTTGTGACTGCATCAAAGCAGGATTTGTCGCTGTCGACATTGCGCTTTGGCCTGTTGCAACACCTGCTCCCGCCATGCCTTTACTCTTCATACCATAACCATGTGAAAAGTAACCATTGGTTGCCATTGCGGTCATTGGTATTGTTAACGCTGCCGTTACTGCACAAGCGATTAAACGTTTATTAATTGTTTTCATTTTTGACTCTCCCGTATACACATAAAAACTATAAGTTAGGTATTCTTTTATTTTTACTTTGTTAACAATAAACTATTTTTAATTACATAAACAACGATATATCTGCTTCTCCGGCAAATTCAAAAAATAACGCTGCTCCACCAAATTCAACACCATCAATAAAGGCTTTTGGATCCATATCAAATAAATCCACCGTCATTTGACAAGCAATGAATCTTACTTCTGCTTCCTGACATATTTCACGCAGCTCTTCTAAAGAAGCAACGCCTTTTGCTTTCATTTTATTTTTCATCATCATGGTCATCATGCTTTGCATGCCAGGAATCGCTGTACCGATAACCGGGAACCATTTATCCATTGCCATTGGCATTGGCATGCCTGGATTACCAAGAGGACTAACCTGAACATCCATCTTCTTTTTCAATAATTGCAGCCCATAAAAAGTGAAGAAAATTTCTACTTCATAACCTAAAGCTGAAGCTGTTGAAGCTAAAATAAAGGGAGGATATCCCCAGTCTAATGTGCCTTTTGTGGCGATAATTGCGAGTTTCTTTTCACTCATGATACTTTCCTTTATCTCGTAGAGGTGTTTAGTTCATTAATAGACATATTGTATGGTTTTACCAGAAGAGTTCTGTACGTTTAGGTACACAAAAGTGAAATATTTGAGTTGAATGGATTAAACGGAGTATGGAGCAGCAGAGCCTGAGGTGGTATGGGTATCCCCACGAAATTTTGTGTTACCGGTCATTGCGAGGAAGCACTGAAAAACAAGTGTTTTTTAGTACTGACGCGGCAATCTCAAATTTATGACTCTTCATCATGATGATTGCTTCAGTCACTTTGTTCTTTCGCAATGACAGTTTGTTGGTATTTTGTTGGTATTTTGTTGGTATTTTGTTGGTATTTTGTTGGTATTTTGTTGGTAT
>CAZSCK010000001.1:151447-177159 GCA_964605385.1 uncultured Thioalkalispiraceae bacterium
ATTTTGTTGGTATTTTGTTGGTATTTTGTTGGTATTTTGTTGGTATTTTGTTGGTTCCCTCACCTGGTTCCTTGAACCTGCCCCTACACAGAGTTGAGCAAAATATCAGGATAAATTTTTTAACCTGCCAAATCTTTACGTGCCTTGCCTTTTCCTTCACTCACCAGGTGCAAGGTATGTTTGCAAACCAAGTGGATTTTTCCACGCGCCAATTCAATGCAGCGTTTATGTTCAAAGTCTTTGAGTATGCGGCTGATCATTTCACGGGTTGTACCAAGCTCATCGGCAATATCATTATGGGTAAATTTAATCGCACGTCCTGATGAACGTTCAAACTGCTCGGCTAACCAAACAGCGACACGAAGATCTAAACGATCAAAAGCAAAACCTGAAATCAAGTCCACCATATGAGACAAACGACCGGTTAAGGTACGAAGGACATAGTTTCTAAAACTTGGGGATTCCGCCAGGCCTTTGTTGAAAGCTGTACGAGAAATAACTAAACCACGCATGCCTGTTTCTGTTCTGGCCATCATTGGGTACTGAACGCCATCAACCAGGTTATTAAGGTTATGAATACATAACTGACCGGGTTCTACACGATATAATGTCACTTCACGGCCTTCACTGGATTCTTTAAACACCCGAACACAACCTTCAACGATTAGCATTAGATGCTCACACACCATGCCTTCCTGAAATAAAACAGTCTTTGCTTCGAAGCTATGTAATTTTGCCCCAGCCAACATTTCCCAACACTGAGGATCGGCATTTTGGGTTAAATCGGGATAATCCGATAGCAGGCTTTTTAAATCAGAAATGTCTGATTCATAATCTGCTGACTGAAAGGGTGTAACTGCACTCATGGGGGGGAATATCCTCATGCATCTATTTATTCGTCAAGATGCGTATTTGTCTGGCTGCAGATTATAAACCCCTCTCAAAATAACCGAAACACATTATTACAAAAGAGGAGCATATATAGTAAGTTTAATTCCAAGTACTAATTTTAGTTAAAATAGAGCGAATTTCAACCAAATTTATCAAAATTAACTCACCTGAGCAGGGCAAGAGCATACATATGTAATGTAATTACTTATGTTCGTGTATAGCTGTAGCCTGGATGTAGTGACGCGAAATCCGGGTAATTTGGGATATTTCCCGGATTTCATTTCATCAGGACTAGTTTTTCATCAATTTTTATATCTCAAAGTGCTCTTTAACGCTTAAAATTTCCAGTTAAATTGAGTACTTAGAATATCAACCGATTGGTCATAACTACCGGTGAGAGTGCCTTTTCCAGCTTGAGTATTGTTTATTGGGGTATCGCTAATAAATAAATGTGTGTAGCCAATATCATACCCAAATGTCTTTGACACCTGATAACCAAAACCTAAGCTTAACCATGTACGATCATTCCCAGGTGATCGTGCTGTCCGAATATCGGCATTTCTCACTGCTGACTCATCCAGTGCTAGCCCCATACGATACGTTTTCTTCGAGTCGGCTTTAAAGGTTGCTCCAACAGAATAGCGTAATTGGTTTTGATAGTTTGGCGTAGATGTTGAATTTGGTTGAACTGGATTCGCAAAATCAACGACCAACTCATTATAACGCTCCCATTTCATCCATGTTATATCCGCAAGGATTTGCCACTTATTATTCATATTGTGAGATAAACTGAAAGATAAAGACTCCGGTACCGTCAAATCTGTTGAAACACTAGTATCCGATAAAAAAGTTGAAGATGCAGCATTCAAAAAAGCTTGTAAATTTGCATTCACTGTAAAATCTACGTCCCCTTCCAGGGTGTGAGCAACCTGAGAGCGGTAAGCCAAACCCAGACGAGTCTTGTCACTAATATCATAGAGTAACCCAAAATTCCAGCCAAAGCTCCAGTCATCGCCAGTCAAACTTTGCTTACTGTCAAAGGAGACATTACCTATATTCACAGCAGTCAGACCCACACTATCACAATTTGCAACTGTAGTGATTGCACGACAGGTAGCAACACTATCAATGTTATTACTCAACGTCGCTTCAATTCGTTGAACACTGACACCAAAACCAACTGAGAATTTTTCATTAACTTTAAATGAAGCTGAAGGATTAATGTTTAAGGTTTTAATTTCTGACTTTACTGCGTGATAACGCCCTACCCAGTTTTCATCGTACTCAGTACCTAAGCCAAAAGGCACGGTCACCCCTAAACCAAAGGTCCATTTGTCATTAAGCTTATTGGCATAAAAAAAACTGGGAACAAATGAACCGCCGCCGCCATCTGAGTTTGCACCTGACAAAGTACCTCCACCCGCATTTGTTGAACCATTATTTGAAAGGTCTGCTTTAGTAGAAATGTAATGCCCCGCAAACAGAAAATGTTTCCCTTCCAACTTACTTAAGCCTGCCGGATTAAAATAAGTTGTACTGGCATCTTCAGCAACCGCTGATGCTCCCGCATAAGCATTACCTAAACCACTGGCTCCATTTTCAATTAACGCAAAACCCGCTGCATTTACATTTGATGTGATTAATGTCGCTAATACCGAAACTGCAAAAACTCTTTTGTTAAGTAACATTGATAACTCCCCCTTGGTTACTTTAGATTCCTTCCTTTATTTTTATTGGTCTAACTATATCTCTTAGACTGCAAAAACAAAACCCCGCTTTTTAGAAGCGATTGTTATTTAATCTAAGTTAAATCTAAAAAAATAGGTAGCCCGGATGAAATGGAATGGAATCCGGGAAAGCGTATCAAATTATCTTCCCGGATTACGCTGCGCTGCATCCGAGCTACATTGCTTTCTTTTCATTTTTTTAAAGCAAAAAAAAGCCAGTTAAACAAACGTTTAACTGGCTTTTTCAGCAAAAATTCTAAAATTAGTTTTTTTGCATTAAGAAAACGAATTTACCGCCTTCTTCTTTTGATTCTTGTAGCGTATTACCTGTTTGTTTGGCAAAAGCTTCAAAATCTTTTACTGCACCTGGGTCAGTTGCAATAATGTGCAGTACTTGACCTGCTTCCATACCTGCTAATGCTTTTTTAGCGCGTAAAATTGGAAGTGGGCAGTTTAAACCGCTTGCGTCGAGTTCTTGATCGAAATCAGCCATTGATCTCTCCTGATTAAAAATGTTTAAAATATTATAAATTTAATTGCTGAGCGTATTAGCAAACAATCTATTACTTATATGTCATGTAGTATTAGAACACAACAAAAATCATAAAATCCAGGTGATTATACCCCACCCCACCCTAACTAGGGACATATATATGGTATAAACATTTTATTTTACAATTGTTCATTTAATGAGCAGATGATAATTTTATTTTAAAATTCCAGAATAATAACCAAGACGATTAATTCAATATGCATTATATTCCCTGAACTCTTTTACTAAAAAAGAGTCTTAGATATTGAATTTAACGAGATAATAGATACTTCCTATGCTGTACCGTTTTCTGCTTTCCCTCTTCATCTACCTGTTTAGCATAATTTCTTTTGCAAATAATATTGTGCTGCCTGATATCGGTGATAGTGCCGGAAGCATTTCTCCTGCCGAAGAGTACCGCACTGGTGAAGCCGTTATTCGAAATATTCGTCGAGCTGGTGGTGTTTTAGATGACCCTCTCATTCAGGGGTATTTGAATGAACTCGGTTATCGTTTAGTTGCACCATCAGAAACCCAACAAGTTTTTAATTTTTTCCTTATTAAAGATCATGGTATTAATGCCTTTGCCTTACCCGGCGGTTTTATTGGCATTAATGCAGGCTTAATACTGGCAACAAAATCTGAGAGTGAACTTGCAGGTGTTATGGCACATGAAATTGCCCACGTCACTCAACGTCACTTTGCCCGCCGATTCGAACAAGGTTCAAGCAGCATCCCGGTCATTGCAGCCTTAATTGCCGCCATAGTATTAGGCAGCCAAAATAGTGATATTGGCCAGGCCGCTTTAGCCTCCGTTGCAGCAGGCTCGGCACAAAAACAAATTAACTTTACCCGGGCAAACGAAAAAGAAGCGGATCGAATTGGTATCAACCTTCTCATCAACGCGGAATTCAATCCACATGGAATGGCCGCTTTTTTTGACACCATGGACAAACAATCACGCCTTTATGGTGACAGTATTCCTGAATTTTTACGCACACATCCGGTAAATCAAGCACGTATTTCAGACGCCAAACACCGCGCAAGCCAATATCCGAATGTACTAACAACGAGCTCTATAACCTACCATCTGTTGCGTACCCGTTTAAAAGTACTGGCCAGTGACGATAAGGTTGCATTACTAAAAGATTTCTCAATCATATTACAAGCAGGTAATTATCAGAATAAAGAAGCGGTGCGTTATGGTTATGCTTTGGCACTTCAAGCGAACAAACAACATAAAAAGGCGCTGGTACAAACACAACTCTTGCTAAAGAAAAATCCAGAACGAGTTGCCTATAATATTTTAAAAGCTCAAATTGAAACCGATGCTAAACAATATACTGCGGCAATTAAAACATACAAAAAGCTATTAAATATTTATCCCGGAAACAGCAGCATAAATCTTTATTATGCTGAAACGTTGCTCAAAGCCAATAAAATTCAATTGGCTTATAAAATATTACAAACACAAATTTCTTCATCGACAAAAACACCTGAACTTTATCGACTGCTTTCCAAAACTCAGGCAAAACTAAATAAACCTGCTGATAGCCACCAATCACTGGCAGAATACTATTATTTATTGGGGCAAACGCACCAGGCAATTAAGCAACTCCAGATAAGCTTAAAAACACCTAATATTGACTTTTATTTAACCAGTCGCCTTGAAGCTCGTCTAAAAGAGTTTAAAAATGAGTTACATCAGCTCAGTTCAAAAAAATAATTTTTATCATCTTTATCATTCTACCCTACTATCAAAGTATATAAGAATTTACCGATAAACTTAAACATACAACGAACACTTGCG
Source organism: uncultured Thioalkalispiraceae bacterium (assembly GCA_964605385.1). GTDB lineage: Bacteria > Pseudomonadota > Gammaproteobacteria > UBA6429 > Thiohalophilaceae > JAGLTQ01. The sequence continues at coordinate 156,408 of CAZSCK010000001.1, forward strand.
ATCTATTTTCACATCTGTAATGCTATGGCAAGTAGTGTGTAACAGATATATTTTATGCTCTGCCGGCTTCATGCTTCATGAGCATAAAACCAAACAATAATATTCTTATAAAAATGTACAACGAGGAGGAGATCATGCGGAAACCCGCCAAATTCCTAACTACAGCAAGTGCAATTTTCATGCTTTTAGGTGCAGCAGCTTTAACGCCTACCGTCGCTATGGCAGTAGATGATGAGCTCGCAGCTAAAGGTAAAAAAATCGCTGAAAATCGTAAAAAAGGTAATTGTTTTACATGTCACGCATACAAAGGCGCGTTCATGGCAGGCAATGTTGCCCCACCTCTGGATGGCGTTAGCAAACGTAAATCCCGTAAAGAAATTTACGACCAGATTTCGGATTCGAGTAAAGCAAATCCATACACAACAATGCCTCCATTTGGTAAATATGAAATTCTCAGTAAAAAAGAAATTAATGCTGTTACTGAGTGGGTATTAACCCTCTAAATTCATTAAACCAAATAATTATAATTACTGGAGAATCAAATAATGCAACGTAGAACATTCATGAAAGGCACACTCGCAGCAAGCGGTGTTGCAGTTGCTGTTAGCGCGGGTTTATTAAGCCCACGTGCAGTATTAGCTGCCTGGCCTAAATCGGCTTTTGAGTCGAAGTCTGTTACTGGTGCTTTAAGTGGCCTGGGCGTAAGCACAACGGCGACAAGCAGTGACATTCAAATCAAAGCCCCTGATATTGCTGAAAATGGCGCGGTTGTACCAATTACGGTTAAAACCTCAATTGCAGGTGCCACATCGATCAGTATTTTAGCTGAAAAAAATGGCAGCCCATTAGCGGCTAATTTTGTCCTGAAAGGGTCGGCGCAAGGCTTCGTGGCAACACGTATCAAGATGCAAAAAACCTCTGCAGTTATCGCAGTTGTTAAAGCTGGCGGTAAAGCATACAGCGCACGTAAAGAAGTCAAAGTTACCATCGGTGGCTGTGGCGGTTAATCCCCGAATATCAGGAGAGAATTATTATGGCTAAAAAATCAATTCGTTTACGTGCTTCTAATAAAGGCGGCGTGGCCACTGTGAAAGCATTGATCACTCATCCTATGGAAACAGGTATGCGTAAAAACAAAAAAACAGGCAAAAAAATCCCTGCTCACTTCATCCAATCTGTTAGTGGTAAACACAACGGTAAAGAAGTGGTAATTGCTGAATGGGGACCGGCTGTTTCTAAAAATCCTTATTTATCATTCCAGTTTGCAGGCGCTAAAAAAGGCGATACTGTTAAACTAACCTGGTCTGATAACAAGGGCGGTTCTGAATCGGCTTCGACTAAAGTTCGTTAATAACTTACTAAAACAGTTCATCCTTATCATTTAAAATGACTGGAGTTTTTAAAATGAAAAAAATTATAATCGCAGCTACAGCTTTTATCATCGGTGTTACACCAATGATAGCTGGTGCTTCTCCAAAAAGTGATTTGAAGAAGTTTCAAAATTTCTATATCAAAATGAACCCTGGAGTAAAATTTCAGGACTTTGGAAATGGAATCTACGCGTTAGATGAAAATCGTCGTGCAGAATGGGAAAATATCGAAGAATTCCCTCCATATGAAGAAGGTCTTGATATGGGTAAAGCTATGTTCAAAAAATATGGCGTAGCTAAATGCTTCAAAAAAGGTGGTATGGGCATTCGCCAAAACTACCCGTACTTCGACAGAAAATCTGGCAAAGTTCGCACCTTAGAAGGCGATCTTATGTCTTGCTTGAAGAAGAATGGTGTTAATACCAAGAAAGAAAAACTAAAACTTGGTAAAGGTAAGTTTGCAGCTATTGCGGCTTATATGACAAGCACTTCCAATGGTAAAAAGATCAACGTTAAAATTGATCCTAGCAAGAAATCAATGGCTATATATAATAGTGGTAAATCATACTTTTATGCAAAACGTGGTCAATTGAACTTCTCTTGTGCAGATTGTCATATTTACAATCAGGGCATGATGGTTCGTGGTAACCTGATGGGTACTGCTTTAGGTCAAACATCACACTTCCCTGCATGGCGTCGTAAGTGGGCAACGAAAACAGCCAAGAAAAAAGGCAAATCTGGTCCGTTTGATGGATTTGGTACACTTCAACGTCGTTACATGGGTTGTAACAAGCAAGTACGTGCAAAACCTTTGAAAGCTAAAGGTAAGCAACATCCAGGTTACGTTGCTCTTGAGTATTTCCATACTTACATGAGTAACGGTATCAAAATTAATGGTCCAGCTGTTCGTCAGTAAGACTGTTTAATTTGATTCAAAAAGAAGCCCGACGTAAGTCGGGCTTTTTTTATGTCTGTAATTTAGCAATATTGTTCGATACACTGTAATCACTACAATAAATTATTTAACACGGTCTGATTTTGAAAATACCTGAAATAGAACTCGGTACATTACCACCCTGCCCTGTGGCACCCGATGCATTACAAGGAATCCCCCGTCAACAAACTAACCCATCTCGTTGGCAAGGTACGGATTGGGATGAGTTTGTTACCACACTTCAACAAGACAATATCGAAGTGCGACAAGAACGAGGAGAAAAAGGTCTTTATATGACGGATGCCGGAGGCATGGCACGCGGAATGCCGAATGGAATCGTGTTAGCTCAATCTGCAAAACAAATTTCGACCTTACTCGTTCATGCACAAAACTTTCGTGTTCCAGTTACTACCCGTGGTGGTGGCTTAACCACTGAAGGTGAATCAGTTGCCTTTGGCGGTGTATTACTCGACATGACCGGAATGAGTGAAGTCATTAGTATCGATAAAGATAACTTAAGCGTTCGTACTCAAGCAGGCATTTTTTGGCATAGACTTGCCGAGGTTTTACGCAAAGATGGATTAGATTATCTTTCTGCACCACTCAATATGACCTCTTCTGTTGGTGGCACATTAGGCGTTGGTGGTATCGATGTTAATTCATCTAAATATGGTTGCAGTGCTGATCAAGCGCTTTCATTAGAAGTGGTTACTCCCACTGGCGACATCATTGAATGTTCTGATGAAGTAAATTCAGAATTATTTCAACGTGTCATTCTTGGTTATGGTCAGTTTGGCATTATTACTGAAGCAACATTAAAAATTCGTCACTACACACCAATGCACATGCATTATTTTTATTATGGTTCATTACGCAGTGCCATAACCGATCTACAAATGATAGATAAAAATGCAGCGAGTGATTACAGCGGCATATTAACCATGATGGATAAAGCCATTACCTTACTCGTCGGTTTTGATTCAAAAGAAAAAGAACAACTCTTTTTTAAAAATTGGCGTAGCCGCTTAAAGGGGCACGGTGAATTTGTTTTCTCTATACGTCTCGCCGCTTATTACGCACTGCACCCCTGGCGTCTTAATGAGTTGCTCTTTTTATATCGGCGCAAGAAAGCACTGTTTCCTGATTTACAACCCAGGCACCATATGAAAGATGGCGCAATAATAGATCGAACCGTAGTTTTCTCCCGCGCAGTTTGGAAACATTGGGGACACCAACATATGGTAATTCCTGATCTTGCAAGCAACGTGGATAAATTTATTGATGCCGTTGAAGCAGGCAATGCTGTCTGCCAACGCCATTTTCGACGTTACACATTATATATGGTTGGTATCAAGCTGCGCCCTGAACACAAAGCACACTATGAATTATCCAGTATTCCTGCGGATGCTGAAGGCTTCAGTTATGGTTGTGAGTTTGAACCGGTTCTGGAAAAAGCACATTACAGTCGCGATGAGTTGCAGTCATTTAAAAATGCAATTTACGATGTCGGTGTCAAACTTGGAACAAGTTACTATCGCTTCGGTGGCATGATGAAAGGATATATTCGTCGAGCACTGGGCAATGAGGTGGTCGATAAACATTTAGCCATGAAACGCAAAGCTGATCCCGCGATGATCCTTAATCGTGATGTTATTTTCTAGTATGAATATCACCACAGCAAATAAAAACAGCCCCCAAAATAATTACAGTCATTGCTATGGTTGTGGTTTATGCACATTGGTCTGCCCTGTTTGGCACCAAAATCATGACATTTGTTGTACGCCTTATGGCCACGCTAAAGCAATGCAAGCAGATGGTGAAGTTAATGTCATTGGTTTATTTGACTGTATTCTTTGCGGTGCCTGCGAACCCGTATGTCCAGCAAATATTGAGATCATGCAAATGATGATTAAGCTACGCCAAAATCATGTTGATGATAAATCATCAGCTCTTAAGTCAAAATCGCTATCCACTGATCCAGTCAAACCAATAACAAACTCGGTATTATTTTTAGCAGATGATGCTCTGCTTGAACATAAGATGCTGTCCAATAATAAATTATTAAACCAAACGCTTAAATTATTAAATTCCGCTGGAGTTGGCGGTGTCGCCCAGGCTCAGGATAATGGCGCGGATATTATTAAAGCAATAAAATCCGGTATTGAAATATCATCTAACCGAGTAGAAGAATTTTTATCATCAATCAAGTCAGCAAAAAAACTGATTGTCAGTGACTGTCTATTAAGAACAGCTTTGCAACAATGGTTACCTGACGTAAAAATCATGTCACTTGGTTATGTGCTGAGCAGCCTGCCCGCGATAAAAAATAAACTCGGCGAAAAAGATCTATATGTTATAGAGTGCCGAGCCTACAATGCTAACTTCAAGAAAATGGTGGCACATTATAATCAACTCAAACAACACAGTGGTTGCCAACTCAATCTTGATTTACAAAGACTCGCGATGCCAACCGGTGGCTTAGATATTAATAAACACCGACTCGACTCAAAAACGACAATGACGACGTTTGATCCACACAAGCAAAGCCAATGGATCCTGCAAGGCTTAAATATTGATCGTATTGTGGTTGAATCTGTTGAAGATGGTATAGCAATGATGCACGTTAGCGATAAACCCGTCATTCACATAGCAGAATTATTAAGCCGTTAATAAACAGATGAGATATATTAATAAGGATCCCCTATGAGATCAGTTGATGTCATTATCGTTGGAGCAAGTTTCGCCTCTGCCGCCGCCGCTAAACGTTTGGTCGATGCTGGTTTTGAAACTTTAATCATCGAGAAACAGGAATTACCGCGACACAAAATTTGCAGCGGGATTTTATCACCCAGGGGTTACCGGTTTTTAATAGAAAACTTTGGCCCATTGCCTGCACAAGCTCTGCACGAACCAACCTCATGTCGTGGCGTAACCTTTCATTTTCCCAGCATGGTATCCATGCCAATGGATTTTTTTGGCGGCACTGTACCGCACCTTCATCGTAAATATTCTGACCACTGGGCTGTTATACGAAGTGGTGCTGAAATTCAGGATAAAACTTCGTTATTAAGCCTGAAAGATCATGGCCAACATGTCGAGGTAACCATGCGAAAAAAAGGTGGCGAAACAACAACAGTACGAGCTCGTTATGTTATTGGTGCCGATGGACCGAGTTCACCGGTTAGAAAAGCACTTTATCCCGAATACAGTAAACAACTGCCATGGTTTTTTGTTGGCCAAAAATTTCATGAAATCATTGATTGTCCATTAGATGAAGAATATTTTCATTTCTGGTTCCATCCGAAACTAGGTCATTACACATGGAGTCATGCGCGTGATGGTCGGCAAATCGTAGGGGTTGGTTATAAACGAGGGGAAAATTTCGGCCGCAGGCATGAGTATGTAAAAAATTATTTTGAAGAAAAGCATGGAGTAAAACTAAAACCTGCTGATCCCGATCATGAAGGTTGTGCTGAAAACTTTGGCCCCTCTCTTATTAATAAATATGTTTTAGGTAAAGGCAATGTTTTACTAACAGGCCAAGGTGCTGGTTTTCTTAATATGATTGGTGAAGGAATGAGTTGTGCATTGCACTCAGGCGCAATTGCCGGAGAAGCTATTATTGAAGCTTGCTGCCGTAATAAACCGGTAGCTGACGTCTATCGAACGATAATCGTTTCTGAGATACATCACACCACAGATCAATGGAACCCATTAATGATTGCCTTTGCCAGGCCACATGAAGCTGATTTTCCTGCTGCTTTAATGGCACTATCACTACCTGACCGAATTAAAGTCATAAAAGACATTTGGAACTTTTTACTGTTGTATAAAGAATTTAAATGGGGGCGCCAAATTGCCCGAGCTAGTCTGGAACGTTTATTCCAGGGTACCTACTCTAGTCAACGTTGGTTATAATATTTAAGCTATGTCGTTTATAATTATCATAGCTTATTTTGATAATAAGTCTTTTATTTAGTCTTAACTCTCAACACGCTGATAATTTTCAGCTTTAAAGCCCGGACGCAATGGGCAATACACTTCTCCCTCTGCCGCCGCATCCAGTTGTTGATAAATCGCTTCCAGAGCCTGATTGGCAGTCGCATGGATATTCTGTTTTCCAATAAACTCAATCAATTTGGTTTTAATCATAATTTTTAGAATCTGACGTTTCAAACCACTAAATACCAGTTGTACACCATTATCATGTAATCGTTGTACCAGGTGATGTAATACTTCTTCACCTGAAGCATCAAGTTGATTAATACCATCTGCCACAACCAAAATAAATTTAGCCTCCTGATGATCGGCTGCTGCTTTTAATATTGCTTCTTCAAAATATGATACATTGGCAAAATAAAGTGAACCATCAAAACGTACTGCAACAACTTTTTCATCAACGGGCAAATCAGTGTGAACACTAATATCACGTAAGGTACCATCTGAAAAACGTCCGAGGAAAGCAATGCGTGGGCTCATGGTTCGATATAAATACAAACCGATTGCTAGACTTGCGCCAAGTAAAATACCCTGATCAAGATGTGGTGCTAAACCGAGCGTTGCAACAAAAGTCACAATAGAAGCAACACCATCATGTTTACTGGCTCGCCAGGCATGTTTCACTGCTGCAAAGTTTATCAAACCAAATACTGCCATCATAATTACTGCCGCCAGTACTCCCTGAGGTAAGTGATATAACAACGGTGTTAAAAATAACAATGTGATCACAACAATAATGGCCGTCACTACTGATGAAAAACCGGTACGTGCACCTGCATTCAGATTTACTGCTGAGCGAGAAAAAGAACCACTGGCAGGATAGGCCTGGGTAAAGCTACCCGCAATATTGCCTAAGCCCTGTCCAATCAATTCCTGATTTGGATCAATATGATCTTTTGTTTTTGCCGCCATGGCTTTTGCGATTGAAATAGCTTCCATAAAACCAACCAACGAAATAACAATGGCCGCAGGTAATAATGAACCCAGTAACTCAAAGCTAAATATGGGAACTTGTAAATTAGGTAAACCTTCAGGAATATGCCCAACCACAGCACCGCCCTTCTCTTCAAAACCAAACAACCAACTAATAACAATCGCGGAAGCCACGGCAATCAAAACACCGGGAGCTTTAGGTGAGTATTTTTTTAGTCCGAGCATAATTGCCAAAGCAGCTAATGCCATTACCAGGGTCAATATGTGTGTGTCGCCAACTTGCTCAAGCACGCCCCAGATCCGCCCCAGAAAATGATCACTGGCATTCCCTGGCATAGTGACACCAAATATTTTTGATAATTGTGAAAGCCCGATCACTAATGCTGCCGCATTGGTGAAACCAACAATAACGGGGTGTGATAAAAAGTTGACGATTAAACCCAAACGAAAGATACCTAGGAATAATTGAAACAACCCTACCAGTAATGCCAAAAGCATGGCCAAAGCAATATAGTGTTCGGGACTTATTGCAACAGGTGCTAATGCTGTCGCCGTCATTATTGAAACCACTGCAACTGGGCCAGTAGCTAACTGGCGAGAAGAGCCCCATAGTGCTGCAATCATCACCGGCATAAAGGAGATATACAATCCATAATAAGCGGGTAATCCGGCTAACTGAGCATAAGCCATTGATTGAGGAATCAAAATCAACGCTACGGTGACTCCGGCTAAAATATCTGCTCGTAGTACTTCTTTATCTCTAAGCTCACCAAACCATACTAAAAATGGGAAAAACTGCTTAAAATTCACTCATATCTCCTTGATTTACCAATGCATATTAACTTATGGTTATATTAACATCTTTCTAAAGATTGCATTTTAGTATATAATGATTAGCTTATAACCGCATGATCTACTGCATAATAATTAGCCTTCCGCTAATTTATCTCTGCTCTCAGCTCATTTCCGCGGACAAACTTTTTTTAGAATCTAAATTTATGTCGGAGAAGTCTCTTGGCTAACGCTATTGATAATTTAAATATAAAAAATATTATTGCTGCAGTGATTTTTATACTGCTCGGTTTATTCCTCAGTAGTGTTGTTCCTTCAATTGAAGTGGCATGGGTTATCGCTATTTTATTACTCACCATTTATCTTTTTGCCTTTGAGATAGTCCCTGTAGATGTTGCGGCCGTATCCATCATGGTTACATTAGGGCTAACCGGCTTATTATTTTCCTACATGGGTTTATCCGCTCCATTAGTTGAACCAAAGAATTTATTTAACGGCTTTTCCGGCAATGCCGTCATGTCCATTATCGCAGTTATGATCATCGGTTCCGGTTTGGATAAAACGGGTTTAATGACTAAAGTGGCCAGCTTCATCCTTAAGGTCGGTGGCAAGACTGAAACACGTATCATTCCGATTGTTTCAGGTACAGTGGGTGTCATTTCAAGCTTTATGCAAAACGTAGGTGCAGCTGCACTTTTCTTACCTGTTGTAAGTCGTATATCTTCTCGCACAGGTTTACCAATGTCTCGCTTGTTAATGCCAATGGGCTTTACTGCGATTTTAGGTGGCACAGTAACCATGGTTGGTTCAAGCCCACTTATCTTACTGAATGATTTAATCCTCACTTCAAATTCAGCATTGCCTGCTAACGTTACGCCAATGGAAACATTTAGCATTTTCTCGGTGACACCCATCGGTTTAGCTTTAGTTGCAACCGGTATTCTCTATTTTGTAATTGCGGGTCGTTTTGTTTTACCCAAAAACAAATCAGAAGGTACTGACGGTACAAGTGCGGTTGATTATATTAAAGATACCTATGGCGCTGACTATAATGTTTACGAAATTAGAGTTTTAGATGATAGTCCTTTAATCGGTAAAAAAGTACTTGAAATCGAACATGAATACAAAATGCGTGTCGTCGCTATTTGTGCTGGTCAAAAAGGGGAGCCTATCTGGCCACATCGTGAGACAGAAATTGATGAAGGCCAAACATTAGGTATTATCGCAGCAAACCGTGCAGTAAAAATATTAACCGACACAGCGAAAATTGAAGCGACAACAAATTTAACTGCTTTCTCTGATCTATTAGTTGCAAATAAAGGCGGTATTGCAGAAGTTGTTATTCCACCAAGTTCATCTTTAATCGGTAAAACATCTGTTGAATTATGGATACGTAAAACCTATGGCCTGGCAGTATTGGCGATTCATCGTGGTGGAGAAACAACGCGTGAAGGTGATGGCGTACGTGATATGGCATTACAAGCCGGTGATACTCTTGTTGGTCACATTATGTGGGACTCATTAGCGCGTTTAGCAACAGACACCAAAAACTTTGTTGTTGTAACAACAGAATATCCACATGAAGAAGCACGTCCACACAAATTAGGGTTTGCTTTATTCTTCTTTGCAATTGCGTTGAGTCTGGTTCTTTTCTCTGACTTACGTTTATCTATTTCATTACTTGTTGGTGCGATCGGTATGGTATTAAGTGGCGTACTTAGCATGGATGAAGCGTATGAAGCAGTAAGCTGGAAAACGGTATTCTTACTCGCAAGTTTAATTCCGTTAGGTTTTGCGGTTGAAAGTTCTGGTACAGCAGCCTGGATTGCGGATGCAACATTAAACTTCATGGGTGATGTGCCTATCTGGGTTTTACAAGCCGCCATTGCGGTACTTGCAACCTTCTTTACTTTAGTCATGTCTAACGTTGGAGCAACCGTTTTACTTGTGCCACTCGCGGTTAATATTGCGATTGGTGCAGGTGCTGATCCTGCCGTGTTTGCTTTGACCGTTGCAATTGCAACTTCAAACTCCTTCTTGATTCCAACCCATCAAGTAAATGCTTTAATAATGGGACCAGGTGGTTATCGAGTAACTGACTTCTTAAGAGCAGGTGGCATAATGACGATACTGTTCTTAGTTGTATCACTCACTATGCTAAACATTGTTTTTTAATTTATAAAAAAATCAGGTATACCGAACACTTAACGGTTAAGAACAAAAAACTCACATAACATGGTTTTATTCCCTATCTCCTCTCCCTAAGAGAGGGGGGATAAATCCAAACTCTTAACAAAGACTAAAGATATTAAACTATTCCCTGCTTTCTATTATTAAATAGAGGAAACCTTTCGTGAATAAAATTTTTATCACACTTATGATGTTTTTATTACCAAGCTTTGCCTTTGCTTCATCAGCAACAGCTGAAAGACTTGATCTTACAAGCCACCCCATTGGCTATGCTGCGTTAGCCATTTTTGTTATTGCATACATGTTTGTCATGGCTGAAGAATTTACCCATCTGCGTAAATCCAAGCCCGTTATTTTAGCCGCTGGTATTATCTGGGCACTTATTGGTTACGTATATGTAAGTAACGGAATGAATCATGCTGCTGAAATTGCGGTTCGACATAACTTATTAGAATACGCGGAGCTCATGTTATTCCTTTTAGTTGCGATGACTTATATCAATGCGATGGCCGAACGCAGAGTATTTGATGCCTTGCGTGCATGGCTCATTAATAAAGGTTTTAGTTTCCGTCAATTATTTTGGATTACGGGCATACTTGCATTCTTGATCTCACCCGTTGCAGATAACTTAACTACTGCTTTACTCATGGCCGCTGTTGTCATGGCAGTTGGCATTGATAATAAACGTTTTGTTGTTCTTGCATTAATCAATATTGTTGTTGCTGCAAATGCAGGTGGTGCATTCAGTCCATTTGGTGACATCACGACATTAATGGTTTGGCAAAAAGGCATCCTACAATTTAATGAATTTTTTGTTTTATTCATCCCTGCTGTGGTTAACTTTGTTATACCTGCGGCCATTATGCATTTCGCAATACCCAATGAAAAACCAGCGGCTTCCAATGAAAGTACTGTTATGAAACGGGGTGCACTTATTATTGTTGGCCTGTTTTTATTAACCATAATGACTGCTGTTAGCTATCACAACTTCTTACACTTGCCGCCGGTACTCGGCATGTTAACTGGTTTAGCTTACTTACAGTTCTTTGGTTATTACCTAAAGAAAACGCATAACTTTAAAAATGCACAGTATGATGAAGACAGGGCCGAACAAAATGTGGGCGATATCGTTCCTTTTGATGTATTCAATAAAATAGCACGAGCCGAGTGGGATACGTTACTGTTTTTCTACGGTGTGGTACTTGCTGTTGGTGGACTGGGCTTTATCGGTTATCTTGGCATGGCATCTGATATTATGTATACCCAATGGGGACCAACTTCTGCAAATATCGCAGTCGGTCTTCTTTCTGCCATTGTTGATAACATCCCGGTCATGTTTGCCGTACTGAGTATGAATCCTGACATGGCGCAAGGCCAATGGTTATTAGTTACCTTAACTGCCGGTGTCGGTGGTAGCTTACTATCCGTTGGTTCTGCCGCCGGTGTTGCACTTATGGGACAAGCGCGTGGCATATATACTTTCTTCGCCCATCTAAAATGGACATGGGCGATTGGTCTAGGCTATGCGGCCAGTATCTGGGTGCATATGTGGTTAAATGCTGCATTATTTTAATGCTTTAATATAAATTTAATTCGCAAACAAAAACGGACATCTATTAACATAGATGCCCGTTTTTTTTGCTCATAAAAATAATCAAAAGAAACTTTCTGACTACATAATAATTAGTCTGACTGCGTGCGCTCTACTTTCTTTAATTTAATGTGTAATGCTGCCTTCGCCATTAAATGTGCGCTCACTGGTGCTGTAATAAATAGAAAAACTGTCACTAAAATTTCATGAAGACTGATAGTTTCAGTGGTAAAACTAAAGTGCAACACAGAAGCGATTAAAATGGCCCCTACGCCCAGCGTCGTCGCTTTGGTCGGGCCATGCAGTCGCATATAAAAATCCGGTAGTTTATATAGGCCGATAGAACCTATCAGAGTAAAGGAAGCACCAATTAAAACTAAGACGGCTAATATCCAGTCAAGCATGTCATGCCTCCAATATAAATGTATCGTTTTCGTTTAATCACTTTATCTGACATTTCAAGTATCACTATTCCATTATATCGCCGCGTAACAGGTACTTACTTAGTCCAAGCGTACCAACAAAGCCCATTACCGCGATTAACAATGCGGCTTCAAAATATAGCGCCGAGTCCATGTGTAGTCCCAATAAAACCACTAACGCAATGGCATTAATATAAAGTGTATCCAGTGCCAGAATTCGGTCAGGCAGATCAGGACCTTTTAGTAGTCTAATAAAACTAAGTAGTACCGAAAATGCCAGCAAAGTAAACGCGATTGGCAAAACCATTTCTAACATGATGTAAATACCTTTATAAGAGGTGTTTCGTAACGCTGTTTTATATGTTTAATAATATCAGATGAGTTTTCAGCATGCAGCGCATGCACCAATAAGAAGCGACGATCATCAGTAAGATCACATGATACTGTGCCCGGGGTCAACGAAATGGTGTTGGCCAAAAAACTAATCCCTAGAGGGGTCTTAATATCTAACTCGATATGAATGAAAGCGGGCTTTAACTTATCATTACGCCCCAGTATTAACTTCGCAACCATAAGATTGGCCTTCACAATATCCCATAACACTGTGGCCAAAAATTTCAACAACGTTAATGGTGCTTTAATTCGTACTTTTTCAGGCCAAAAGCCGGCAGTCAATAATGGAATCAAGATAGCGAATATCGATCCTAAAACAATATGCCCTGCTGCGACGGTGTTATTAAGTAATAACCAGATAAACCATAATATTAGACTAAGAATGGGATGAGGTAATATTTTATAAAGCATTAATTTAAACATCATTCTTTTCCTGCCTCTACCGCCTGTTTAGATAAGACTGACTCAATGTAGCTTTTACTGTCCATTTGCTGTTTAGCCGCTGCTTCTGTAAAAGCGGTAATAGGTTGTGCAAATAAGACCAACAGTGGACTCAGCGCAAACAGGCCAATAATAGCGATGATTGAAATGCGGTTAGAAATTTCGTTTACGGCACCATTATCCTTCGACTTAGGCTCCGCTTCATCAGCAGGGAGTACGTTGTAAAATAACAGTGAACCGGTACGAGCCATGGTAATTATCATCAAAAAACTCGCCACTAATACAACAGCTAAAATCCAACCAGCCCATTGATGCTCAAGTGCCGCACTTAAAATAAGTACCTTACCAAAAAAACCAGATAAGGGTGGCATACCCGTCATAGCAATAGCACCAAACATAAACATGGCACCGATTAGAAGAGCGCGGGGCATCGCGTAGCCACTCTCAAATCGATCTTCAAAAGAACCACGGCCACGCGTAATAATGTCCGCTAAGAGAAATAGCCCACCAGCAATGAGCGTGGAATGAATAAGATAATAAAAACTGGCACTCAAAGCTAAGACATTATTTAAGCCCACTGCAATGAGTAATATCGCCACAGAAGCTAACACCAGATAAGCAACTTGTTCACGCAATCTTTTGGCAGCCATTACCCCGAACGCTGCTAGCATGAGAGTGAACATGCTCATACCTAATAGCCAGGGCATATAAAAATTTGCCAAGCTGCCCGCATCGTCACCAAAAATCGTACCGTGTACTCTGATAATGGCATACAGACCCACCTTGGTCATAATCGCAAACATGGCAGCCACTGGAGCAGAGGTGTGGCTATAGGCAATGGGCATCCATAAATATAATGGAAACAGCGCCGCCTTTATGCCAAACACGACTAACAGTAGCAAGCCTGCTGCTGCAACTACCACCAAATCCTGTTCGGGTAATACCGCTACTTTAGCTGCCATATCTGCAATATTAAGCGTACCTAAAATACCGTACAGCGCGCCCACTGCAAATAAAAACAGTGTCGCGCCCACCATATTAATAATAACGTAATGCAAACCGGCCTTGGTGCGTAGACGTCCACCCCCGTGCAATAACAAACCATAGGAAGCAAGCAGTAGCACTTCAAAAAATACAAAAAGATTAAATAAGTCGCCGGTTAGAAAAGCACCATTTAAGCCAAAAAGAAGTATTAGGAACATGACATGAAAATGCGCCCCATTTGCATCTGTGTTAGTAGCAATCGCATAGACCAATGCCGCTAAGGCAAGTACAGAAGTAACGGCAATCATCAACGCCGATAATTGATCTAGCACTAGAACAATACCAAAAGGTGCAACCCAGTTGCCCAGCAAATAGACTTGATGAGAGCCAGAAGAAGACTCTTTAATTAAGGAAATACTTAATATAATTAATCCTGATACCGCCAGCAGGCTGATTACACGCTGCCATAGCAAGCCTTTTGCTTTTACAAGCAATACAATAAAACCAGCTATTAAGGGTAAAAATACCGGCCACGCAGCTAAATGCATTATTCTTTACTCTCTTGCTGATTTAACGTCAAATGCTGTTTTTGCTCTTGTGTAGAATTATTTTTTTCTAACGGCAACTCATCTTTAGCCAGATCCAGACCATCAACATGGTCGTTACCTAATTCTCCGCGTGCTTTAAGGGCTAATACTATTAAAAAGGCTGTCATACCAAAGGCAATAACAATCGCCGTTAACACTAAAGCTTGAGGTAAAGGATCGCTATAAGTGCCTACTGTAGAATCAATGACCGCAGGATAGCCAATGGTTAAACGTCCCATAGCAAATAAAAAAATATTAACGCCATACGCTAACAGAGTTAAACCCAGCACTACTGGAAATGTACGTGCACGCAATGTTAAATACACGCCTGTTGCGGTTAACACACCTATCACCAACGCAAGCAACCACTCCATTATTGTGTCTCCTGCTGCTGCTTATGCGAGGCATCACTTAACTTGCCTAATTGCACTAAACTCATCACTGTTGCACCCACAACAACAAGAAATACACCCAAATCAAAAATAATGGCACTGGCAACTTCAAACTTACCGACTACAGGCCATGTCAAATAAGTAAACGTGGTAGTAAGGAAAGGATAGCCTAAGCCCATAGAAACTAAACCTGTGGCTGTCGCAAGTAGTAAACCCAGCCCAATCACCCAGTGCATATCAATCTTAAGACGAGCAGCTGTCCATGAAATACCATTTGCTAAGTACTGTACGATTAGCGCCACGGCAGCAATGAGACCTGCGATAAATCCACCACCAGGTAAGTTATGTCCACGGATAAAAATAAACACCGCCACCATTAACATCAATGGAAATAGTAGCCGTGTTAAGGTTTGCATGATCTGGGGATGATTGTCCTCACTCCATTTCAAGCCCGTTACATCACGCACAGGTGCATACAGCTTTAAGCCCTGCAATAAAGCGTAAATACCCAAACCTGCTAATGCCAGAACCACGATTTCACCTAAAGTATCTGTGCCGCGAAAATCAACCAAAATAACATTCACCACGTTGGTTCCACCACCACCAGGTACTGCATTAGCAAGGAAAAAATCAGAAATAGGTACAAAATCCCGTGTCATCACTGCCATAGACAGAATCATAACGCCAACACCAGACAACACAGATATGACCACATCACGACTGATGCGTAGACGACCAATTTCTTTAGGGCTAGTTTGCGGCAAAAAATACAGCGCCAGTAATAATAATACAATGGTAACAATTTCGACTGACAACTGTGTCAAGGCCAAATCCGGGGCTGAAAATTTAACAAAAATAAGCGCGACTATTAAACCAACAACACCGACCATCACCACAGCAACCAGACGTTTTTGATTTAAAACCACGGTCATTATGCTAGCAACAATGATAATTACAGCAGCCAGTGCACTTACGGCATCGATCGGCAACAGTTCTCTTTGACCCAACACAGGAAATGAGACAGACATAAAGCCAATCACACCAGCAACAAAGGCAGTACCAATAATCCAGGCGATGGCATTCTGCAAAGAACCTTTATCGAAAGAATGCGTAATGCCATTAGCGAACTTTGTAATATTATTAAATATAAAATGGTAAATAATGCGTGCATCTAAATCTGCAACTCGACGCTCATGCCATGCAAACAAACGCACACGGAATATATAAACCACCACGCCGAGAACAAGCGCGATAATACTCATCATCAAGGGCAAATTAAAACCATGCCAAATCGCCAGACTGTATTCTGGAGGAACAGCCTGCAAACTACCTGCTACGGCAACGGCTAAAATAGGTGAAACAACAATCATGGGGAAAATGCCGACAGACAAACAAAGCAGCACCAACAAGTCGACTGGAATTCTCATTAACTTGGGAGGTTCGTGCGGGGTTTTAGATAAACCAATTGGTTCACCATTAAAAAACACATCATGTATAAAACGTAATGAATACGCCACGGCAAAAATTGCAGCAACAGTAACCAAAATAGGGATGAACCATATCAAAGGTGTTTCGTATGTTGCCATTAATGTTTGTTCAAAAAACATTTCTTTACTTAAGAAACCATTTAATAAAGGAACGCCTGCCATTGCAGACGCCGCAATAATCGCTAATATCGCGGTATGCGGCATATATTTGAACAAACCATTAATCTTACGCATATCACGCGA
Organism: uncultured Thioalkalispiraceae bacterium; assembly: GCA_964605385.1. Lineage (GTDB taxonomy): Bacteria > Pseudomonadota > Gammaproteobacteria > UBA6429 > Thiohalophilaceae > JAGLTQ01. The sequence continues at coordinate 173,166 of CAZSCK010000001.1, forward strand.
GCCCGTTTCATGATCAATAATGCCTGCCACCATAAATAAGGATGCTTTAAATGTTGCATGATTAATAGTATGAAAAATTGCCGCCACAGCACCCAGAGCTGTACCAAAACCAAACAATAAGGTGATTAAACCTAAATGACTAATTGTTGAATACGCAAGCAAGGCTTTAATATCGTGTTTAAATAAAGCCATATACGCGCCGACTAGCAATGTCATCAAACCTGCGCCACCCACAATCAACGTCCATTCAAGCGTACCTGACAACACAGGGAAAAACCGAGCCAATAAAAAAATGCCTGCTTTCACCATGGTGGCCGAATGCAAGTAAGCCGAAACAGGGGTAGGTGCCGCCATGGCATGTGGTAACCAGAAGTGAAAAGGAAATTGTGCCGACTTGGTGAAGATACCGATAAGAATAAGAATAAGAATAGGCAAATACAGTTCGTGCGAGCGCACCAGATCACCAGCGGCCAATACATCGCTAAGATTATAACTGCCAACAATATTTCCCAGTAATAGTACGCCTGCAAGTAAGGCCAGACCACCACCACCGGTAATCACCAGTGCCATCACCGCGCCATCACGGGCATCTTTACGGTGCTGCCAATAACTGATCAATAAAAAGGAAGAAAGCGAAGTCAGCTCCCAGAAGACCACCAGCTGAATTAGATTTTCTGAAAGAACAATGCCAAGCATTGAAGTCATAAACATCAGCAGATATGCATAAAACCGTCCCATAGAATCTTTTGCAGACAGGTAGTAGCGAGCATAAATAATAATTAGCAGACCAATGCCCAATATAAGAACCACAAACAATAACGATAAGCCATCTAGACGAAAGGCAAATTCCAGACCAATGGCTGGTATCCACGTCCAACTCTGAATTAAAGTCTCACCGTCAAAAACCTGAGCCATGACCGGAGATAATATCGTCAAAGCAGCAACCGTTACTGCCGCAGCTACCCAAGCAGGGGCACGTCGACTATAAGAAGCAGCCCATGCCGCAAAAGCAGCTCCGATAAAAGGCAGTAAAGTAACGATTGGCAAGTTAAAGGTTAAAAGTGTCATGGTTTAATCTGTAAGCAAATTTTTATTATTATACATATTGTCCAACTTATAATTCTTTGGCAAATAATGTCTCACTCGATCGTCCATTTAACTAACGTGAAACTTTATTTTATGTCGATTGTGAGTGTACAGATAAATCCATTCCTTTTGGAAAATATTGTCGAAGTAGATGATTGGTATTTTCATTCAAACCATGCTGCTCCAGTGTAAAACAAGTGCAAAAGTAATATAATTCATCAATGCTGAAAAGAAGAACATGCCGCCTAGCATATAAGTTGCATTCAACAGGCATGTTTCAAATACTGCTGTAACATTAAGTTCATCGGGTTTCTTTTTGATTTTGTCAACTTGCATAATCTTTGGGTTATAGAGCAAGGTCTTAATCAATGGATAGCGCGTTTGAGTAGAAATAAGTACAGCAACTCCAATTAGTCCCGGAATCGCAGCTTCTTTAACTGCCAACCATTGAGGCTCCAGTTGTAACAAACCAATGCCACTGGTAAGCAATACACTAATTAACCCAAGCAAGGCGATAAAATTGAATTTCTTATACTTCAGCAGCTCAAAAAGCCCCCAGCTGATAGGAAAAGCCAACGCCACAATCAGTGGAGCCAAGATCATTTTCCGCACTGAATTTCATGAGGATAACAGAGGGAATAATGATGCTGGCCAACCGGAAGTATGGTATTCTGGCTTTCGGTGGTTTTAGTTGCTTATTTGTTACTGGGTATCTTAGGAACTGCGTTCTAACAAAAAAAATAAAAAGGACAAGTGGAATGCCTCATGCAAATTTAAGCAGCGGAACGCTCTCAAGTCTACTCGGCACTTTTAATATGGCAGCGGTTTCTATGCGCTATAGCCATTTCGCCCCGCGCGTCTATAACCTTTGCCGTTCACTCGGTTTTGAGTCAGGCAAAATTATGCCCTCACGTGCTTTTTGTTCTGATGAAAGTCAGGGTTACCCTATTATTCTTTTAGCAAAACATTTTGCTACCTTTCCTTTTAACCATGGTCTTGTGGGCGGTATCGTTGCCACTGATCGTCATGGCCCGTACGCGCATCATGGAAAAGAGCTTTTTATTATTCAAGCAAGTCATGTTGGTTACGATCCAGATTCAAAGCAATTTGGTATGTACCGGCGTTTACAAACAGAAGAACAAAATACCACATCCAGCTGTGGCAAAATTTGTCACGCATTGGAATGGTATTTAAATGAATATGAATTTGCACAAAATAATATTTTTTTAAAATACGAAAATGGCAAACATCTCGTCATCATAGATAATTATTTACTCCATCTCGAGCGAGAACAGGGGTTGTTTCTTAATCTAGGCTGTTTCATTGATGTTGACGATCGCGGTATGCCTCCAAACCCGCAAGCCTCACTAAGTACAGCAAAAGTTTTTATTGCAACAAAAGAATTGGTAAACACTTTAAAAGGCGTCAATTGGGAAGCAGACTCTCAACAAACCATTAAGCAATACTTAAAACCTGAACTTTTTTATTTCAAACGTAATATTAGCCAGCATGCTGAAGGTCGCGATCACCTTGAAAAAAACTTATTGCCTGTTATGTCTCATATTGTTCATTCAGAATCACCGGCATTAACCGCAGCTCAGGCCAACACTCAAATAGAATTTGATCGTGCTTATAGAAGTATTGCGCAAGATGATGCATACAAAGGCAGAAACGTCTTATTCATTTCAGGCCTCAATGTAGATATCTCTCCCAGAAAAGAACAACTATTTCCACTTACAAAGTTTATTCCCTGGGCCGCTTATATTCACGGTGAAAATGGTCAGCAGGAATTATGGGAACAAAGCAAACTCTATGAAAAACTCATGCAACAATCACTAGAAAATCCGGATCAAATTAGCCTCGAGTCTGAAATTGAGGTGATGCAAAATGCCAAAGAAATAGTCTTACCTTTCTAAATAACCTGAACTCAAGATAAGAAAATCTATATTCAAGCCATCCCTTCTCCCCAGCCCACTCGACTCGGGTTCTAAACTTCGTTCTCGACAATTGCTCGGTCTTCGTTCCCGACGCGACTGGAATCGTCTTGCATTGTTCTACCTTGAGCTCGTACCTCCTCCGTCCATAGAGTCGTCCCAGAGGAAGTTAACCGATATTAAATAACTCAATGGCTCTTCACAGTCCTGCCATTTACGGACAGGCTATGCCTTCCGTCTTATTGTGTACACGTTAAAAACTTTAATTAGAAAAAAATGTTATAAATTACATTAATGGCCTGCATTTTAACAATGTCCGTGGCAATATTTTTGGTGGTTTAACCACTGCCGTGGTTGCATTACCACTCGCACTTGCGATGGGAGTGGCTTCAGGAGCAGGCCCTGACGAATCCCCACGAATTAATGAATAAAATATTTCAAAAACAGTAAGTTAACAAAATATACCTTAATACTAGAATAAAACCTGTCATTGCGAGGGAATAAAATGACCGAAGCAATCTCATGATATAGATGAATAAACATGAGATTGCCGCGTCAACACTTAAAAACACTTGTTTTTAAGTGTTTCCTCGCAATGACGGGTAACTCTAAATTTCGTGGGGATCCCTCAGGAGCAGGCCCGATTGCAGGCATTTACGGTGCAATTTTCGTTGGCTTTTTTGCTGCCCTTTTTGGTGGAACACCTGCCAGACATGATCAAATCCGCATTAGTTCTTGCAGCATTAGGTGCCATTGATTCTCTGTTAACGTCACTCGTTACAGATAGTGTTACCCGAACTCACCATAAGTCTTACCGCGAGCTCATCGGTCAGGGTATTGGTAATAATTTCGGGCTTATTTGATGGCTTACTCGATGCTGGCGCAACCATGCGTATCGTGGTTAATGTTAAAGCAGGTGGCTTAACTCCTATTTCCGGTGCCTTACATACGGTGATTCTACTGATTATTGTGTT
>CAZSCK010000002.1:0-3666 GCA_964605385.1 uncultured Thioalkalispiraceae bacterium
TTCATGAGCGTAAAAAAGTCGAAATGCAATTTGCGCATATGAAACGACATTTAAAGTTTGATCGATTACGAGGACTCAGTGGTGCAAATGATGAATTTTTATTAGTTGCAACCGCACAGAACCTAAGGAAAATGGCGCGACTTTGTGGGAGATCTCCACCAAAATGCAAGATAGCTTCGCCTTAAATATTTAAAGGCATGATAAAAGACTAAATTATTAACCTTCAACCAATATTTAGCGTAAATAACGCTAAATATTGAAAATTAAAAATGAATTATTGTATGAAAAGAGGATAGTTCTGTTTTAAATATTGAGTTTTTCAACAGTATCGGCCGTAATGAGTCATATAACTGACAATTAATGCGCTACAATAAATATATTGATTTTAATATATAAATTCATCGTACAGCTTCACAGGAGTAGTTATGCATATTTTAAAACATACAGTAATTAAATATATCGTTATTCTGCTATTACCACTGTGTTACCAATCATTACATGCAGACGAATTGGTTAGAAGTAAAAATACATATTTAAATATAAGCAGAACACAATTAAATCTTGCGTTTGAAAATTACAACAAAGGTGACATCACAGCTTCTAAGAAAAACTTGAAACACGCAAGTGACTGGCTAAACAAAGCCGTTGAGCATAGTCGTTCTGACACAATAAAAGTTGAAGCACAGAAACTAGCAGCGAGCATAGATAACTTCCGCTTAACTTTAAACAAGTCTTCAAAAAAGAATGATATGGCAAGGTTCTGGCATCAGGTGACATCACTTATAAAAAGAGAATCAGAACACCTTATGCATAGCTATGGTGAGTCATCAACTAATAATGAAATCATGCGATATCTTCTCGATGCAAAAATGCATTTTTATACTGCTGAACATGACCTTTTTTTCAGTCATGGTTCTAATGACGTAAACCTTGAACTAAGGAAGTCTCTTGAATATCTTTCTCAAGCAGAAAAACGTGCAAAACCTAAAGTAAAACAATCTGTTAATCATTTGATTACAGAAATTAACGATCTAATATCTCTTTCAGTGCCGAACAAGAATGCCAGGAAACAAGATAGTCTTCTTCATTCACTAGAAAATGCAATAAACAACTTGAGTGAGGCTGAATCAGTTGCAGCTCCTCCTACAAGGTTGCGACTTGAGTCACTTAAACAAACCGTTACTAAATTAAAACAAGATACATTAAAAAACAGTTTAAAAGGAAAATATGACTCAATAATGGTGGACTTTAGACGAGCTATTAATAATTTATAAAGATATATTATTGCTGGAATCATCAGCTTTTATTTTTAAGGCAGCCCAGTTCAATCAACTACTTTTATTATTATAAATGACTGTTTCTGGCCCAGACTGTGTGAAAACTCATTATAAGGTATAATAAACCTTTCTTCTGGGGGATCATCAACATGGTTGGATTCATAGAAGGCGAAGCCCGAACACAAGCAACACTCTTTCCAGAGCGACTCGATGATTATATTAGCGAAGATAATCCTATCCGAGTGATTGATATCTTTCTTGATAACCTTAATCTTACTAAACTGGGTTTTAAAACAATATCGGCTAATACAGGTCGACCGGCCTATCATCCAAACACCTTACTCAAACTCTATGTTTATGGTTATCTTAATCGTGTTCAATCATCCCGCCGTCTAGAGCGTGAAGCGGGACGTAATGTTGAACTGATGTGGTTAGTGGCATGATTAGCCTCTGACTTTAAAACCATTGCCGACTTCCGTAAAAATAATACCAAAGCCATACGTTTAGTTTGCCGTGAGTTTGTGCAAGTCTGCCGTAAACTTGATTTGTTTACCGATGCTTTTGTGGCTATCGACGGGAGTAAGTTTAAAGCCGTTAACAACCGAGACAAAAATTATACCCAGGCTAAATTAAAACGCCGGTTGGATGACATCGATAAAAACATTAACCGTTACTTAGAACAAATTGCAAGTGCGGATCGACAAGATGATTTAGCGGCAAAGGATAAAACTGAACGGCTTGAAACTAAAATTGCTAAACTCAAAAAAGAAATAAAGCACCTCAACCACATCGAAGGTCAATTACAAGCGACACCGGACAAGCAAATATCACTCACCGATCCCGATGCACGTTCCATGATTACACGAGGCACCGGTATCGTCGGCTATAACGTTCAAACAGCGGTTGACATTAAACACCATCTTATTGTGGCGCATGAAGTGACCAACGTCGGACATGATCGAGGGCAACTAAGTAATATGGCCGCTCAAGCCAAAGACGCCATAGCAACAGATGAACTCACGATTGTAGCCGATCGAGGTTATTATAACGGTGAAGAAATTAAAGCCTGTGAAGATGCAGGGTATAAAACTTATCTACCCAAATGCCAAACATCGGGCAATCAGGCAAAGGAACTTTTTGGAAAACGTGACTTTATTTATCACTCTGATATTGATGAATACACTTGTCCCGCAGGCGAACACCTGATTTATCGTTTTAGCGCAAAGGAAAAAGGTAAAACAATACGTCGTTACTGGTCATCGGCCTGCATTAACTGTGCAACGAAACCTAAGTGTACGAAAGGAAAGTATCGACGTGTAAGTCGATGGGAATATGAAGCTGTGCTTGATAAAGTAAATACACGAATCGAACAAGAACCCGAGCGCATGAAAGCGAGGCGAGAAACCGTTGAATATCCATACGGCACGATTAAACACTGGATGGGCTATACCCATTTCCAGATGAGAACCCTGGAACGTGTCAGTGCAGAAATGAGTTTGCATGTCCTTGCTTATAATATGAAGCGCGTCATGAACATCATGGGTGTCGGAACATTAATCGAGGCTATGCAGGCATAACGCCTGTATTAATCGTAAAAAATAGGCTGTAATTAGCATGATACAGAACTGATAGAAAACATTACTTTTAAAAACACACTATCATTAAAAAATAAAAACTTTTAGATTTACTGATTTTGCTAATACTTAGGTGTCGCTAGACAAGCTATGCTAGCTATTTGAGAAAGCGTTTTGAGTTTTCACACAGTCTGGGCCGTAAGCTGAAATGTTGAAACAATTTGTGGTAAATTTAATGAAAAAGTCAGCTGTCGACCCACAGCAGACAATAATATAAAATATTAAATAATTTATTTAACGCAATTATTATACTCCCTTTAACTTTTATAATGATCGTATTTCCTGCCGTTGTTGCAGCTCTAATAGTTTGGGGACTGTAATCACTTGACGCAGGAGAAGAAATAATATTATTTTCTGCGATACTATCATTATTTATAAGCGTGCCATTAACTTCTTTTCTTGAAAATACATTTTTAGGAAAGTTTTGGGTGAAGTTAGTAGATAGACTTGAATGAACGGCTGCTTCTGGCTGTGACTTCAACTGGTCAACGCAACACTGTATCTTTATAACAAAAAGATGGAGTGTAATCTATGGCTTATCGAACTCGAATTTACTATAGCTCACAGCAAAAAGCAGAGATGTGGGATCGTTGGCAACGTGGTGAATCATTAAACTCAATAGGCCGTGCTTTTGATCGTCCATCCTCATCAATCTTTAATCAGTTAGCACCGACAGGCGGCATTCGACCTTCTCCTCGAAAGCGATCATGCTTAGCTTTGAGTCTTTCTGAACGTGAAGAAATTTCTCGAGGTCT
>CAZSCK010000002.1:3766-97689 GCA_964605385.1 uncultured Thioalkalispiraceae bacterium
AGCGATCATGCTTAGCTTTGAGTCTTTCTGAACGTGAAGAAATTTCTCGAGGTCTCTTTATTCAAGCGCGCGGAGTACTGAAAAAAGAGCTTCAACTGTATCTTCGTCGGTTTATGGTAAATCTGATTACATTTGAGCATAGCAATGGGGAATAATTATAGTTTTCTGTTCTTATATATTTGAGCCAATCATTAAGCTCATATGACCTCCTGAGAGGAATGCTTATGTGACCAATTTGTGACCATCTTAAGAGGAAACAAGAGGTTCTCAAAGGAAGTAATAATTTTTGTTTTGAATAAAGTCCATATAAATCATACTCTTGATGCCTCATAGTACCTCTGGTATCATGGAAAAAGTCGGGTAGGAGGGTTCGAATCCCTCCTTATTGTTTCTTTAGCTTTCGCACTTGAATAGTGTAAGTGTGGTTAGTGATTTGTCCCCTTGGGGACGCCATATAATAGAAAAAGATTCGAAAGGGTCTTTTTTTATGCCTGTCTATTACACATTTTAGTTCTATCGATAATTATTGAATATAGTTATCAATTTTCAATAGTGATATAATTAATTCATGCTCAAATAGGTTAGAGTATGTAAGCAGCAGTAAATGGATAGACAATGTTAATAATTTCAGAGGATGGAAAATGCTCGTACTCGAAAGAAAATCTGGTGAATCAATAATCATCACCAATGGTGACGATACTATTGAAATTAAAGTAGATAAGTATAATAAAGGTTCGGTTAAATTAGTTTTTGATGCGCCTAAAAAGTACATAATTCTTAGAAAAGAACTCACTGCAAAAAAATCATAATATTTTTTAAATATTGTTTTAACTCAAAGCTAGTTCCTTATCCCATATATTGCATTATCTTATAAATCATCCCATATGCTAATAAAAAATAAATATATGTCTATAGTCTATCGAATTAATCACTTTGCCATCATGTCTGTGTTGTTACTGTTTCCTGTAATGACGATGGCAATTGTTAACATGGATGGCCTGCATTTTGATAATAAAAAAGATACTTTTACAGCGGATCTAGATTTAACCGTAAGTGGTTCTTCAGGCAATAGCGATCGACTAAAAACAGCATTAAATGCACAGTTTAACTGGCTTGCTGAAAAATCAATAAATTTAGCGATACTCGGTTATGAATACGGTGTAAGTAATAATGTAAGCAGTGTAAATAAAGCTTTTATTCACTATCGTTATATTTATCAGTTGAATAACACAATGGATTTAGAGTTGTTTGCTCAACTTGAAAAGAATGAATTTACTCGTTTATCGTACCGTGGTTTGCTAGGTTCGGGACTTCGTTTCTCACTTGCAAACACAGAACAACACCATGCTTTTTTTGGAGCAGGTGCTTTTTATTCAAAAGAAAAAATTGAGTTTATCAGTGGCTTTAGTGATGATGGTGTAGAAGAATTTGCTCGTGCAAACTTTTATTTTTTATCAAAATATAAAGTAGCCCCTACAATCAGTTTTTCGAATGCTATGTATTATCAGCCACGCTTGAGCCGGTTTTCTGATTACCGTGCTTTGCTAGAGACTAAGCTTGATTTTAAAATTAATAAAAATTTAAGCTTTAGATTAAGTTTAGATATTGAGCACGATAGCGAACCTTCGCAAACAATTAAAAGCACAGATGTAAGTTATATGTCTGGACTAAAATTTAACTTTTAGCTCTTAACCCCTTACTTATACTACGGCATAAGACATATTTAACATATGCACTTTTGTTAATAATCCCTATACTTTAGTCACGATATAAGTAATAAATTATTGTATTATTACTCCTTGGGTATTTGAAAATAAGCAGACAATAAATAATAGTTTAAATTATGAATAAAGTAAAAATATTAATTGTTGATGACAACGAAAATTTTCTGGAATTGTTAAGCGAATTTCTTGTCGACAATGACTATGATGTTGTTTGTAGTCTTAATGGCGAGGATGCTAAAAATAAATTTGTTGAATTCAAACCAGATCTTGTTATAACCGATATCGTTATGCCTGATGTTGATGGTATTGAATTACTGCTTGGTTTACGTAATATAAATCCTGATATTCGGGTTATTGTAATGTCTGGTGGAAACCGGGGACACGCAGATATTTATTTACAAATGGCAGATAAGTTAGGTGCTAATGCTATTTTAAATAAACCTTTCCAGCTATCAGATCTATTAGTACAAGTTAAAAAAATTGAGACTAGTGCTTAATGCCTTCCGTTGTAGTTGGTTGTTTAGCGAGAATCATAATTGACAAATATAAACTCAACAACTTCATCTGATAGTCATCCTTTGCATCATACCAACCTTCCTCAGACAGAATTTAATGCTATTTTAAATTCTATACCTGATGTTCTTATTCGACTTACGCTTGGTGGAAAAGTACTTTGGTGGAATAAAAACCTCGATGATGTTCTTTCTTTATCTAAACAAGAATTACTTTCTTCCCGGCTTACTGATTTATTCAAAGCTTGTGCTGGAGTATCTATTTCCAATATTATTAAGGACACAGTAGAATATGGCAGCACTGAAGTTGATGCTTTTCTCACTACGGCAGAAGGCAACAAACGCTATCATTTAAAATGTACATTAATTGATGGTTCTTTAACTAAAAAGAATACAGAACAGGAAGTTCTTATTGTTGCTCGAGATATTAACGATCGCGCTCAAATGTCTGACGCTCTCAAACAAAGCAAAATTCAATTACAGAAGCTTATTGATGCGCTGCCTTTCCTTGTTTTTTTAACAACAACTAATAATGAATATCTTTTAGCGAATAAAAAATTCTGTGACTTTGTTGGTTTATCGACAAAGGATATTATTGGGTTTAAAAGTAAAAACATATTCAATGTTAATATAAGCGATTGTTTTACGCGTGATAATAATCAGATATTATTGGAAAAGTGTTCTGTACATTATGAAAACACACTGGAAATTAATAGAAATAATATTAATTTGTCTGTTAATAAATTTCCTTTGTTTGATGATAAAAATACTATATATGCAATCTGTGGCGTAGTTGAAGATGTTACTGCACAACATCAATTGCAAAAACAACTGCAGCAAACACAAAAGATGGAAGCAATAGGACAGTTAACCGGGGGTATCGCGCATGATTTTAACAATATGCTTGCGTCTATACTAGGTTATACAGGCCTAACCAAAAGACATGCAGTTCAATACAATGATGAAACAATTACGGGTTACCTTGGTCAGATTACACGAGCAGGAGAGCGTGCTCGTGATCTTGTACAACAATTATTAGCTTTTAGCAGGGGAGATGTTGGTGGCTTGCAGGTTTTAAAGCCTGAGCCATTAGCAAAAGAAGCTATTGCAATGCTAGTTTCACTTATCCCAAGCAGTATTAACCTTAATCTTAAAATTCGAAATAATAACTTAAAACATTACATTGAAGTTGATCCTGTTCAATTTAATCAAAGTTTAATGAACCTTGTTATTAACTCAAAAGATGCAATAGCAGATCAAACAGGGAAAATTGATGTTGCCTTGGAGTTTTTACCTGCAGTGAAAGGTGTTTGTGATTCATGTCACACCTCTTTTTCAGGAAAGTTTGTTAAATTGACGGTTAGTGATAGTGGAACAGGTATTAGTAAAGATATATTAGATCGTATTTTTGATCCTTTTTTTACAACCAAAGAAGTAGGTAAGGGCTCAGGAATGGGATTGTCGATGCTCCATGGAATTGTACATGGAAGTGGTGGGCATATTGTCATTAAGTCAAAAAATGCACGAACTAAAAAAGGAACAGTAATTCAGGTTTATTTTCCTGAAGTGAAGTCAAACAATATTGAAGAACAAGCAGGTACATATAAAGTTGAAAAATCTGAAAATAAAAATATAGGGAAAATGATACTTGTTATTGATGATGAATCATTGATCACAAATTATCTTACTGATTTATTAAGTCATGAAGGATATAAGGTGATTTCTTTTAATGATTCAGTTAAAGGTCTAAATTATTTTAAAGAGAATAAAAAAGAAATTGATATTATTATTACCGATCAAACAATGCCAGAATTAACCGGTCTTGAGTTAGCAAAAAGCATTCTTAAAATCGGATATGAAATCCCGATTATCCTGTGCTCAGGCTATAGTGATTTCGCTAACGATCCAGTAAATACTAATAATGGGATTGATGTTTTTTTAGATAAACCGTTCGATGATGACTTGCTACTTCAGCATATTTACAGGCTATTAAGCCGATACAAAAAATAATAGTTACCCTTAACTATACACCTAATATTTCAGATTTAATTTAAAAATCTGTGCGATATATTAAAGGATACGCAAGAGTGAACAAGAATAATTTAATTATATATGTATTACTAGGCAGTATGTTTACGACTACTTTTGCTTTTGCAGATGTGCTTGAAGGGAAAAATACAAAACTAACTATTTATCAGGTGATGCAACGTGTTCTTGAACGTTACCCGTCATTAAAAATATCTGAAATGGAAGTTGCACAAGCGGCGGAACAAAGACGACAAGTTGAAAGTAGTTTAGGCTGGATACTTAATAGCGCAGCAGGTATTACACATGATTTAACAGGATTTGGTACACCATCAGATCGTTTTGATGTCAGAGGTTCGATTGATCGTCAACTACAGTCTGGAGCAACTTTAAGCTTAAGTGGTAGTTACCGTTATGAAGATAGTTCATTGCCATTTGATCCTTTACCAAATCCAGCTCATACCACAAGACTCGATTTAAGTTATCGTTTACCTCTGGCGCAAGGTGAGGGAAACCCATTATATGTGGAAGGTATTATATCTGCTGATGCAGGTCACGACCTGGCTAAAGCAAATCAATTATTAACTCGTATCACATTAGCTGAAAAAGTGAAGGATCTTTTTTATTCCTCTGTATTTACTTTTGCAAGAATAGATAATGCCAGGCAAGACGTGCATCGAGCAAAACAGCTTAACGTTTATATTAAAAAAAATGTTAAATTAGGTTTATTAGATAAAAAAGATCAACTACAGGCGATTGCGCAATTAGATTCAAAACTGGCAGATCTTAGTACAATAGAACTTAAATGGACGCAGCAACAAAGCTCGCTAAATCGATTAATGTTGGAAGATTGGGGGGAAGTTACGCAACCAATTTTGAGTTCCTCTGAAAAGTATAATAATTACGACATCTATAAATTAATAAAAATAACTGAAAATTATCATCCGGCGGTTACAATTTCTAAAACTAAATTACAAATTGCAGAAAGCCATATAAACTCAGCTCGTGATAACAAGAAAGATAGTCTTGATCTTGTTGTGTCTGTAGGGTCTCGAACTTCGAATGGTAATAATTCTTCAGGAAGCGTAAGTGAACAGGGTTTTGCTGGTAGCGTTAGTTTTGAATACAAGTATTTATTTGATAATAAAGGTGTAAGCTCAAAATACAAACAGGCTTTATTAGAAAAAAACATAGCAATACAGGATATTAAAAAAACCAGTAATGACATTCGTTATACGATATCAGGATTGGTTGCAGAAATTAAAACAGCCCGGTTGGCAGTTAAGGCAATGTATAAAAAGTTAAAAAGTGAATCTTTGAAATTAGATGAGGTTGTTCATCGTTATCATAGCGGCAGGGCAGATACGGAACAACTTATTAAATTTCAAAATGAATATTCATTTGCAGAACTAACATATCAAAATCAAAAAATTGAAATGAATAACCGTGTTGTTGCCTTGCAGATATTTACAGGGCAGTTTTGGAATGAACTGACTAATCGAAATGCTCAAAATGGAGCGATTAAATGAAATCAATATTCCGGTTTTTTGTTGAACGAGCATTAATGGTTAACCTGATTTCAATTTTTTTAATGGCAGTAGGTATTTATGCGATATTTGATATTAACCGAGAAGCTTTTCCAAATATAAACCTGGATAAAATTCGCATTGATATTCCTTATCCTGGTGCATCACCCTCAGAAATAGAACGTTTGGTTATTACACCTATTGAACAGGAGCTAAAAGCATTAGATGGTATTGATACTATGAATTCTATTGCTTTTAGTGGTTCAGGTATTATTAATCTTGATGTTGATCCAAATTCTGGTAATAGAGAACAAATTGCAAATGATGTACAAATGGCGGTCGATCAGGCAGTTTTACCTAATGATCTACCATCAAAGCCTCACGTGCTTGAAATAGATGGCGCAGTTTTTCCTGTTATTCAACTTGCTGTTTCTTCGCCTGTTTCTGAGCTTGAACTAAAACGTTTGGGTGACCAGATTAGTGATGACCTTTTGACTATTAAAGATATTGCAAGGGTACAGGTTCAGGGTGATCGAAAAGCTGAAATTCGTATTACTGTTGATCCCGATAAACTTTCATTACACCGTATTTCTATTGGTGAAATTTCTTCACTATTAAAATCATGGAATATTAATTCAGCTGGTGGACAAATTAATACATTTGAAGGGCAGAAGATGATTCGCATTGTTGGTCAATTTCAAAATGTAGATGATGTGGCTGCCCTGGTATTACGTTCTAATGATCAAGGCGATAATATTAAAATTTCTGATGTGGCAACGATTGAAGAATCATTAGTTATCCCTACTACCTATCTGGATTCAGGCGGTAATCCTGCTTTGAATATGATTATTCTGAAAAAGGTCGATGGCGACATTATTGATGTTGTTGACAGAATAAAAGACTACATTAAAACAATTCCAAATGTATATGGAGATAAAGTAAATGTCAGCACATCTCAGGATTTTTCACGCTTTGCACGTTTACGCTTAGGCGTACTAACGAATAATGGTATTTTCGGGCTTATACTTGTTTTTATATCTCTCATAATATTTCTACGTTTATCAGTTGCTTTGACAACCACCTGGAGTTTACCTATTGTATTTTTGACCGGCTTATTCCTTTTGCATTTATCAGGTATCACATTAAATCTGGTTTCTATGCTGGGTTTTATTATGGTGTTGGGAATGCTGGTTGATGATGCAATTATTGTTGGTGAAAATATTGCTTATCATATGGAGCAGGGTGATTCTCCAAATGATGCGGCTGTTAAAGGTGCCTATGAATTATTTGGTCCGGTTACAACCACAATCTTAACAACCATCGCTGCATTTTTACCCTTAATGTTTATGTCGGGCATGATTGGTAAGTTTATTGTCGCAATTCCTGTTGTGGTTATTTTATTATTATTTTTCTCGTGGCTTGAAGCTTTTTTGATTTTGCCCAGTCACGTGAGTCATTTAACAAGTACAAAAGTTAAAGCAAAAGAAAAACAATGGTTGGTTAGCTTTGAACATAGTTACGCAAGGTTTTTAGCCTGGGTATTACATCATAGATGGACTGTGGTTTTTTTATCGGCATTAGTTTTAATTGGAAGTATTGTATTAGCAAAACAAACAATGCAGTTTCAGTTATTCCCTGCAGTTGCAATTGATCAATATTTAGTTCGTGTTACCGCAAATCCAGGAACTAATTTAAATGATTTGCGGATATACCTGAAAAAAGTTGATCAGGAAATTCGTAAACATATAAAGCCTGAGTATTTAGAAAGTACGATTCTTTCCAGTGGTCAAACACAACGTGATGCAGGTGATCCATTAACACAACGTGGAAGTCGTTTTGGACAAATAAGGGTGTTATATATACCTGCGGTTCTAAGACCAGAACATGATGCGATTAAAGAACTCCGTTATTTTGAAAAGAATTTGCCTGTAAAATATCCTGAGTTAGAAATTGCTTTTGAACTTGTTAAACCCGGGCCACCTACAGGTCGAGCCCTGGAGTTGGAAATATCAAGTAAAGATGGTGTATCGAATGAAAGGGTAGCAGAAAATGTAATCAAGTTTTTAAAAAATATAAAAGGTGTCACAACGATAGAAAGTGGCTTACAGCCTGGTGATAAGGAAATTCATGTTGTTCTCGATAAAAACCTTGCAACATATGCTGGTGTTAACCTGGAAACTGCGGCTTTACATATACGTGCATCTGTCGATGGATTACGGATAACAACAACACGGTATGGAACTGAGGAAGTGGATGTAACAATTCGTTATCCAGAGGACGTTGAAGATATTAAAGCATTACAAAACTTACAAATACCCAATAGCCGTGGGGGTTTGATTCCGTTGCGCTCAATTGCTCAGTTTGATGAGAAAATAGGTTTTACTACCATTCGTCATAAAAATGGTTTAAGAGTGATTCGTGTTTTCGCTAATATTGATGAAACTCAAACTAGTAGTATTAAACTAAATAAACAAGTCGAAAGTAATAAGGAAATCTGGTTAGCTGAATTTAAGAATAAAGTGAAAATTAATTTTGGTGGTGAAGCGGAAAAGAATGATGAATCATTTCAGGATTTAGCTTTTTCATTTTTATTTGCATTAATAGCGATATTCTTTTTACTCGCCATTCAGTTTAACAGTTTAGGTTATCCGTTGATTGTTATGCTGGCGATACCTTTTGGTGTTGTTGGTGTTATCTTAAGTTTTTATGTACATGATATTTTATGGAAACCTATGCCATTGTCTTTCTTTTCAAGCATGGGCATGGTGGCATTAACTGGGGTTGTCGTTAATAGCTCAATGATACTGCTGGTCTTTATTCAAAGGGCGCGGGAAGATGGTATGGAGGCTATGCAGGCAATTATACTTGCTGGACGTAGACGTTTACGTGCTGTTGTTCTTACCGCAGCAACAACAGTTGTTGGATTATTGCCAACGGCTTATGGTTGGGGGGGAACAGATCCTTTTGTTGCACCAATGGCACTTGCATTATCATGGGGATTAGCCTTTGCAACCTTGATTACATTGATTGTAATTCCTGCAGCATTAGCAGCGAGTATTGATGTTTCAGAACACATGAGCAAGTGGTGGGGTAGTTTCATGAAACGCTTTAGCAGATAAATGCTAAGTAGGTATATACATATGCGTTGGCTTTAAGCCATGCAGGTTAGTTTAAAGAATACGTCCCGCACCCGTAAATCGTTTACGCCAATATTTTTCTTGCATTGAACTGATCTTGACTCGCTTACCCGAAGAGGGAGCATGAATAAATTTGTTCTTTCCCAAATAAATACCAACGTGTGAAACAGAACGTGAAAGTGATGTTTTAAAAAAGACTAAATCACCTGCTTTTAAATATTTACGCGAAATACGTTTTGCTGCTTTGAATTGTTGGCCTGTGGTACGAGGAAGATTAATTCCGGCAACCCTGTGGCTGTATTGAACCAGGCCGCTGCAATCAAAACCTCGGCTTGGGGATGTACCACCATAGCGATATTTAACTCCAAGCATCTTTTTGGCAGTTGCAATCACAATTTGATTGCTTGCTGTTGTTTTACCACGCTTGTACTTAGGGTTGCTTCCACAGCCTGAAAGAACAAGTGCAAAGGTGATAATGGCCAGAATACTGGATATTTTAATTTTTCTAAATATACACTTCATAGAGCATATTTTAGCTAAAATATACTAATAATCAATAAGATATAGCATATATTTAATAAATTAATTTAAGATTTTTAATGTCTGAAATGTATAAATGGACACAGAAAAAGTCAGGTTCTTGAGCTAAACTTCGCATATGGAAATTTCCTCAACAACAAATCGCTCATTTACTCGTTCTGTTACGCCGTCTAAAAGCAGTAGTGATCGGCAGTCATTTGATCAGAATCAGGCGGCAATTTTAGAAAGTAAAGCTCAGGAACGGGCGTTAGAACAACGTGCAGTTAAGGAAAAACTGCAACAACACAAAGAAGACACTCAACGCCGTTTAGATGGTCGCTTAATCAGTTTTGGACATGAGCAAGATAATGTGGCTAGCCAGCAGAAACAGACTTCTTTTAATCGTTCCCGCGTTAATGAGGCGTATAGTCCTCCTCCAAATGAAGCATCTCATAAGCAAAATAATCACCAGTCAGATACAACAGACGCGATTGATATTGTTGTTTAGTTAACCTTAGTCATTATTATTTCTGCAAAATTAATTTTAGTAACCGTCTTGAGATTGAGAATCTTTACCTGTGGCGAAGTTGTGTTTACGGTAGAATGTTTGAATGAAAATAAAATCCCCAATACGGCGTAAGAAAAAAATAGCAACAAAAAAAAATACGCGCCGCAGACATAAAAATAAAAAAAGTTTACCTTTTTTACGAATATTCCTGTCACTTTTATTGATCTTTATTTTTTATGTAATCTATCTCGATTTTGAAGTCCGTTCACAGTTTGACGGTAAAAAATGGTCGGTACCTGCTCGTGTCTATGCGCGTCCGCTGGAACTTTATATTGGTAAACCATTGTCACATGAACAATTTAACTTTGAATTAAAGACTTCAGGTTATCGTTTATCGAAAAATAATATTAAAACCGGATATTATCAAAAAAAAGGGGATAGTTATCGACTCGTAATACGTGAGTTTGATTTTTGGGATGGCCATCAACCCCCTCGCTATATTGAAGTTAAACTTGAAGATGGTTTTGTTTCTAATGTTATTGATTTTAGAGATCAAACTGATGTTGCAGTGGTTCGTTTAGAGCCGGCTATCATGGGGCGTATTTATCCAACTCACCGTGAAGATCGTTTGTTGATTAAATTAGACGATACTCCTGAAAATTTAACCCTGGCATTACTCGCGGTTGAAGACCGTGAATTTTATTCTCATTTTGGTATAAATCCTAAAGCTATTGTTCGTGCAATGGTTGCTAATATTAAGGCCGGTGCCGTTGTGCAAGGTGGTAGCACTTTAACGCAACAACTGGTGAAAAACTTTTTCCTTACCAAAAAGAAAAGTTTAGTTCGAAAAGTTAATGAAGCCATTATGGCTCTTTTACTTGAACTTCACTATGAGAAAAAAGATATTTTAGAAGCCTACCTTAATGAAATTTATTTAGGTCAGGATAAAAGTCGTGCAATTCATGGTTTTGGTTTGGCTAGTCGTTTTTATTTTGATAAGCCTGTTTATAATTTGACGCTTTCAGAAATTACGATGCTGGTTGCCATGGTTAAAGGTCCATCATACTATGATCCCTGGCGCCATAAAGAACGTTTGCTGCAGAGGAGAAATACCGTTATTGGTTTAATGCAAAAGCAGGGGTCGATAACAGCTTATCAGGCAAAAATTGCAAAAGCCAAACCCTTAGAGGTGGTAAAACGTAGTGCAAAAATAACCAGTTCTTATCCTGCTTACATGGATTTATTACGACGCCAATTGCAGCAGGATTATAATAAAGAAGATTTAACCTCAGAGGGGTTACAAATATTTTCCACTTTTGATCCTTATATCCAAAAAATAACAGAGCAAGTGGTCAGGAAAAAGGTTAAGCAGTTAGATAAACAAAAAAATCTACAAGGTAAGTTACAAAGTGCAATTATAGTCACTAATACCAATAATGCTGATGTACTTGCGATAGTTGGCGATAAGCTGCCTGCTTATGCAGGATTTAATCGTGCACTGGATGCGTTACGTCCGGTTGGTTCATTAATAAAACCAGCAATTTATTTAACTGCGCTGCAGCAGAAGAATAAATATTCTCTTGTGACATTGATACAAGATAAAAATATTACTTTGAAATCACAAGATGGAACATTATGGTCACCGCGTAATTATTCGGGAGAATCTCATGGTGAAGTTCCTCTATATAAAGGTTTGATCAGTTCTTATAATCAGGCAACGGTACGTTTAGGTTTAGAGCTGGGTTTTGAACCAATCGTTACAACGTTACAGAATCTTGGTATTCAACGCGATATTCCTCCTTATCCTTCTATGCTTCTCGGTGCTGTAGCAATGACACCATTTGAAATAACTCAAATGTACCAAACCTTGTCGGGTGATGGTTTTATTACACCATTGCATACTATTCGCAAAGTATTAACCGCAAAAGGTGAACCGTTAAAACATTATCCAGTAAAAATAAAACAAGCTGTTGATGCAACTTCGGTCAGAATAATAAATAGTGCATTACATGAAGTCACACGCCAGGGGACCGCTAGTTCTTTACGTTGGCGTTTACCAAAAGATTTAAAAGTCGCGGGTAAGACAGGGACAACGAACGATACGCGCGATAGTTGGTTTGCAGGTTTTAGTGGAGAACATTTAATTGTTGCCTGGCTGGGAACAGATGATAATCAATCAACTGGTTTAACGGGTTCCAGTGGAGCATTGACTATCTGGTCAGATATTATGAAAAAAATCAGAACGCGGCCTTTTTCTTTTGCTTATGATGATGAACTTGAATATTATCATGTCGAAGCAGAAAAAGGATTTTTGGTTAATGAAAACTGTTCAACTGCGGCATATCTTGCTTTTAGAAAAAATAATTCACCAGAAGAATATGGTTCCTGTTTGAAATAAAAACTAACAATGTTAAGTGAAAAAAATTAATGATAAAATTAAATTTATTTATTATTCGTACTTTACTTTTTAGCCTGGCAATATCTCTTATTGCCTGCCAGGCTCCAAAAGATAAAACTACAGGTTGGACTTCTGCTTCAGGTGAAGTAAGGCCTGGTCCCAAAACAGGTAAAGCAGTTTTAGCATTACTCGGTAAGGCTCGACAAGCCAGTAAAAAAGGCTCGTTAAGTTCAGCAGAAAGTCATCTTGAACGGGCGCTGCGTATCGAACCACAAAATCCAACCTTGTGGTTATACATGGCTAAATTACGTCTTTATGCAGCAAAATCCAAAGAAGCGATTAACCTTGCGAAAAAGGCTTTAGCTCTGTCTTCGCGTGGCGGTACAGCCACTAGGGTAAACCGACGATCTTTACAGGCTGACTGCTGGCGGGTGATTGCGCACGCGCATTTAAAGATGAATAACCTCAAAAATGCCCAAAAAGCACAAGATAAGGCAAACTCACTAAGTTATTAATATTTTTGGTGTTTTTTGCTGAAGTTAGTTCGATTTAAGTGATTTCTACTTTAGTAATTTCCTATGCAGACGCTAATTATATAGACTAACGAATAAATCAGTCATAATTTTACTTAAGTAGTGTAAATAATAGTGGATAAGGCAGTGTCATTATACTCAGTTGATAAGTTGATCTCGGAAGCTCGTCGAATTGCGGCAGAATATCGTCGTACTACGGGAAAACCGCTTGGAATCAGCGCTGAGATCGCCAGGCATGATGCTTGTACTTATCTTGGGCTTGAGCCTCATGAAGATGCCATTGGCTATGATGCGATGGGATTAACTGGCGAGCGTGAAGGCTTGCGTTTTCAAATAAAAGGTCGGGCAATTTTTGACGAAAAAAAAGGCGGTCAACGATTAGGGCAAATAAAAGTTGATCAAAACTGGGATAAAATCTTACTGGTTTTGATGAATGAAGATTTTGAGACCACTGAGATTTACGAAGCCTCTCATGAAGATATGCTCGATGACATTGATGAGGCCGGAGTAAGTAATCGGAAAAAACGGGGTGTCATGTCGGTTGCCCGATTTAAACGATTAGCTCAGCTTGTTTGGAATAATGACGAGGGTTTAATGAACGACGAAGTATGGGATAATCAAGCCAATACTTAACCATACTTTAATTATTTTATAACGAGTTATTCCTTGCAAGATTCTGATGTTTCCTACCTTCTAAGCGAAGATGGACCTTTTGCTAAATTGGTTCCTGGCTTTGCCGCACGTGAACAACAACAACAAATGGCTGTTCGTGTTGCTGAGGCGATTGAAAAAGGAAATCATTTAATCGCAGAAGCAGGTACAGGAACCGGCAAGACGTTTGCTTATTTAGTTCCTGCATTAATGAGCCAGTCTAAAGTTTTAATTTCAACCGGCACTAAAAATCTTCAGGATCAACTTTTCCATAAAGATCTCCCCATTGTAACTAAAGCACTGGCAGTTCCTGCAACGGTTGCTTTGTTAAAAGGCCGAGCCAATTATCTTTGTTTACATCGTTTAGATTTAGCGGAACAGGAAGGTCGTTTTCGTACACCTGAAATGGCAAATAGTGTTGTTAAAATAAGAGAGTGGGCTTCACAAACAGTAAGTGGTGATATTGCTGAAATGTCTTCTATAGCAGAAGAAGATATGATTTGGTCGAGTGTTACATCAACTTCAGATAACTGCCTGGGTTCTGATTGTCATTACTTTGATAATTGTCATTTGATTGATGCACGTAGACAAGCACAAGCTGCTGATGTTGTGGTTATTAATCATCATTTATTATTTGCAGACATGATGTTACGTGAAGATGGTTTTGCAGAATTATTGCCACAAGCGGACGCTATTATTGTAGATGAAGCTCATCAACTCGCAGAAGTTGCTTCGTCTTTTTTTGGTGAATCAATAAGTGGTAATCAGTTGCTTGAGCTTGCACGTGATAGCGAAGCTGAATATTTAACTGAAATTAATGAAGATCCAAATTTTATTCGCATTGCATCTGTATTACAAAAATTGATAAAAGATTTACGTTTATCTTTTGGTATTGAACAGCGTCGTGCAGACTGGCTAAGTATTGCGCATGATAATGAATTCAAAAAAGCAGTTTTAGCTGTATCGGAACAATTAAAAGAACTTGAAAAACAATTAATGCCTTTGGCAGAGAGAAGTAAAGGTCTGGAAAGCTGTTATGAACGTTGTGTTGAATTACGTTCACGTTTTACTCAATTAACCACTGATATACCTGACGATCATATTCATTGGTTTGAAACTCATAAACGAAGTTTTGTATTACATATTACGCCTTTTGATATCAGTGATATATTTCATTCGCAAATGGAAACGATGAAGGTTGTATGGATGTTTACTTCTGCAACATTAACAGTTGCGAATAACTTTGATCACTTTAAACAACGTTTAGGAATTGAAACCGATAACACCGCTATTTGGGATAGTCCATTTGATTACAGTCAACAAGCTGTGATGTATGTGCCTGAAAATTTACCTGAACCAACAGCACCTGAGTATAACGAAGCAGTTATTAAAAAAGCCTTACCAATTATTAATGCATGTCAGGGCGGCGTGTTTTTTCTTTTTACCAGTCATAAAGCACTGCAACAAGCGGCAGATTTATTAGATGGCGAAATAGATGTACCGTTAATGGTGCAGGGCGATAAGCCGCGTGATGTTTTACTGAGTGAATTTCGTCACCATGGTAATGCTGTTTTATTAGGAACCAGTAGTTTTTGGGAAGGGGTGGACGTTCGTGGTGAAGCACTGACCTGCGTCATCATTGATAAACTGCCCTTTGCATCTCCCGGCGATCCGGTACTTAAAGCCAGAATCGATAATATGCGTAAAAATGGTGGAAATCCCTTTGTTGATTTTCAGTTACCTAGTGCCGTCATTACTTTAAAGCAGGGAGCAGGGCGACTAATTCGAGATGTTAATGATACCGGTGTTTTAATGCTCTGTGATCCGCGACTCATCTCAAAATCCTACGGCAAAATCTTTTTAGACAGTCTGCCGGCAATGATGAAAACGAGAAACCAGCAGAAGGTAGAAGGCTTTTTAAAGATTAAAACTTCTTAATAAGGATTTCCTTATTTTTGCAACTTACATCCACGTATATAAATTATTAAAAATAATTGTTAAATCCTGTGACATTTGATGATTTTTCAGATAATCTAGTTTTTCTTCTGAAAATATAGCGTTTCTTCCTATACTTTCAAATATAAAAATAATAAGTCATTGAAAATATTGAATTTTTTAGCATCAGTTATTGTGCTTAAAATTGTATACCTGACTCTGTAATAAATTTTTTCATTTTTAATTGCATAAAGGATTGTGTTATGGCTTTTTTAACTCAGTATTCAAACAGTGTACCCGTGATTAAATATCATATTGAGCAAACATTGATGACTATTGGTCAGGATATTAATATGGATATTTGTGTGCCAGAAGACGGTATTGCAGAAAACCATGCCGCTGTAGAAGCCATTAAATACGCTGAGTCATACCGTTTTATTATTAAATCCTCTGAAAGTGAAGCATCGCTTGAATTAAATGGTGAGGTTGTTTCTCATGCTGAACTTCAGGATGGTGACTGGTTAATGATTGGTGGTGTTGAATTCCAATTTACTGATGATGGTGTTAATTTAATAGTAGAAGAAAAGACCACAATTTCAGCTCCTGTTGTTGAAGCAAAGCTAAAAACCACTTCCTTACAAAAAACTGAAAAAAATGAATCTGAAGCACTAAAATTGATAAAAGGGCTAAAAGAAGAGTTACTCGATGATGTCAAACCCCTGACAACTAAAGAATTCATATCTAATAGTCGTAATAGCCGCCGTCGCCTGGCTTTCTAAATATTATATATTATTGAAATATCGTTTTTTCTTTTCTCCCTCTATTTTCATTCGCTAAATACTAGCCGTCTAGCAGCGCACTGTGTATGCTATGGCCTTCTTAAAACGTAGCATCTTTAATGAAAATTCTCGCAATTGATACCGCAACTGAAGCTTGTTCTGTCGCATTAATGGATCAGGGTGATTGCCATGAAATCTTTGAAATTATTCCACGTCAGCATACTGAACGTGTTCTGCCGATGGTGGATGAATTATTAGCAGAAGCTGGGATCTTTTTGTCTCAAATTGATGCTTTAGCTTTTAATTGTGGGCCGGGCTCTTTTACTGGTGTTCGTGTTGGCACCAGTGTTGCCCAGGGACTCGCTTTTAGCTGTGATTTGCCGGTTGTTCCTGTTTCAAGCCTTGCTGCGCTTGCTCAATTAGCTTTTAGAGAACAAAAGAAAGAAAAAGTACTCAGTGTAATTGATGCTCGAATGAAGGAGATCTACTGGGGCTGCTATCAGCTTGAATCCGGCTTAATGAAATTAGTGGCAGCAGAAAAAGTCAGCCCGGTAACAAAGATAGAAAAGCAAGGTGAATGGCATTGCCTGGGCAGTGGTTGGGATAGTTTTCAAAATGAACTTAATCAATCTACTTTGGTCAATATTACCAGTTTTACAGCGGAATGTTTTCCTCATGCTCAGGATGTTGCGGTATTAGCCGCTGATTTATATTTGCAAGAAAAAACAGTCCGAGCAGAAGATGCTATGCCCAGTTATATTCGAGATGAAGTAACCTGGAAAAAACTTAAAGATCAATAGATTATAAATAATTAGAATTTGAGGCGTATAAAGTGATTAAATTACTCGGTATTTTATTGTTGATTCCAATGGCAACATTATTAGCAGAGCCACAAGATGTTACTAAGGAAGTTAAATCAAGTACTACATTACGAGTTAACCCTCTTATTTATGATCGCACTGTGCAAGGTGGCATGGATGAAGTTTATAAAAAAGTTTTTACAGCTCTGGAAAATAATAGTTATTACGTGTTATTTGAACCTAACATAGGTAAAAATTTATCACATTTCGCTAAACGCTGGGGCAATGATTACAATCAAAATAAATTAACAAGTATTCGTAGTATGGTTTTTTGTAGCGGTTGGTATGCGAATAAAATAAGTAATCTTGATCCTAGTATGCTGGCATTATGTCCATTACACATTACCTTGTATAGCAAGAATAAAGAAACACATATATTATTTGTTCGTCCAGGTAAAGTTGCTGGACCAAGTAAAGCGCAAAAAGTTGCTAAAGAACTTGAAGATGATGTGATTCGAACAATTGAGGTTGCGATTGCTAACTTGTAGTAGCGTGGCTACAAGTTTTTTTATTCTTAATTAGAATCAGTAGCTGCGAACTTAAACTATCTACATTGTGCTCTTCTGATGTGCTATAAAAACAAGAAGATAATCTTTCTATAAAAATATCAAAATCATTGCTTACCTGGTATTTATTTTTCCAGTATTCACCCCACTGAGTGACCGTTATATTTTTTGGCCAGCACTCAGATTCAATTAACAGTCTTATTGATTTACGTATATTCTTAACTTTATTGTCTTGTAATACCTGTATAGCTTGCTCTCTTTTTGTTTGTGAAAACTTAAAGCATCTCCATTTTTTATAACTTAGTTTGAAAATATAAATAAAGATAAAAGTTATAATAAGGCTGAAAAATATTCGCCATAAAATACTTAAAACAAAAATCCCTTTAGCTTTGTGGGTCAGTGTATTTATTTTTCCATTAACGGGGTCGAAATATTGTAGCTGTATTTCCGGGAAAGTTAAAAATCTGCTGTTTAAGGCTTTGAAAGGAATGGAGTGGTTTACAATGCTTATTAAACTATTATTTGTAACTTTTTTAGAGCGTGTTGAATTTACTGGTAGAAATTTAATCTGTGAGTTGGATTTTACCTGTCGCAATATGGGAGGTAATTTATAACTATTATTAAGATTACCTGTCAGCTTAATATTCCAGTAGGCTATTGAATCTGACAGGAATAATCCATTTTTTGACAGTTCACTTTGTATGTAAATTTTACCAATAGGGATAGTAGGGGGAAGATACAAAGGTAATGCTTTGATGTTTATGATTTTTAAAGGTAAAAAGAATTTTTTACGAGAAACTCCGCTCACGCTGTATTCAACGGGAGGAAGTTTAAGCTTGAGATCTCCACTTTTTAAGGCTGATAAAGCCCAACCTATTTTAAGGACGTACACACCTTCTTTATTTTTACTGCGCTCAAAGGGCAATGGCATACTTGAAAAACCTTCGAACACCGGATTTTTATCAATTGATAAACGTGAGGTCGAATCAGCTGATAGCACTTTGACATGAACAATGAATTGTTCACGTTCGTAGGGTTTATTCTTCATAAAAATTATTAAAGGTGAGCTGGTTTTTCCTTTTGTAACCAGAATCATTTTTTCCTGGCTACTTACATTTTTTGTTGAAACTTTTGGTATTCGGACAGAACCTGTTTTGCGAGGATAAAGTTTAAATTTCAAAATTTGTATTTTTTTGTTCGGCCAGCGTTTATCACCAGTATCATTTATTATGTAATCAATAACTACGCCGAAGTTTTCATTTAAAACAGCAAGATTAATATCGGAAATTTTTGATTTAAGATCTATTCCATATAAATCAACTCGAATAGGGCGGCCAAGTATGCTTTCTGATTTATCTGTAAATAATACTAATTGTTCTGAATTAATATTATTTTCAGAGGAATAACAAATATTATTAAACAAGAGTATAAATAATATAAAACCAGACTGAAATAACCGAATGTTTACCATGGCTTTACACCAGGTATTGTTCGTGGTTCTTCTACAGGAGCAGGGAAGCCTTCTTCTATTTCAAACAAACGTTTCCATAACAAGTGTTGTAAGTCACTTATTGCGTTCAATTGTTGCTGAGCTTGAATTAAATTAATATTTTTACTGCTTTGTACTTCAGAATACGGAGTTGTTACACGACTTTGTTCGGCAAGTTTAATATTTTTTAAGCCGGAAAGTATTAGTTTTTTCACCATATTTTCATTTATATCAGGTAGTTCGGGTAATGGTATATTCGTATCCAGTGTGTTTTCATCATCACCTATAGATACAGATGTGTTTTCATTGATCTCTGTGCCATCAGCAATGCTTGAAGATTGTGAGCCGCGACCTTGTCGTGATAATGATATGATTTTTTTTTCTTCTTTTAGTCGAAGCTCTATATTTGTTTTTAATATTTTGCTGACATTCAGATTGTGCAAACATGCTTTATTTTCTGGCTGGTAACGCAAAACATCTTTATAAGTATTAATAGCCAAAGAAAAACTGCCTGTTCTAAAATAATTGTTTGCAAGGTTATATAAAGCATTAGCACGTTGTGTATCACTTTTTGAATTTAATATAGCAAAAGTAAATTGTTGAATAGCTTCCTGATAATGTCCCATTTTATATAAACTATTAGCCTGACCAAGATAGCTATGATAAGCACGGTGCTCGCCTATATTTTTATAATATTTTTCTGCTGTGGAGTAGTCACCCTTCATATATGCGCGGTAAGCGAATTGTTCGTTACTTTGACCTATTTCAAGTGCACTTACATCTTTCTCTGTTAAGGAGAATAAAATGATGCATGTTAGAGGAAATATAACGATATTTTTAGAAATTTGTATGCGATAGGGACTTAAAGAAAATAAAAAGAGAAACATTGACGGGATAAGAAACCAGAAGAAAGCCTCGTCCCATAATATCTGATGTTTGCCATCAATATTTGTTGCTGTGTTATGGCGAGCAATTCCCTGATTATATAGTATTTTCCAATCACTATTGTCATCATAGAGGGGGCTATACGTTCCATTTAATTGTGCTGCAAGGTATTCCAAAATTTCAACATTCATTTTTGAAACAACATATTGCTGCTCATTTTTCAACCAGGTTCCATCTTTTAAAGGAATAGCTTCACCTTCGGGAGTTCCTATACCAAGAATATATAAAGGTATGTTTTCTTTTTTCAGTTGTTTTATCTGCTGATTTGAAATATCGCTAAAATCACCATCGCTAAGTAAGAGGATGGCAGAATTACCTTTTAACTTTTTAAGTTCATTTTGTGCAAATAATATAGCATCAACGGGATTGCTGCCCATGGTGGGAAAACTTAATTTATCGAGTGATTCAATATATGTTTGTAATACAGCATGATCTGAAGTCAAAGGAACAAATAAATGGGGGCGCGCTGAAAATACAGTAAGACCGATACGATGATCTTTTGCTTTTTCTAAAAACTCATAGATTTCAGTCTTTGCTCTGCGTAACCTGGTTGGTTTGATATCCATTGCTTTCATTGAGCGAGAAAGATCAACAACCATCATAATGTTTGCGCCATAGAATTGTTCTTTATCCGTCTGGCTTAAAGGTGTTCTGGGGCCAGCCAGCGCAATAGAAAAGAATAGCCAGGCAAGCAGGTAGGCAGAGTTTTTACTGAATATTTGTTTTGACACGGTATAACGAGCAGGAAAAATAACCCAAGGCTGTAATTTATTCTCAACATAAAGCGAGATATTATTTTTTTCAATAAATTTCTTTAATAGAATAATTATAACTGGTTGAAAAGACAGTAATAGCCAGAGAGGCTCACGCCAGTAAATATCCTGTAAATAAAAGATGGCGTTCATTCTTGCGGCTGCCGATTAGATTTTCTATGTTGTACGGAGATGCTTTTTAGTGCAACGAATAACTGAGAAAAAGTAAATAAAATAAAGGCGGCTATTAGCGGCCAAAAATAGAGTGGCTGGCGAAAATATTGCACTTTAATTTTACGTTTGTTTGTTTCATGTAAATTAATTTCCTGAATGGCATTTTTTAATGCGTTTGGATTACCTGCCTGATAACTTTTCGCACCTGTTATAGACGATAATTGTTGAATTAAATTCAGATCAACTGGTGAGTAAAGCAAACCACCTAAACGACTTTCTTCTGCGGCAAGGCTGGTTGCGCCAATGGCAATGGTATAAAGAGGGAGCTTTGCGTTTTTTGCAAGTTTTGCAGCAATGTCGGGCTCTATGTTTCCAGTAGGTTGATCAGCATCCGTTAATAAAACAAGAATCCGTTTTCGTTTGTTTGTGGTTTTTGTTTTTTCATTTTCTTGAGTTGCCTGTTTAACGGCAAGCGCAATGGCATCACCAATCGCATTAAATCGACCTGCCATGGTGGCTTGTACTCGAGATAACATTCTACGTAATAATAACTGGTCTGATGTGAGAGGAACGAGAGTGTAAGCATTATCTCCAAAAACAATAATACTCATTCTTTCTCCCTTAAGTTTTACAATGAAATCATCTAACACAACTTTTAATAAACTCATGCGATCGATGCGCTCGCCGTCCAGTATGTAATCACGAAGTATCATGGAAACAGAGGTATCAACAATAAAAACAATATCACGTTCTTGTGGTGGCTCGGGTAACCTTTCCCCAATTCGAACCGGTTGGGTTAATGCTAAAATAAGTAAGGCGAAAATAAAATAATGGAATATTCGAATGGGTGATTTAAGTTGTATTGAATCTTCTTTTAGAGCGAGCAAGTTGAGTAGCGGGTGCATAAGTTGTTGCTTTGACGAAATATCTGTCAAGCTGGCTGGAGCAGATTGACTGATGTATTTATTTTTAATTAATTTAAAAATGATATTTATCAGGAAAAATAAAGCGAGTAGCCATAACCATTCAGGCTGGCTTAACTCATAGTTTGTTCCATTAATTAAAAAATTATTCATGGCCATACTTTTAGCCAGAACAAGCTATCTGAAAATAGCTGATTTATATCAATATGTGATTCTGAATTATTTTTATAGCGTAAGATGGAAATATCTTTTATGAAACTCTGCCATTGTTGTTTTTTAGACGTTAGTTTATCTGGTAAAAGAGTATCGTTATTGAGTTTTTTTAATTTTAAGCCCTGTTTAGTAATAAGGCAAAGTTGATAAATAGCATCATGAGTATTAATTTTGTTTTCTGAGTGCTTGTCACGTAATTTTTTTATTTTACTTTTTGCAATGGATTTTTTTGAATATAAAACTTTCCAGGTAAAATATAATATCAGGCTAATGAGTGATATTAACAACAAACTTAACAAAGCTGTTTCCAGCAAACTAAGTGCTGGCTCGATAAGCGGTTGAATATCGTATATGCCATCTATTTTTTTTAATGTGCTCGTTTCCTGGTTCATGGTTAGAATACTATTCGTTGTTCAATTTCATCAACTGTGGTAAGAATTGTTTGATATGGAATGGCTATATTTTCAAACAATGATTTTTTAACTGTAAAATAATCGTCAGCTGCAGACTGGTAGTTTTCCTGTTGGTATAAAGAGCTGGAATCCAGTTGTTGCTGTTTACTGGATATTGAAGATTTCAGGTTGATAACGCCTGCTCTGGGTAGCTTAACTTCTGCTGGATCAGTGATTTGAATTGCGTGTATCTGATGTAAGGCTGAAAGTTGTAATAAAGTTGACTGGCTGCTTTCATCTAAATCCTGAAAATCACTAATGAGATAAATTGTTGAACCGATAGTTAATATCTCATTAAGCATGCGTAAGACATCGGACATGTCCGGTTCTATTAGCTGTTGATCAAATACAGGTGTAGCAGGGCGGGCAGCCTGGTGTATAAAATTAAAAGCCGCTTGTTTACTTTTGTTTTCCTTAAACCATTCAATATCATTATCTAAAATAACACCGCCAATTGAATAGTTATTCTCTTGTGCAGAGAAAGCAGCTATTGCAGCGGCTCGTACTGCTTGGGTTATTTTAAGGCGCTGTTGTGTACCAAAGCGCATTGAGTGACGACGATCCAGCAGTATAAAAATGCCTGGCTGACGTTCTTCACGAAAGATTTTCATATAGTGCTGGCCTGTTCTCGCGCTGAGCTGCCAATTCATGTAACGGGGATCATCTCCGGGTTGATAACGTCGACTTTCTTCATAGTCCATGCCGTGGCCGTGGTAAATGGAGCGGACATCACCAATTTGGCGAAAGGCAATATCGGTTTTATATTGATGTGTTTTTTTATTGCCTTGAACTCGCAATAATAGATCAAGTATTTCTTCATTGTTAATTAAAGGCTGTTGAGTTTTTTTATCAAGCTTAAAGAATGAGCGTTGCCTGGCTTTTTTAAGTTGTTGAATTATTGTTAACACAGCTAAGCGCTTTAATCTTATGGAATAGGTATTTCAGATAATAGATGAGCAATAATATCATCTGCTGATATTTTTGCTGCAAGTGCTGAGTAATCTAAAACAAGTCGGTGACGTAATACGTCGGCTGCAACTTCTAAAATATCATCAGGCGTGACATGGTCACGACCATCCAAATAGGCCAATGCACTGGATGCGCGTAGCAGAGCAATTGAAGCACGGGGAGATGCACCTGCAATTAAAATATCTGACCAGTCTTTATGCCAGTGGCCAAGGCTTCTTGTTGCTGTAACAATGGAAACAATATATTTCTCTAACATTTCATCGACATGAATATCGGCTACTTCACGACGTGCAGCTAATACTGTCTCGGGTGTTATGGGGGATTTAAGTGTTGCTTTATCTTCTCCGTAATGAAGTTTGCGATCTAATTTAAGAATTTCTAACTCTTCTTCAGGAGTTGGGTAATCAAGTTTAATGTGTAATAAAAAACGATCCAGTTGGGCTTCCGGTAAAGGATATGTGCCCGATTGTTCCAGAGGGTTTTGTGTTGCCATGACAACAAATAAATCGGGCAACTTCCGGGTAACACCACCGACAGTGACTTGATGTTCAGCCATTGCCTCTAATAAAGCAGATTGAACTTTAGGAGGAGCACGATTAATTTCATCAGCCAATACAATTTCGTGGAAGATGGGGCCTTCAACAAATTTAAACTGATGTGCTTCGGGGTCAAATATATCTATACCGGTTAAATCCCCCGGCATAAGGTCGGGAGTAAATTGTATGCGTTGAAAGCCTGCATGTACTCCGCTGGCGAGTGTGTTAACGGCAGTTGTTTTGGCTAAGCCCGGTGCGCCTTCAAGCAAGACATGACCGCCGGTTAATAAACTGATTAACAAACGATCAAGTAATTTCTTTTGCCCAATAATAAGTTGTTCTAAGTGGGTTCGTAGTTTTAAAAATTCAGTTTGTGTTTGCATTTGTTTTTCCGTTATGTCGTACTTGCAAAGCGTAATACGATAACTAATTTTATGTTAGCAAGTTACTTAGTATTTTTTCGTAAACATCAGACAAGGTTTCTAAGTCTGCTACGGCAACACATTCATCTACTTGATGTATAGTTGCGTTTAAGGGGCCAAGCTCGACAACTTGCGCGCCTGTTGGTGCAATAAAACGTCCGTCAGAAGTACCACCCGCGGTTGAAAGCTCAGAATCAATTCCACAAGTATCTTTAATGGCTTGTTGAGTTGCATTAACCAGGTCGCCACGTCCGGTCAAAAAGGCCTGTCCTGATAATGCCCATTCAATGTCATATTCAATATTATATTCATTTAGTAATGCTTCAACTCGCTGATGAATTTGTGTATCGGTTATTGCTGTTGAAAAGCGAAAGTTAAATATAATTTTACATTCCCCCGGGATGACATTGGTTACCCCTGTGCCTGAATGAATATTGCTAACTTGAAATGTTGTGGCTGGGAAAAATTCATTTCCCTGGTCCCACTCTGTTTCAGTCAATATTTTTAAAACAGGCGCAAATTCATGAATGGGGTTTTTTGCTAAGTGTGGATAAGCAACGTGCCCTTGTTTACCTTTCACTTTTAAAGTGCAACCCAGTGAACCACGGCGACCATTTTTTATAACATCACAAACTTTATCGGTACTTGATGGTTCGCCAACTAAACACCAGTCGATTTTTTCATTACGTGCTTCCAGTGTTTCAATAACTTTTACCGTGCCATCATGTGCCGGGCCTTCTTCATCACTGGTGATCAAAAAAGCAATGCTACCTGTATGTTCCGGGTTCTTTTCAATGAAGCGTTCACAAGCGGTCAACATGCAAGCAATAGAACCCTTCATATCGGCGGTACCGCGACCATAAAGAATACCGCTATCAATCGTTGGCTCAAAAGGAGGGTATTTCCAATTCTCTTCCGGGCCTGTTGGTACTACATCAGTATGGCCTGCGAAAGTGAATAATGGGCCGTCAGAACCACGACGTGCCCAAAGATTATCTGTTTCACTAAAGCGCATATGTTCTATTTTAAAGCCAATTTTATTCAAACGTTCAGCTATCAGAGTTTGGCATCCACTATCTTCTGGCGTTAATGAAGGGCGTGAGATTAAATCTTTGGTAAGTTCGAGCGTGTCTGACATGTGAATCCTGTTAAAATCTTTAAAAACAGTATCTTACCTTATTGTTTGCTTATTTTGGGATTAATTAAAGCAGAGGTGGTCTAGATGAGGTTAATCGCCAATAGCTAAATATTGCTTTGTTATCAGGTGTTAGTACTACCTCTTCAGAACGACCATATTGAGTTTGTAATCTTTTAGCAAAAAGTGCTAAATTCTCCTATTAATATGCCTTCTTTATATTAATGAAGACATTATCAGTAATGAATAGTTATCGAAATTTACGAGAGTTTAAATGTCTAAAAATAAAATATCTGTTGTTTTTGTTTGCATGGGCAATATCTGCCGTTCACCTACCGCTGAGGGAGTATTTCGACATTTAGTACATCAAGAAGGGCTAGATGACTGGATTACAACGGATTCAGCAGGTACTCATGCATACCATATTGGTGAACAACCGGATCATAGGGCTCAGCAAACAGCGCGGAGTCGGGGCATTGATTTGGGTGATTTACGTGCTCGTAAAGCCATTGAAAATGACTTTCATGAATTTGATTATGTATTAGCAATGGATGATGATAATTACCAGCTGCTTGAGCAAATATGCCCCGCTGGCTTAGGGGATAAATTAAGTTTATTTCTGGATTTCAGTAAAGAGTATTCAGAAACACAAGTGCCAGATCCATATTATGGTGGTGATCAAGGATTTGAACATGTGTTTGACCTTGTTGAATCAGCAAGTCGTGGTTTATTAGACGATATCAATAGACGATTTAGTTAAGAAATTAAGCAATGAATAACAATAAAGCAGAAGTATTTTGTTTAAATTAACTTTAATATCTACACTAACTGCATATTAGATACTATAGCAAGTATGTATTTCAATTAATTATTATAAGTGAATGCTAATGAACGAAGTTGGTTATAAAACATTGTTAAAGTTATCAGGAATTATTTTATTTTCTGTGCTGTTTTATTCGTTATCGTTTGCTGATGAAAATATAGCCACTTTAAATATTGTGGATCCTCAATCTTCTAAATTATTATGGACGGACATCACTCTATTTATACTTGGGGGAGTAACACTATTTCTTCTGATATTTTTCATTTGGAATTACTGGAATAATATTAAAGATGGTAAAACGTTAAAAGATACCAAAAATTTGAAGCAATATTTGGGAGTGTTGCTAAATTCCAGTATTAATGAAATATATATATTTGATAAAAACAGCTTAAAATTTGTAAATGTCAGTAAAGGTGCCCTTCAAAACCTTGGTTATAATTTAAAGGAAATAAGACAATTATCTGCGCATGATATTAAACCTGAGTATTCATTTGATAAATTCAAAGAAGTGATAAAGCCTCTTATTGATAAAAAGAAAGACATACTTGTATTTGAAACAATTCATCAACGCAAAAATGGTTCTACTTATCCGGTTGAAGTTCATCTACAGTTAATGGAAGGAGATAATGTAGATAGTCAGTTTATGGCTATTATTTTGGATATTTCAGAGCGTAAAGAATCTGAATCAACTTTAAAAGAAAATGAAATTCACTTCAGAACGCTACTTGAGTCAACCTCTGCCATTCCCTGGGAAATCGATCTTAATAGCTGGTTGTTTACTTATGTTGGTCCGCAAATAGAAGAAGTATCGGGTTTCAAACCAGAAGAATGGTATGTTGAAAATTTCTGGGCGGATCATTTACATCCTGATAATAAAGAATCCTCTATTTTATTTTGTACTGAAGCCACTGCGCATACAGAAGATCATGAATTTGAATATCGTTTGATTAAAAAAAATGGCGATATCGTCTGGATACGTGATGCTGTGCAAGTCGTATTAGATGAAGGTAAACCCGTTATCTTACGTGGTTTCATGTTTGATATTACCAGGCAGAAAATAGAACAGGAAAATCAAAAAAAAGCTGAAAGTCGTTTAGCTGAAGCACAAAATATTGCTCATGTAGGTTCATGGGATCTGGATTTAATAACCCATGATTTGAAGTGGTCAGAGGAAATGTTTCGCATTTTTGAAGTTAACCCTGTTTTAGTAAAACCCTCTTATGAAAGTTTTATTAGCTTTATTCATCCTGATGACAGAGAGAGCGTTAATCAAGCGTATCAGGATTCTCTGGAAACTAAATTACCTTACAATATTGAACATCGTGTACTAATGCCGGATGGTCGAGTTAAATTTGTTAATGAGCAATGTGATACAGAATATAATGATGAAGGTCAGGCGATACGTTCTTATGGCTCTGTACAAGATATTACTGAACGCAAACGTACAGATGATGCAATAAAAATGATTGCAACAGCAGTTTCGAGTACTTTAAATGATTTTTATGAAAATCTAGTTACAAGTATAGCCGAAATGTTTAATGCTGATTATGCTTTTATTGGTTTGTTAGATGAAAATGATGCAATGCAGGTTAATACCTACATGGTTTGTGCTTATGGAAAAATAGTAGCCAATATGTCCTATTCTTTAATAGGTACACCATGCTTAAATGCTATTAATCAAAAGGCATCATGTGCTTATCCTGACCACGTACAGCAACTTTTTCCTGATGATAAGTTGCTTGTTGATATGAGGGTGGAGAGTTATATCGGTATACCGTTATATTCAGGTGATGGTAAGGCGACAGGTATTGTTGTTGTAGCAGATAGTAAGCCGATGAAAAATACTGCGCAAATGGAAGAAGTGTTGAAGATTTTTGCTGCACGTACTGAAGCGGAGCTCGAAAGAAAAAAATCACATAAAACTATCCAGAAGTTATCCATGGCCGTTGAACAAAGTCCAAATATTATTATTATTACCAATGCTAAAGGAAAAGTTGAATATGTTAACTCGGCTTTTATTGAAACCACGGGTTATAGCCGAGAAGAAGTTTTAAATAAAAACCCATCTGTTATACAGTCTGGAGAAATGCCGAAGAGTTTTTATGCTGAAAT
Source organism: uncultured Thioalkalispiraceae bacterium (assembly GCA_964605385.1). Taxonomy (GTDB): domain Bacteria; phylum Pseudomonadota; class Gammaproteobacteria; order UBA6429; family Thiohalophilaceae; genus JAGLTQ01. The sequence continues at coordinate 32,325 of CAZSCK010000002.1, forward strand.
GTGGCAAACAATTAAAGCAGGTAAAACATGGTCGGGTATTTTTCATAATAGAAGAAGTAATGGTGAACTTTATTGGGATGAGGCAAAAATTTCTCCAATCAAAAATACTCAGGGTGATATTACGCACTACTTAGGCGTTCAATCTGACATTACTGATAAAAAACAAATCGAGCAGCAATTACGTCGAAGCCAAAAAATGGATGCGTTAGGTAAGTTAACCGGGGGGATCGCACATGACTATAATAATATGCTCAATGTTATTCTTGGTTATACTGAGCTGATGGAAATGGTTTTAAGTGATACTGCTGATGAAAAGGTAAAAGAATTTTTAAAAGAAATACAATATGCAACGGATCGTGGCGCAACACTGACTAAAAAGTTGCTTTCTTTTTCAAGGCAAGAATCAACGCAACCTGAGAGTATTGATATTAATAAGCTCTTACTTGACGCACAAAACATGCTGGAAAAAACTTTAACAGCACGTATAAATCTGGAATATAAACTCACAGATTCAATCTGGCCTGTTTACCTTGATAAGAGTGATTTGGAAGACGCAATTTTAAACATGTGTATTAATGCCATGCATGCCATGCCAGATGGTGGAGAATTGATTATTACAACATTTAATCACACCTTATTAGAAGATGAAGCCGTTGTTATAAATTTACCCGCAGGTGAATATGTTCAGCTTTCAATTTCTGACAGTGGCTGTGGTATAAATGAAGATGTTTTAAATCAAATATTTGATCCCTTTTTTACCACTAAAGGAGATTTAGGAACAGGACTCGGTTTGACTCAGGTATATGGTTTTATTAAACGAGCAAAAGGTGCTATCACAATTGATTCCAGTTTGAATCAGGGTACCTATATTTTAATTTATTTCCCACGCAATTATTCTGAAGTTGAACCTGACCAGATTATTTCTGATGAAATAACTGAACAAAAAGGTTATGAAAATATTTTGGTTGTTGATGATGAAGCGGCGATATGTGAGTTATCAAAAAACTTATTGAGCTCTAAAGGTTATAACGTGCTTGTTGCCGACAGTGGCCAGGCTGCATTAAAGATATTGGAATCAAATGACATTGATTTGCTACTTTCCGACGTTATTATGCCAAATATGGATGGCTATAAATTAGCAGCTAAAGTTAGAAAAAAATATCCACATATTAAAATTCAACTGGTAAGTGGTTTTGATGACGATCGTAAACGTACAGAAGAAGATCAGCTTTTATATAAATACTTGTTACATAAACCTTATACTGCTTCGAGTTTGTTCACTACAGTAAGAAAATGTTTTATACGTAAATAAGGATGTTTAGTGGGCAATTTGTTCCTCACATATTGACCCGAGAATCTACAAGCCTCATAATCACGTCCGTTTTTATTCACTTTAATGTGGGTTAAACACAGTTATCTTTAATGGTGGCCTGGATGGGTCCCCTCGCAACGATAAACCGTGAACCCGGTCAGGCCTGGAAGGGAGCAGCCGCAGCGGTGGATTCGTGTGCCGAGGTGTGGCTTGCTCAGGTCGCCGCCTAAGAATTCCTGATTTTATTCAAAATTCCAGCCAATTTTTTGTTTTTGTTGCTCTTCTGAACTCCGAAAATGTCCTTTTTTGAGTTATAATACTTTACCAGTATTTATCATCTTTCAATTTAGGGATTTTCATGAGTTATCAGGTACTTGCACGTAAATGGCGTCCTCGTGGTTTTGCCGAAATGGTGGGTCAGGAACATGTATTACGAGCACTGAGTAATGCATTGGATAGCGGTCGTTTGCACCATGCTTTTTTATTTACCGGTACACGTGGCGTTGGCAAAACAACCATCGCACGTATTCTTGCAAAATCCCTTAATTGTGAACAGGGTGTAAGCGCAACACCTTGTGGTGAGTGTGCGACTTGTAAAGAGATTGATGAAGGTCGTTTTGTAGATTTGATTGAAGTGGATGCGGCATCAAGAACAAAGGTTGAAGATACTCGCGAACTCCTGGATAACGTTCAATATGCACCAACCCGTGGTCGCTATAAAGTGTATTTAATCGATGAAGTGCATATGCTCTCTGGCCACAGTTTTAACGCCTTATTAAAAACACTGGAAGAGCCGCCACCTCATGTTAAGTTTTTATTGGCAACCACAGATCCACAAAAATTACCTGTCACTATTTTATCGCGTTGTTTACAGTTTAATTTAAGACGCTTATCCATTGAGCGTATTCAGGCACATCTGCAATTAATTTTAGAAAAAGAAAGTCTGCCTTTCGAATCGGCCGCTTTGTTACAGCTTGCGCGTGCGGCAGATGGAAGTATGCGTGATGCATTAAGTTTGCTTGATCAGGCAATTGCTTTCGGTAACAGTACGGTTACCGATGCTGATGTACGGTTAATGCTGGGTACGATTGAACAATATCATGTTTTTGATTTATTAGATGCTTTAGCCTCAGCAGATGGTTCTGTCCTTATTCAAAGGGTACAGGAATTAGCACAACAAGCTCCCGATTTTTCAGCTGTGTTGGCAGAAATTATTACCTGCTTACATTATTTAGCATTATTAAAACAAGTACCGGATGCTTATGACCATAATATGGGTGATAAAGAACGTTACTTTAAATTATTAGAATCATTGAGTGCTGAAGATATTCAATTATATTATCAAATTGCCTTACATGGGCGGCGTGATTTACCGTTAGCACCGGATCAACGTAATGGTCTTGAAATGGTCTTGTTACGCATGTTGGCATTCAGGCCTGATAATGATGGAGTGAAAAATGCTAATACACCAGTATCTAAAACTGCACAACCACAACAATCAAGCTCAGAAACTTATGCGAAACAGCAGAATAAATCTGTTGCCATCAGTGTAAAAGAAAAGGCACCTCAAATAAATGAGGCATCAAAGGTTGTAAATAAACCGGTTCAATCCAGCACCTTAGTAAAGATTGATTTAAGCAGATTATCAACAGAGAATTGGCATGAAATCGTTTCTTATTTAGATGTTGCCGGGATTTTAAAACAACTGGTTGAACATAGTGCTTTTATTCGCATTGAAAATGCATGTTTATATTTGGCTGTTGCACCATCACATTCTGCAATGTTAACACCTGAACGTGAACAACAACTGCAAGATAAATTGTCTGCTTATTTTGTTACGGAACTTAAATTAAAAATTGAAAAAACACAAACAGACACAGAAACGCCTGCTGCACGTAGTGGTAGACAACAACAAGAACGTCAGACTGCAGCAGAAAGTTCTATTGTTAATGATGATAATGTAAAAAATATTATGGATGCATTCAACGGACATGTAGACATTGAATCAGTGCAAGCAATAGATTCTGTAACAAACCAAACATAAAATTAATTAAATATTCTTAAACAGAATTTCAATGAGGTAATACTATGAAAGGTGGAATCGGTAACCTGATGAAACAAGCGCAAAAAATGCAAGCAGATATGGCAAAAGCGCAGGAAGAAATGGCAAGTATTGAAGTTACAGGCCAATCGGGTGGAGGTATGGTATCTGTTGTAATGACTTGTCGACATGATGTTAAACGTGTTTCTATTGATGACAGTTTATTGAGTGATGATAAAGATATGCTGGAAGATTTGATTGCAGCAGCAGTGAACGATGCTGTACGTCTGGTTGAAAAAACATCATCCGAAAAAATGTCTGGTATGACCGCAGGTTTAAATTTACCTGGCGGAATGAAATTACCGTTCTAATTTTTATTTATGTCTAGTAGTTCATTGGTAAATCAATTAATTGAAGCTTTACGCTGTTTACCCAGCGTAGGGCCAAAATCTGCACAACGTATGGCGTATTACTTGCTGGAACGCGATCGCAGCGGAGCTGAAAATTTAAGCTCTGTATTAGCTAAAGCTGTTAAGGAAGTAGGGCATTGTAAACAGTGTCGTAGTTTAAGCGAACAAAAAATTTGTGACATATGTGCAAGTTCAAATCGTGACAGGTCACTGCTTTGTATTGTTGAAACCCCCTCGGACGTACAGGTGATTGAGCAATCAACCAATTTTAACGGTTTATTTTTTGTTTTAATGGGACATCTTTCTCCTCTTGATGGCATTGGCCCTGAAGAGATTGGACTTGGATTATTGGCTCAACGTCTTGATCAGGGAGAAATAAAAGAAGTGGTACTCGCGACTAACTTTACAGTTGAAGGTGAAGCAACTGCGCATTACATTAGTGAAATGGTTAACTCACGAAATATAACCGCAAGTCGTATTGCTCATGGTGTGCCTGTTGGCGGCGAACTTGAATATGTCAACAGCAGTACACTTTCGCATGCTTTTTCTGGCAGGCAGGTTTTCTAATTGTAGGTCGGGCTTCTACCCTCTATTTTATTGTGGGGCGCTACGAGCTCGACGCTGCGGTATACCATTGCTCAAATGTTTTAGATTACAATATCAACACCGCGTCAGACTAAAGTCTAAGCTACGAGATAGGGTTTATAAGAGCTGTTCTAAAATTTTTGTTGTATGTGTACATAGCGTTTTAAAATAATTATAACTTCTATCTTCAATCTGGCAGGTTGAGGTATGCCTGTCTGCATAAAATAATCCATAAGGTTCATTTTTTATAAAAATAGACATTGCAACAAAAGAGTTGGTACTGACAAGTTTTTGGAAATCAACTGATACAAGTGGCCAGAATTTTTCCCGAGTTGATTCGTTCATTAAAACAGCTTGGGGTTTTGTTAGCAGATGTGAAAAGAGATCAGTGCCGGTTATTTCTATTTTAAATCGATTAAATACAGGATCATTTTCAGCACCTTTTAACACCTGCCCTTGTAATAACTTTTCTTCTTTATTGTAGAGGCAAAATACTACACGGTTTAAACCCACTCCGTCATGCATAGCGGTAACAATATCCTGAATAAACTCATCTGAGCTTATATCTTTAGGTGATAGTTTTGTCATCACTTGTATTGCTTCACGTAATATAGACAACTGAGGAATTAAACAAATTGCCGCATCATGAGTGGCATGCTCATCGTTATTTTTATCAGTTTGTATTTTTTCTGGCTCCATTATAAGAGGCAGAAACTGTGCTGCAGGTGGAGTATCATATTGTGGAATTTCTCGTGCAATTTCTGCGGCGATAACATGTGTACGTGAAATAACTTCATCGACAGAAATATCCATCCATTCGGCTATTTGTTCCTGCAGTTCATATGTTTGCTTACTGTACCAGCCTTCATACGTAATATTTCGAGCAAGTTGAACACCTAACATAATGCCATATGCACGAGGGAATTTTGCATTCTTAGAAGAAAGAGCTTCTGTAACTAGCTCAGGAAATTTAAGCTTTTCAGCAATTTTAAGAGTGAGTTCATTTAAGGTAAAACCTAAAACAATATATTGTGCTTCTTCTGATGCAATATGATCCTCAATACGTAACTGGGTAATTTTATCGAGCAATTCAGGTGCATGCATTGCTAGAATCATTTCACCAAGAAAGTGTAGTTGAGCGGCTGCAAAAACTTCATCTGGAGTCATGTCTCGTCGTAAGGCTGCCCAGTCCGTGGCAAAACGAGCAGCATGATAGGCTCGACTGAATGTCGCTAATAATCTTACTTTTTCTTTTTCTTCGAGGGTATCGCCAGCAGCAGGCAATATATCGGGTAAATGAGTTAATTGATCGGTACCCATTAAACGGAAAGCCTGATTTACATGGGTAATTTCAGTGGATAAGCGACCTTTGGGAAGGTTATTTGAACTACGCAAAATATGTACAACGAGACCAGGATCACGCTCTACAACATGAGTAATTTCTTTTAATGGGATTTCTTCCTGGCAACATAAATGACGCAATTCTTTAATTGTGTATTTAAGTACAGGTACAGGCTGTTTAACTGCAAGCTCTACCCATTTATTTATATTTTTGTTATCCATGCAATACTCAAGATACTCGCAATTTTAAATAAAATGCTTTATTCCCGCTGTTTTATTAAGTCAATAAAGTGCTGTAATATTTGTTTTTGTACAGATATTATTGGTGTTGTACAAGTTATGCTGTATATATCGACAGTTTAATAATTTTCTAAAGTTTTTATCATTATTGGTCGATATGATATTTAATGATTACCGTGATAAGGTATTAACAGATTCAATTTTAGCTATAAATATAGGATTTATTTAAAAAATGAAATTTATTATTGGGCTTGTCATCATTATTGGCTGTCTTTATATTGGTTACACGTTCTCGGGTGGTTATCTTGCGGCATTATGGCAACCATTTGAAGTAGTAATTATTTTAGGTGGGTCGATAGGTGCTTTTATTATTGGCTATCCCGCTAAAGTAATTTTCGGAACACTTAAAGGTATTTTAGGGCTTTTTAAAGGGCAAAAATATAAAAAAGCAAGCTACATGGATTTATTAGGTTTAATGTTTAAACTTTTTTCCAAAGCACGCAAAGAAGGTTTAATGGCATTAGAGGCAGATATTGAAGAACCACATGAGAGTGAAATTTTTAAAGAAGTGCCTAAACTTTTGGCCAACCATCATTTAACCGACTTCATTTGTGATTACCTGCGTCTCATGGTTGGCGGGAACATGAACGCTTTTGAGCTCGAAAGCTTGATGGATCTTGAGTTAGAAACGCATCATCACGAAGCAGAAGAGCCGAGCCATGCATTGCAAAATATGGCTGATGGCCTGCCGGCTTTTGGTATTGTTGCTGCCGTGATGGGTATTGTTATTACCATGGCATATATTAGTGAACCACCCGAAGTGTTGGGGCATCATGTTGGTGCCGCACTGGTGGGTACTTTCCTGGGTATTTTAATGGGTTATGGTTTTGCTGGCCCAATGGCAAATTCCATGGGTGAACAGGCAAAAGAAGAAGGTTTGATTTTAGGCTGTGCAAAAACATGTATTATCGCAACACTCAATGGATATACGCCACAAATTGCAGTTGAGTTTGGTCGTAAAGCACTTACTAGTGATTTGAGACCGAGCTTTTTAGAATTAGAAGAATTTGTGAAAGGCCAAAAGTAATATTTTGTTTATTAAATTTCAAATAAGAAAAGATCGTTAAGTGGCAGACGATAAAAAACAACCGATAGTCATTAAGAAGATCGTTAAAGCTGCCGGTCATCATGGTGGTGCATGGAAAGTCGCTTATGCGGATTTTGTAACCGCTATGATGGCATTTTTCCTCCTGCTCTGGTTGCTGGGTATTAGTGATGAAGCTATGCGTGGTGGCATCTCAGAAATGTTTAAAAATCCTTCACCCTTGATTGGTCCGGGTGGAACAAGTACTAGCATGATTAAACTTGGCGGTACTAAAGAAATTCCTCGTGGTGATGGTGAGAAAACCATGCAGCAAGCAGATATACAAAAGTTAAGCGATAATACTTTTGATAATAAGGATAAAAAAAATCAAGAAGAAAAACAAAAAATAAAAGATCAAGAAAAAGCAAAAGATAAAGTTGTTCTTGATCAGTTATTAATTAAATTAAAAGAGACCATTGAGAACAGTGAAATGCTCAAGGACTTTAAAGATCAAATGTTGTTAGAAGTCATGCCTGAAGGTCTGCGTATTCAGATTATAGATAAAGAAAAACGCCCGATGTTCTCTTCTGGCAGTGAAAAACTTAAACCTTATACTCGTGTTATTTTGCAAGAAGTTGCAAAAACTATTGCAAAACATGCGGATAATAAAATCAGTATTACAGGCCATACCGATGTATCTGCTTTTGGTAAAGGTATTATCGAATATGAAACGGTAGATGGTGAAGTGCTTCGAAAACAATATAGTAACTGGGAATTATCGGCTGACCGTGCTAATGCGGCACGACGTGAGTTAATAAAAGGTGGGATGCCATTAAAGCAAATAGGGCGTGTTGTTGGTTTATCTTCTACCGTTTTATTTGATAAAAAAAATCCGGGCAGTGCGATTAATCGACGAATCAGTATTATTGTAATGAATAAAGCAACCACTAATGCAATTTTTGAAAATGAAGGTAAGATGGAGCCGAAACATGGTGTTGCTGTTTCAACCGAACATTCAATAGCAGCCCCGGTAAAACATTAAGTTTACTATAGACTAATCTAAGATTAGTACCGAGCCTCAGTTAACGAGGTAATTATTCGCTGACAACTATCCCAACGTTGTTGCGTAATTTTTTTATCTTCTAACGCTCCCAATAAAGCACAGCCTGGTTCATTTTTATGGGCACAATTCCTGAACTTACAATAACCAACGAACGGTTGAAATTCAACAAACCCATAAATTATGTCTTCTGCAGACAGCTTTATTAAACCAAACTCACGTACACCCGGTGAATCAATTATATGACCTTCTGCATCTTTTAAAGGGTAGAGGTAAGCCGTTGTTGTAGTATGTTTACCTTTACCTGTTGCTTCGGATATTTCACCTATACGAGCATCAGAATCAAGCAAGGTATTAACTAAAGATGTTTTCCCAACACCGGATTGTCCAACAAAAATATTATTCTTATTTTTCAATAGAACTTTTAGTGGCTCTAAGCTCTCTTCTTGTTTTGCACTGGTATAGATAACCGTATAACCAATATCCTGATAAAGTTGTAATCGTTGTTTTAAATCTAAAAATTCCTTTTTTTCGAATAAATCTGTTTTGTTTAATAATATAACGGGGTTTAAATGGCTATTTTCTGCAGCAACAAGATAGCGATCAATTAGCCCTTCGTTGAGTTCAGGTTTATGTGCAACAACAATAAATACTTGATCAATATTTGATGCAATAATGCGTAAGTTGTTATTAATGTCAGGGCGTTGCAGTATAGAATGACGTTCTTCTATTGATGTAATGACACCCGTATCAGCATCTTCATGTTGCCATAAAACTATATCGCCACAGACAACCTGACCGACAGATTTGCGTTGTTGGCATTTAAATAATGTATTATTTTGATCTTTGATTAAGGTGTAACGTCGGTATGCCGCAATGACTGTACCTTGTACTTGTTCAATTTCAGTCATTTGTTTGAGAAAATTTCTTTGATTATTTTTTATAATTATAAAAAGTATTATTTAGATATTCAACAACATCACTTACGTGCTCTTCAGGCCAGGGCATACCAAGACTGTCACGACAGCGTTTTACCTGTTTAATCAAAGCCGGGTATGACTCAATGCGTTTATGTTCGCGAGTATAAATACCGGAACCATCACCACCTTGCATGGAAATATGGCAGCTTGTGCAATTATTATCGTGTAGTTCTTTACCATTTTTAACATCGGCGCTTACGGTTGCAGATGCAAAAATGAAACTACTGATAAGGCTAAAATGAGTAAGTAAACGAATCATCATCCTGGTCATCCTCGATATCGAATTTTTAAATCGTTAACTTATTTTAGCTGATAAATGCGCTATACGCACGGGAGCAGGTGGGTGTGAGTCATGAAATGCTGAATATAATGGATCCGGTGTCAGGGTATTCGCATTATCACGATACAGTTTTACCAATGCTTTAATCAATGTTTGTGGTTGGCTTTGTTCGGCGGCAAAGTCATCGGCCTCAAACTCATGTTTACGGCTAAGGTAAGACATAACAGGTTGTAGATAGATGCTGAAAAGCGGCATTACCATGCTAAACAAAATAAGTGCCATATAAGTTGATGCATGACTAACACCCAGTACAGTGTAAAAAGCTTCTTGCTTAATAAGCCATGCAAGTATTGCTAGCCCAACTAAAGTGATAACAGCATTTAATATAAGACCTTTACGCACATGATGGTGTTTGAAATGACCTAATTCATGAGCAAGTACAGCTTCAACTTCATTCGCATCTAAGGTTTCAAGTAAGGTATCAAAAAAGACAATACGTTTATTTTTGCCCAAACCTGTGAAGTAAGCATTGCCGTGGCTTGAACGTTTAGAACCATCCATAACAAAAATGCCGTTGCTGGCGAAACCACAGCGATTCATTAATGTGGTAATGCGCTCACGTAGTTCTTCATTTTCTAGAGGCATGAACTTGTTAAATAACGGAGCAATAAAAGTTGGGAAAACCCATGAAATTAAAAGCCCAAAACTGAGTAGTACAGCCCAAACGTAAACCCACCAAAAGGGTGATGCATCTTGCATTAACCATAGAATTCCACCAATTAATGGTACTGCTAAGACCAGGGTGAGGGCAGTTTGCATCAACATGTCTTTAATAAATTGTGCCGCGGTCATACGGTTAAAACCAAAACGTTGTTCTATTTTGAATGTGCGGTAAAGCGTGAATGGTAAATCAATAATGGCAGAAATAAACAGAATGCTGAAGATAACGGCAAGCCCCGTGATAATTTCACTATAGCCATAAGCACGTAAGAAAGTATCAATTAATTCTAATCCGCCACCTAAAGTCCATCCTAGTAATAAAACTGCACCAAAAACCAACTCCATTTTATTAATGGCTAATTTAGTCGTAGTGTAATCTGCAGCTTTTTGATGTTGTTCCAGCGTAATTTGCCCGGCGAAATCGTCTGGCACAGCTGCACGATTTACTGCTATCGCATTTATTTGCCGATTAGAAAGCCAAAGTTGAATAATAAGAGAAAGCAGCAGAGCTAAAATAAATAAAATACTAAACGTTTCCATAATAACCATTGTTTATTAATTAATTAAGATCGGCAGGCAGGTTAGCGTTTGCTAGAATGATTAGCAAGCTAAAATATAAAAGGGTTTTTTATGACACAAAATGCAAATAACTTAATCTGGATCGATCTGGAAATGACCGGTTTAGATACTCAAAATGATCTCATTATTGAGATCGCAACTATTGTGACGGACAGTGAGCTAAATGAGCTGGCAGAAGGCCCAATGCTCGCCATTCATCAGAGTGATGAAATTATGGGAGGTATGGATGAATGGAATACCAATCAACATGGAAAATCAGGCTTAACTGAGCGGGTTAAAAACAGCACCTTAACGGTTCAGGATACTGAGCGAGAAACATTAGAATTTCTGAGTGAATATGTAGCAAAAGGTGCTTCTCCAATGTGTGGTAACAGTATATGTCAGGATCGACGCTTTATGGCGCGGCTCATGCCAGAACTTGAAGACTACTTTCTATATAGAAATCTGGATGTGAGCACACTTAAAGAATTAGCCAAACGTTGGGCACCTGAAGTGGCTAAAGGTGTAGTGAAATCTGGAGCTCATCTCGCATTGGACGATACTCGTGATTCGATTAATGAGTTACGCCATTATCGTGAACATCTTTTTAAATAATAGTTGGACTATATATTAAGAGTGCAACATTAGTCGGTAGTAGTACAAAATATTTTGCAGGGTCATGAACTCGTCATTTTACGACGCTTAATCGCTTTGCAAAATAGTAAAAATCGTCAATGCATTGGCGTTTATAAAAACAAGTGGTTTAACTCATTGTTTTAATTGGTTTTAGTGTTGTGTAATATTGCTGGTATGTGTTTTGCATTACAGTAAATACAGTACAAAACCCTGTACAACAGGAATGAACAAAAAATGGCAGATGAAGAACTCGAACTTGATGTAAATGAAAAAAAAGGCGGCAAGAAAAAAATCATAATGATTGTCGTCGGCATACTTCTTTTAAATGGCATCGGCATCGGCGCCTGGTTATTTTTAGCGGGTGCTGATAAGAAATCACCAGATGCAGCTGAAAAACAAGAGGCCGTTTTAGGGCCTTTAAAATATTTGACCATGGTACCCGAATTTATCGTGAATTTTGGACCAGGCTCTAAAGTACGCTACTTACAAGTTGATTTACAGATCGCAACACGGCAAGAAGATTCATTGGCGACAATAAGTACATATCGCCCTGTTATACGAAATGACATATTGATTGTTTTAAGCGGTGTGAATTATGAAGATCTTAAAGATCGAGCCGGTAAAGAAGCTTTGCAACAAAAACTTTTAAATACAATAAACAAAGTGGTTGTTGCAGCAGGGCATGCGCCTGCAGATGGCAAAGATACCGGGCATGGTAATGCAGATGATCATGTTAAAGGTCCAATTGAGAACGTTTATTTCACTAGCTTTATTATGCAGTAAGGAATAAAAAATGTCGGCTAACGAACTATTATCACAAGATGAAATTGATGCGCTCTTACATGGCGTAGATGATGGTGATGTAGAAACAGAAAACGACCTCGAGCTACAAGATGGTGTTGCACGGGAATTTGATTTTGCATCGCATGATCGAATTGTTCGTGGTCGTATGCCGACATTGGAAATGATAAATGAACGCTTTGCACGTAGCTTCCGTATAAGTTTATTTAATATGTTACGTCGTCCAATCGAAATTTCGGTGAGTGGCGTACAGATGGTGAAATTTTCAGAATATGTTCATAGCATGTATGTTCCAACCAGTTTGAATATTGTAAAAATACACCCTTTACGCGGTAATGCTTTATGTGTGTTTGATCCAAAACTTGTTTTTATTCTGGTAGATAACTATTACGGTGGTGTTGGTCGGCATGCGAAAATTGAAGGGCGTGATTTTTCAGCAACAGAACAGCGTGTTGTTAGTCTTGTATTGCATGATGCCTTTAAAGATTTACAAGATGCATGGAAACCTGTTTTAAAGATTAATTTTGAATTTAATAGCGTGGAAGTAAACCCTCAGTTTGCCAACATTGTGAGCCCAACTGAAGTTGTTGTCGTATCAACATTTCATATTGAGTTAGATGGTGGTTCTGGAGATTTTCAGGTGACCATTCCTTATTCAATGGTTGAACCCATTCGTGATTTACTTGATGCCGGTATTGCCAGTGATGTTGCGGATAAAGATGAACGCTGGGTTATTTCTTTACGTGAAGAAATTAAAGTTGCCGAAGTTAAACTGTCATGCACTTTAACAGATATTGAACTGCCATTGATTGATGTATTAAACCTTCGGGAAGGTGATATTTTACCAATTTCGATGCCAGAGACTATGACACTGCGTGCTGAAGATATTCCTGTATTACGTGGAAAACTAGGTGAATCAAAAGGAAGTATGGCAATAAAAATTACTGAGATAGTAGAACATAAAGTAGATAAAGAATTAGCTGTTTTAAGTACTTTAAATGTGAATGAAAAAGGTGGACATCATGAGTGATGGTGAAGAAGGTGCAGATGATTCAATGGACGAATGGGCAGCGGCAATGGAAGAGGCAGGTACGCCAATGGAAGAGACAAAGCCTATGGAAGAAATTACAGCAGGCTCTGCTTTAGGAGCAGAAAATGTTGTATTAGATAAACTGGAAAGTTCAACAAGCTTATCTTCTGGCGAAGATTTAAATCTTGATGTTATTTTAGATATCCCTGTGACCATTTCAATGGAAATCGGCAGTACTAAAATCAATATTCGTAATTTATTACAACTTAACCAGGGTTCGGTTGTTGAGCTTGATCGCATGGCAGGTGAACCATTAGATGTTGTTGTTAACGGAACATTAATTGCGCATGGTGAAGTTGTTGTGGTTAACGAAAAGTTTGGTATTCGACTAACTGATATTATTAGTCCGGCTGAGCGAGTTAAGAAACTTAAATAACAGGATTTTTTAATGCGCGCCCTTATCTCTTTTTTTATTTTGCTGTCTGTGCAACTGAACCATATGGCTGTTGCTGCAAATACAGCCACAGAAAAAGTAATACCCTCCCTGTCTAGTGAGCCTGTTGGTGTAGGCAATTATATTCAAATGTTCTTCGGTTTATTTGTTGTTGTTGCGCTTATATTTGGTATGGCCTGGTTTATGCGCCGTATGGGTAACATGAGTGGAATGGCAGCGGGTAATTTAAAAGTGCTTGGAGGTATTTCAGTTGGACAACGTGAACGTATTGTTTTAGTTCAGGCAGGTGATACTCAATTATTAGTCGGAGTTGCTCCTGGTGAAATACGAACTTTACATGTTATGGATGAGCCTATTGTTAACCAGGTAACATCGAGTGAAACGAATTCAAAAGTTCCTGCTGGTTTTGCTGAAAAACTTCATGCTGCAATAAAAAGCCGGAGTAAAGCATGAAGTTAAAATCTAAAAGCTTTATTTCAATTGTCGTAATGATGTTTGCCTGGCTTATGCCTTTGCAGAGTCTTTACGCTGAAGTAGGTTTACAAGCTATTACGGTAACAACCGCTGCAAACGGTGAGCAGTCTTATACTGTTAGCATTCAAATATTAATATTAATGACGGCGCTAACTTTTTTGCCCGCCGCATTAATGATGATGACCTCATTTACTCGCATCATTATTGTTTTATCTATCCTGCGACAAGCATTAGGTTTAATGCAGGCGCCTTCATCACAAACATTAATTGGCCTGTCTTTGTTTTTAACCTTCTTTATTATGGCGCCGGTTTTTGATCGAATTAACACTGAAGCTTTACAGCCATACCTTAGCGAACAAATGAATATAGAAGATGCAGCAGTAGCTGCAGGCAAACCATTACGTCACTTTATGTTCGGGCAAACCCGTGAAGCAGATATCATGACCTTTTCACAAATTGCAGGGCATGAAAAATTTGCTTCTCATGCAGAAGTGCCTTTTTCAATTTTAGTGCCGGCTTTTGTTACCAGTGAGTTAAAAACGGCTTTTCAAATTGGCTTCTTATTATTTATTCCCTTTTTAATTATCGATCTAGTGGTCGCTAGTGTCCTGATGTCCATGGGTATGATGATGTTGTCCCCTATGGTTATTTCTTTACCCTTTAAAATTATGTTATTTGTACTGGTTGATGGCTGGAACCTTATCATTGGCACCTTAGCCTCAAGTTTTTATGTGTAAGAGGAAATTGTATGAGTCCTGAAGATATTCTCACCATATTTCAACACGCATTACAGGTTTTATTGATGTTGATTTTAGTTATTCTTATCCCAGCATTACTGGTTGGCTTAATGGTGAGTATGTTTCAGGCTGCAACCCAAATTAATGAAATGACGTTAAGTTTTATACCAAAACTTATTATTACTGTTGTTACCTTGATGTTTGCAGGACCATGGATGTTACGTTTAATAATGGAATATACCCAACAGTTAATTCAAGACATTCCTTATTTAGTGGGTTAAAGGTGATTTTTTCTGCCACTGAACTCACCGCGTTAATAGGGGCTTATTTATGGCCTTTATTCAGAGTTTCAGCAATGGTCTCTGCAGCACCTGTCTTTGGTACTCGCAGTGTCCCCACCAAAGTAAAAATCATGACGGCGCTGGCCATCACTTCTGTTCTGGTTCCTATATTGCCTACCCCTGAAGTGGATGTATTTAATCCTCTTTCAATTTTAATTATTGCACAACAAATTTTAATTGGTTTAATTATCGGATTTACTGTGCAGCTTGTTTTTAGTGCAGTCATAACCGGAGGTCAAATTGTTGCAATGCAAATGGGGCTGGGGTTTTCCTTGATGGTAGATCCGCAAAATGGTGCGCAGTCACCGGTATTGAGTCAGTTTTATACTGTTATGGTGATGTTGATTTATCTTTCGATTGATGGCCACCTGGTTCTGGTTGAAGTATTAGCTGACAGTTTTAAAACCATGCCTATTTCTGCTCAAGGCCTGGTTGCAGATGATTTTATGCAAGTCGTTCGCTGGGGAGGTAATATTTTCGCAGGAGGTATGGCAATTGCTTTACCTGCGATATCTTCTTTACTCGTTGTTAATATTTCATTTGGTATTATGACGCGTTCTGCACCACAGTTAAATATTTTCGCTATTGGTTTTCCTATCACCATGTTATTAGGTTTTAGTTTGGTGATGATTACCTTACCAAATGTCGCACCAAAATCTATTTCTTTGTTTAGTGAGGTTTATCACCTCATACAATCTATTCTGGGTATCAAGTAATGGCAGAAGATACCGGTCAGGAACGCACCGAACAACCCACCCCCAAGCGAATACAACAAGCTCGGGAAAAAGGGCAGGTACCTACATCACGTGAATTAAATACCATGTTGATGATGTTAATTGCGGGCTCAAGCATTATGTTTATTGGCCCCGGAATAGTTGAAGATTTTTTGCAGATGTTTAAACAACATTTAAACATTAGTCGTGAAAATATTTTTGATACAACCGCAATGCCCGTGATGTTAGAAAGCGCAATGATTGATGCATTGATAACACTATCTCCTTTTTTTACTCTTATGGTTTTATCTGCGGTAGCCGGTCCGTTGATGATGGGAGGTGTTACTTTTAGTACGAAAGCACTTTCCTTTAAGTGGGATAAACTCAATCCCGTCACTGGACTGGGACGGGTGTTTTCAAAAAAAGGATTAGTAGAACTGGTTAAAGCGTTAGTGAAGTTTATTATTATTGGTACAACTGCCATTATGTTTTTATATACACAGATGGATGTTTACCTCGGTTTAGGTTCTGAACCTTTAGTTCAGGCCTTACCCCACATGGCAAACTTATTGATCTGGTCTTTCCTTGCGATTGCATCTGTACTGGTTTTAATTGCTTTAGTTGATGTGCCATTCCAGATCTATGATTACACCCAACAGTTGAAAATGACTTTCCAGGAAATCAGGGATGAAAATAAAGATACAGAAGGTAATCCGGAATTAAAAGGTCGTATAAAAAATACTCAGCGTGAAATTGCACAACGCCGCATGATGGCTGAAGTACCAAAGGCCGACGTTATTATTACCAACCCGGAACATTACTCTGTAGCCATTAAATATGATCAGGAAAATATGGCGGCTCCAATAGTTGTAGCTAAAGGTGTTGATATTATCGCGATGCAAATTCGAACAATTGCACGTGAACATGAAGTTCCTATATTACAAGCACCACCATTAGCACGTGCCTTGCATCATACGACTGAGATAGATGCAGAAATTCCAGCCGCATTATATTTGGCTGTTGCTCAAGTACTCGCATACATCTTTAAATTACGTACTGATCCACGTTGGCACAAACGTAAGAAAGAACACAAGATAAATGATCTTCCTATCCCTGATGATATGAAGTTCGATAAGTAAATTTGTAAATTGAATTTAATATAAGGGTATCACTGTGGCAGAACAAACCGCCTTTTTAGATAACATTAAATCCATAAGCCAAAAAGGTTTAGGTGCACCGCTATTATTAATGGTGATGATGGCCATGATTGTGGTGCCACTTGCACCCTTTATGTTGGATGTATTTTTTAGTTTTAATATTTCACTCGCGTTAGTTGTCTTACTTGTCACTGTTTATAGTTTGCGCCCTTTAGATTTCTCTTTATTTCCAACCATCCTTCTTATAACAACTTTGTTAAGACTTGCACTTAATGTTGCCTCTACCCGGGTTGTTTTACTTGAAGGACATACCGGGGGGGATGCAGCGGGGCAGGTTATTAAAGCATTTGGTGAATTTGTTGTTGGTGGTAACTATGCAGTGGGCATTATCGTCTTCTCTATATTGGTAATCATTAACTTTGTTGTAATAACCAAAGGTGCAACTCGTATATCTGAAGTAAGCGCACGTTTTACCCTGGATGCGATGCCAGGAAAACAAATGGCCATTGATGCTGATTTGAACGCTGGTTTGATTGAATCAGAAGAGGCGCGCCGCCGCCGTGATGACATTGGTGCAGAAGCAGAATTTTATGGTTCCATGGATGGTGCCAGTAAGTTTGTTCGTGGTGATGCAGTTGCGGGTATATTAATACTGTTAATTAATATTTTAGGTGGATTAGCGATTGGTATATTACAACATGACTTAACTTTTGCAGTTGCAGCAAAAAATTATGTGTTGTTAACCATTGGTGATGGTCTGGTTGCACAAATTCCTGCGTTATTACTTTCAACAGCTGCGGGTATTATTGTAACCCGTGTTTCCAGTACTCAGGATATGGGAGGAATGGTATTAAGTCAGTTGTTCAAGAATCCAAAAGCACTTGGAGTGACAGCAACCATTCTGGGTGTCATGGGTATTATTCCGGGTATGCCACATTTTGCCTTCTTGTCTTTAGCGATAGTCAGTGGCGCTGGTGCTTATTTTATAACACAAAAACAGGCGAGACCTGAAGTTAAAAAAACCCCGCTTGAAAAAGTTGAACAGGTACCTGAGAGCCGTGAATTAAGCTGGGATGATGTTACTCCTGTTGACACCATTGGGCTGGAAGTAGGTTATCGGCTAATACCGATGGTCGACAAAGATCAGGGTGGTCAGTTAATGGCACGTATTAAAGGTGTGCGTAAAAAACTGTCTCAGGAATTAGGTTTTCTTATCCCCGCGGTTCATATTCGAGACAACCTTGAGTTACCACCGAATGGTTATCGTATTACTTTAATGGGGGTGAGTGTCGGAGAAGCGGATATACAACCTGATAAAGATATGGCGATTAATCCCGGGCAAGTATATGGCTCCATCGCGGGTGCAGAAACTAAAGATCCTGCTTTTGGTTTAGATGCCTTGTGGATTGAAAGTTCACAACGTGATCAGGCACAAACTTTAGGTTACACCGTGGTTGATTCTAATACGGTTATAGCCACTCATTTAAGCCAGTTATTACAAACCCATGCTAATGAATTATTGGGTCATGAAGAAGTTCAGCATTTGCTGGATAAACTGGCTGAGTCAGCACCGAAACTGGTTGAAAATCTTGTGCCTGATACTCTTAACCTGGGCATCATTGTTAAAGTATTACAAAGCCTGTTAGCAGAAGGGATTCCTGTCAGGGATATTCGTACAATCGCCGAAACATTGGCAGAACATGCAACACGAAGTCAGGATCCTGACGAATTAACGGCTGCCGTGCGTACCTCGCTAGGACGCATGATCGTACAACAAATCAATGGCATGGCGGCTGAGCTCTCTGTTATTACTCTTGATCCAAATCTGGAACAGTTGTTGCATCAAGCAGTACAGGCAGACGGTGTAGGTGGAGTAGAGCCGGGTTTGGCAGAACGTTTATTCAGCGCATTACAGGAAAGCGTTCAAAAACAGGAAGCGATGGGGCAATCAGCCGTACTTCTTGTATCAAGTCAAATCAGAACCATGTTAGCGCGATTTGTGCGACACACAATTCCAAACTTGCATGTACTGTCTTACAACGAGATTCCCAGCGACAAACAGATTCGTATAGTCGCCACGGTTGGGCAATAGGTAAGGCTTAACAGGGAACAGTAACATATGACAATGACATAGGCTTGGGCTGAACAGCCTGAATAACAGAGGCCAGGTAAGATGAAAATAAAACGTTTTGTAGCTGATGATATGCGTTCCGCATTACGCAAAGTAACTAATATTCTTGGGCCTGATGCAGTCATCTTATCAAACAATCGAATTGATGAAGGTGTCGAAATTGTCGCCGCCATTGATTATGACGAATCATTAATTAATAAACCTGAGCCAACTCCAGCAATAAAAAAACCAAACCCGTTTATTAAGGAAGATGAAATACTCTCCCAGTCTCATATTGAACAGCGCAATCGTGAAGCGGCATTAGATGACGTGCGCTATGCGCGCAATATTCCTGCTGCGACGCCTCAGTTTGAAAAAAATGAAATAATTAAGCAAGCTAAGGTGGCACCTAAAGTACAAACTAATGAACACCTCTGGACTGAGGAACCCGCTTTTATGGATATGCAGTCTGAACTTAAATCTTTAAAAGGATTGTTAGTTAATCAATTATCCAGTCTAAGCTGGGGTAATGAAGTTCAATACCATCCAATACGTGCTCGTTTATTACAACGTTTAATGTCATTAGGTTTAAGCCCAAAACTCTCGAAAGATATTGTTGCAGAAGTTAATGAAGAAAAAGATTTTGAACACAACTGGCGTACCGCATTGGGTAAGTTAGCTCATCGTATTCCTGTTGGTGAAAATGAAATTATTGAAAAGGGTGGAATTGTTGCTCTTGTTGGCGCTACAGGTGTGGGTAAGACAACAACCATTGCTAAACTTGCTGCACGTTATACCTTAAAACACGGGCCACACCGTGTCGCCTTAATTACAACTGATAATTACCGTGTTGCAGCACATGAACAGTTACGTAGTTATGCTCGTATTATGGGAGTTCCTATGCGCGTAACGGGTGATGCAGATAGCCTGCGTGAAGCGCTGGATAGCTTACAGGATAAAGAGCTTATACTTATCGATACAGCCGGTATGAGTCAGCGTGACATGCTGTTAAGTAAACAATTTGCCATGCTTCAAGGAAAAGGATTGCCTAAAATAAAAACCTATCTGACTTTAGCAACTAATTGTCAACGTAGTGTTTTAACTGAAACAGGAAATAAATTTAGTGAAATGAAGCTAACAGGCTGTATCCTGACTAAAGTTGATGAGACAACAAGTCTGGGTGGAGCTATTACGGTTGCAGTTGAAAATAACCTGCCTATATCATATTTCTGTGATGGCCAAAATGTACCAGAAGATATGCATTTAGCAAGAGCACATACTATTGTAAGTCGTAGTGTTTCAGTTATGCAGCATATGATCTCAATGAAATCCGACGATGAATTCGCTGTAAATACAGTAGGGGGTATGGTTGCGAATGGACATGCTTGATATAATCGATTCCCCTGCAAAACATAAACAGTTCAATATTGATCAAGCTTCAGGATTAAGACGTATGGCAAAACCACATCCAGTTCGAGTAATTACAATTGCTAGCGGTAAAGGTGGCGTGGGTAAAACCAATGTTACGATAAATCTTGCTATAGCACTTGCATCACAAGGTCAAAAAGTCACTATTCTTGATGCCGATTTAGGTTTAGCAAATATTGACGTTATGCTTGGCCTTCATTCAGATAAAAATCTTTCACATGTTATGAATGGCGAAAGTGAACTGGAAGAAATTTTAATTGAAGGGCCAAATGGAATAAAAATCATTCCTGCTTCATCGGGTGTTAAAAATATGGCTGAAATGTCAGCCGCAGAACATGCCGGTTTAGTCAGTGCATTTAGTCAATTAAGTCATGATATAGATGTTTTACTGGTTGATACCGCTGCGGGTATTTCAGATAGCGTAGTGAGTTTTTCTCGTGCTGCACAAGAAGTGTTAATTGTTGTTTGTGATGAGCCTGCCTCAATTACTGATGCGTATGCATTGATTAAATTACTCAGTAAAGAACAAAATGTTTTTAAATTCCATATTCTGGCTAATATGGTTTCCGGACCTCAACAAGGTCGAGAGGTTTATGACAAATTATCAAAAGTATCCAACCGTTTTCTTGATGTTGCATTAGATTATCTTGGGCATGTTCCTTATGATGAACACTTACAGAAGGCAATAAAGCGTCAAAAATCCGTCGTTGAAGCCTTTCCTCGCAGCCGATCAGCACAGGCATTTCAAACATTGTCAAAAAAGGTAAACAATTGGCCTATAATAAGGTCATCTGGTGGACACCTTGAGTTTTTTGTGGAAAGGTTAGTATCAGGAACAACATTGGAGGTTAAGCCATGAATGGCATAGCAGCGTACGCACAGCAACAACCTAATTATACTAGCGAGATGGTAGAACGTCATGCGCCTTTAGTTAAACGAATTGCATGTCATTTAATTAATCGATTACCTGCCAGCGTTCAACTTGAAGACATGGTTCAAGCGGGCATGATTGGTTTATTGGAAGCAACCGGAAAGTATGATGAAACGCAAGGCGCAAGCTTTGAAACTTATGCTGGTATTCGTATACGCGGTTCGATGTTAGATGAAATTCGTAAAAATGACTGGGCACCTCGTTCAGTACATCGTAAAGCGCGAGAAGTTGCTGAAGCGGTACGTATTATAGAAAATGAACATGGTCGTGATGCTCGTGATATAGAAATTGCCGAGACTCTTGATATGAGTTTAGGTGAGTACTACAAAATTCTCCAGGATAACAGTTATCATAAAGTATTGAGTGTTGATGACACCAGTATTAATACCGGTGAAACGATGCTCGATAGCATGTCAGACAATGCACCGGGTATTCTAGATGGTATGCATAAAGATGATCTGCAGCGTTTATTATCAGATGCTATTGCAGGTTTACCAGAACGTGAACGATTAGTAATGGCGCTTTATTATGATGAAGAGCTTAACTTACGTGAAATTGGTGCTGTTATGGGGGTAAGTGAATCTCGTGTAAGCCAAATTCACAGTCAGGCGATTATTCGTTTACAATCTCGAATGTCTAACCGAGTCGATTAGTTTTGCTGTAGTGCGTTTTTAAGTTCAATAAATATCAAATATCCATACTTTTATTCACGATACTGCTGAATAAATGTACAATTCCCTCGAAATAATTTTATAACTCCTTTTTTTAATAAAAATTCCATTTATTTAATGATTACCCCTTCTTTTAATTAAGATATTTCCAAAACTGGCCGATAACAAATATAACAATAGTGATGTCTATATGGATCATTAATTTAAATGTGTACTGCGGAGGATAACTTGTGGACACGGAAATGAAAATTCTTGTTGTAGATGACTTTTCTACAATGCGACGAATTATAAAAAACTTACTGCGTGATCTGGGCTTTAATAATACTGATGAAGCTGATGATGGCTTAACGGCTTTACCAATGTTAAAGACAGGCAAATATGATTTGCTGGTAACAGATTGGAATATGCCTGGAATGCAAGGTATCGATCTGCTTAAAGCCGTACGCGCAGAGAGTGATGAAACTCTAAAAAATATCCCCGTACTCATGGTAACAGCCGAGCAGAAAAAAGAGCAGATTATTGAAGCAGCTCAGGCAGGAGTTAATGGATATATCGTAAAACCTTTTACAGCTTTAATTTTAAAAGAAAAGCTGGAAAAGATTTTTGCACGTCTCGGTTAATATTGTTAGGGATTATTTAATCATGGTTGAAGAAAAAGAACTTATTACTGATGACAATATTGCTCGTGTAAAAGATCTTTTAGTTTGCATGGAAAACGGTAATGAAGTTGATGCGATTGAGATAATTGATGAATTAACCTCTATACGTGAAACTGAATTGTACCAGGATATGGGTAAATTAACCCGTGAACTACACGATGCCATTTCTAATTTTGGCATGGATGACTCTATCAATATTATGGCTGAGCAAAGTATTCCGGATGCTCGAGAGCGATTAAATTATGTTATCTCAAAAACGGATGAAGCAGCAAATCAAACACTGGAAGCTGTCGAAGAATCAATTCCTATCTGCAATTCTTTAAATGATCAGGCATTAGAATTGCATGCTACATGGCAGAAGTTTACCAATCGTGAATTATCAGCGGATCAATTTCGTCAGTTAAGCAGAGATATTAACGATTTTTTTGTTAGCACTTATGAAATAGCAAAAGTAAAAGATCATTTAACTTCGGTTTTACTGGCTCAGGAATATCAGGATTTAACAGGACAGATTATAAAGAAAGTCATTAATCTTGTTGGAGAGGTTGAAGATAAACTGGTTGGACTAATTCAAATAACAGGGGTACCTCAAATTATATCTGCTAAAGATGATGCATCTACACTGGACGGCCCTCCCGTTCCCGGGCTTGCGCATAAAGATACAGTGTCAGGGCAAGATGAAGTTGATGACTTGCTATCAAGTTTAGGTTTTTAATTAATAATGTTGGAAAGTAACGACTATGGATGATGAACTACTACAGGACTTTTTGATTGAAGCAGGAGAAATTCTTGAACAGCTGAATGAACAGCTGGTAGAACTTGAGAATAGTCCTGATGATTCAGAATTATTAAATGCAGTCTTTCGCGGGTTTCATACCATAAAAGGTGGGGCAGGTTTTCTTACGATCGATGTCATGGTTGCGATTTGTCATCGCACTGAAGATATCTTCAATATGTTACGTAATGATGAATTGAAAATTAATAATCATCTTATGGATACCGTTTTACCTGTACTGGATGTTTTAAATGATCAGTTTGATGCTCTGCGTAGTGGGGAAGAACCGCAAGCAGCAGAACAATCATTGTTAACTGCATTAGAAAGCATAATTTCAGGTGATGCTACAACTGCTGAAAACGTTGTAGAAGTAAAAAGTTCTGTTGAGTCAGAAGATATATCTGATGATGAATTTGATGCAATGCTTGATGAAGCGGCTAATAAAAAAGAAAAATCATCATCAGATGAAATTACGGATGAAGAATTTGAAGCATTACTGGATAATTTACATGGTAAAGGCGAACATGCAGAAAGTGTAGAGGGCAAACCTGCTTCAGGTAGTTACGAAGAAAACAAAAAGAACGATGAAATATCAGAAGATGAATTTGAAGCTTTACTGGATGATCTTCATGGTAAAGGCTCGTTCTCCGCACAAGATACAGCCTCTAAAAGTAGTTACGAAGAAAATAAAAAGAATGATGAAATATCAGAAGATGAATTTGAAGCATTATTAGATGATCTTCATGGTCAGGGTTCCTTCTCGACCAGCTCTGGTGAACAAAAACCAGATGCACAAAAAACATCTGAACAAAAACAAGAAGATGCTAAGCCTGAAACTAAGGCTGTAGTAAAAAAAGAAAAGCCTGTTGTTGCAGCTAAAGAAACAGCACCTAAGAAAACTACAAAAGATACTAAACCTGCTGCAGAGACATCTGTGCGTGTTGATACAAGTCGCCTCGATGAAATTATGAATATGGTTGGTGAGCTGGTATTAGTCCGTAATCGTATTTCACGTTTAGGATCAGAGGGTGGAGATACTTCAAGTGAAGAAATGACAAAAGCAATTGCAAATCTGGATTTAGTGACAGCCGATTTGCAGTTATCGGTAATGAAAACACGAATGCAGCCAATTAAAAAGGTATTTGGTCGTTTCCCGCGAGTAGTACGAGATTTAGCACGAAGTCTGAAAAAAGATATTCGCCTGGAAATGATTGGCGAAGATACTGATCTGGATAAAAATCTTGTTGAAGCTTTAGCCGATCCATTGGTGCATTTAGTTCGTAATTCAGTTGATCATGGTATTGAAATGCCAGATATTCGTGAACAATCAGGTAAGCCCCGTCAAGGTACTGTGACCTTATCAGCATCACAGGAAGGGGATCATATTTTACTCTCTATTACTGATGATGGTGCCGGAATGGATGCCGAGGTATTAAGGAATATTGCAATTACTAAAGGTATACATGATGCAGAATCTGCATCCAGATTAACAGATGTAGATTGTTATAACTTGATTTTTGCTCCTGGTTTCTCAACCAAAGAGGCAATTTCTGATATTTCAGGTCGTGGTGTTGGTATGGATGTGGTTAAAACCGGCATAACATCATTAAACGGTTCGATTGAAATAGATTCTGAATTAGGTAAAGGTACAGTTATTAGTATTAAAGTGCCGTTAACCCTGGCTATTATGTCAACATTAATGGTTAGGCTTAAAGAACAATTATTCTCTTTGCCTTTAGTGAATGTAAATGAAATTTTTCATTTAGACCTTACCAAAACAAATGTTATGGATGGAAAGCGTGTCGTTCTTGTTCGAGGAAAAACACTGCCTCTATATTATTTAAATAACTGGCTGGTAAATGGTGAAAGTAATGCTCCATTACCTAACGAGGGTCATGTTGTGGTTGTTCATATAGGAACCCAAAAAGTTGGTTTTATTGTTGATGAATTAATAGGGCAGGAAGAAGTTGTCATTAAACCATTAGGTGCCATGTTGCATGGGATTTCCGGATTAGCAGGCGCAACTATAACGGGTGATGGTGGTATTGCTCTTATTTTAGATATTCCCGGTTTAATGAAAATGTATGCTTGATTTTTAGTTTACTAAACTAAACTAAACTAAAGTTAATGATTAAAAATTTTAAAGAGGATATGTGAATGACAACCCGAGTACTGGTTGTAGATGATTCTGGTTTTTTTCGGCGTCGTGTAAAAGAAATTTTGGAAGAAGATCCCTTGCTTACTGTTGTTGGTGATGCTGCTAATGGACAGGAAGCGATCGACAAAGCTGCCGAACTTAAACCTGATGTCATAACCATGGATATTGAAATGCCTGTTATGGATGGTATTAAAGCAACAAAACTTATAATGGCATCAAATCCTACACCTATTATCATGTTTTCGTCACTGACGACTGATGGTGCAAAAGCAACATTAGATGCGCTTGAAGCAGGTGCTTTGGATTTTTTACCCAAACGTTTTGAAGATATATCTCAAGATCGTAATGAAGCAAAAAAATTACTTTGTCAGCGTGTGCGAACGATTGGACAAAAAAAGAGTTCACTACGAAAAATTATACCTGCGGCTAAAATTTCACCAAGAAATAAGCCGGCAGCAACAATCGCAGCTGTAAAAAGAGCTGCAGTTAAAATAACAAAATCAGGTGGTATTGATTTAGTTGCTATCGGTACTTCAACAGGAGGACCATTAGCACTACAAAATGTTTTGGTCAATTTACCTGCAGATTTTTCAAAACCTATTGTTATGATCCAGCATATGCCTGCAACGTTTACTCCCGCATTTGCAAAACGATTAGATCAACTTTGTAAAATTTCTGTTAAAGAAGCAGAAGATGGCGACCAGTTAAAACCGGGGCTGGCATTGTTAGCACCAGGTGGAAAACAAATGTTAATAGATGGTCGAGCAGGGAATGCTGTCGTTCGCATTATAGACAGCGAACCTAGCTTAACCTATAAACCATCTGTTGATATTACCTTTCGTTCTATTACAAAAGTATATCCGGCTAAAACATTAGCCATTGTTTTAACCGGAATGGGCGCAGATGGCCGTGAAGGTGCTCGCATGTTAAAAGCACAAGGTTCTGAAGTATGGGCACAAGATGAAGAAAGTTGTGTGGTTTACGGAATGCCTGCGGCAATTGTTGATGCAGGATTAGCAGATAAAATATTAAATATTAATGATTTTTCACAAGCCATAGTTAAACGAATATGAAAATAGATTTCTTAACAATTTTCGGTTTAATTATAGGTATCTCCGCTATTTTAGTTGGGCAATACCTGGAAGGTGGAGTGCTATCTACTTTAGTAAATGGTCCTGCAGCGTTAATTGTTGTTGGTGGCACATTAGGTGCAGTTATGTTGCAGTCACCGATGATGGTTTTTGCAAGAGCAATAAAAATGTTGTGGTGGACAATTAGTATACCGCAATTTGATAGTGAAGCAGCTATACGAAAAATAATTAACTGGAGTAATATCGCACGACGTGAAGGTTTATTAGGTTTAGAAAATCTTGAAGAATCTGAAACAGATCTTTTTGCAAAAAAAGGGTTGCAATTACTTATTGATGGTAGTGAGCCTGAAGCAATACGTACCATTATGGAAGTTGATATACATACTCGTGAAAGTTTTGATCTTCATGCTGCGCGTGTTTTTGAAAGCATGGGTGGCTATAGTCCTACCATTGGTATCATTGGTGCAGTTTTAGGTTTGATTCAGGTAATGGGGAATCTATCTGATCCAAGTAAGCTTGGTGGTGGCATCGCTGTCGCTTTTGTTGCAACCATCTATGGTGTTGCTTTAGCTAACCTTATTTTATTACCTGTAGCCAATAAATTAAAAAGTATTGTTGTTAGTTCTGCCCATTTTAATGAAATGATAGTTGAAGGATTGGTTTCAATTGCTGAAGGTGAAAACCCACGAAATATTGAAACTAAACTTTTAGGATTCTTGCGCTGATTATTATCAGGTATGAATTATGAGAAAAAGAAAGCCCATTCCTCTTGAATCAGATAATACCGATCGCTGGATGGTGTCATACGCTGATTTTGTGACACTTTTATTTGCTTTTTTTGTTGTTATGTATGCAATGTCTTCTGTTAATGAAGGTAAGTATCGAGTACTTACAGATACCATGACAGAAGCATTTAAAGTTGCGCCTAAGTCGCCAGACCCGATACAAATTGGTAAAGAAAATAAAGTTGTCAGTAGCTCTAAACCTTCTATCGAAGTTATTAAACCTATAAAAATTTTATCAAAATCACAACGCACCTATGAACGTGAGATGAAGCAAATTGCTGAAACGGTCAGTAAATCTGTGCAACCTCTTATTGAACAGGGTTTAATAAAAGTAACACAGAATAAACTCTGGGTCGAAATTGAAATGAACAGCAAGATTTTATTTTCCAGTGCTGATTCTGAATTAGAAGAAGAAGCATTCCCTGCATTAAGAGCGTTGGCAGGTGTATTAAAAAAACTACCTAATTCAATTGATGTTGAAGGGCACACAGATAATCTTCCGATTAATAATGAATTGTTTCCATCTAACTGGGAGCTATCTGCGGCACGGGCTGCAAGTGTCGTTCATCTGTTTACGCGTTATGGGGTTAACCCCCGGCGTTTATCATCTATTGGTTATGCGGAATTTCGTCCTGTTGCAAGTAATTCAACTGCAGAAGGACGAGTACGTAATCGTCGGGTAAAAGTAGTGATCCTGGCAGACAAAAATGCACGCCGTATAGTAGAAATTGATCGAGATATAGGCCAAGCTGAAAGAGAAGGTGTATCATCAATCAATGAAAAAGTGAGTACGGAAGGTGCTTTGTGAAAATATGGGCAGTCGCCAACCAAAAAGGTGGGGTGGGTAAAACAACCACCGCGGTATCACTTGCAGGCCATTTGGTCACACAAGGCTCACGCGTATTGCTGGTAGATATGGATCCGCAAGGTTCAATGACCTCTTATTTTGGTTTTGATCCAGATGATATGCCAAAAAGTATATATTCGTTATTTCAATTTAATGAATTTTCCTACCAAAATGTTTCTTCTGTTTTAACCAAAACAAAAGTCGAAAGGTTAATACTTCTTCCTGCAACAACAGCTTTGGCAACTCTGGATCGGCAGTTAGGAACAAAAGAAGGGATGGGGCTTGTACTAAAAAAATCATTAATTACATTAGAACAACATTTTGATTATGTTTTGATCGATTGTTTACCCATGTTAGGAATTTTAATGGTAAATGCATTAGCCGC
Source organism: uncultured Thioalkalispiraceae bacterium (assembly GCA_964605385.1). Taxonomy (GTDB): domain Bacteria; phylum Pseudomonadota; class Gammaproteobacteria; order UBA6429; family Thiohalophilaceae; genus JAGLTQ01. The sequence continues at coordinate 61,119 of CAZSCK010000002.1, forward strand.
ATGCGATCGTTTATTGTTACCTGTACAAACAGAGTTTTTAGCTTTGAAAGGTTTAGATAGAATGATGCACACCCTGGATATGATTACAAAATCAAGAAAAACACCCTTGCCATCAACAATAGTACCAACAATGTTTGATCGTCGTACTCGTGCATCATTAGATAGTCTACGTGCATTAAGAGAAAAATATGCTGATAAAGTATGGGGTGAAGTGATCCCTGTGGATACCCAGTTTCGCGAAGCCAGTCATCGAGGACTTCCTATATCAATGATGAATAAATCAACACGCGGCTCAAAGGCTTATGAAGCATTGTTGGCGTATTTACTTAATTCTCAACAAGAACGACATCTAAAACTGGTAACCTCCTAATATGTCATCTAACTCCAATACTCTTGTTGATGAGAAACTTGCGGTTTCTTTATTTCTGGACTCACTTTTACGTGAAACGGAAGATGTTCCCGAGCTGGATAAATCAGTCGTTAAAGCTTCTGCTCCTGTAGTTGAAGTTAAAGTGGATGCACCAATAACGATATCTCCAATCGTTGAACCGGTAGTTGAAACGAAAGTTGAAATTCAGGAAGAAATATCTAATAGCTCGTCTATTCCGGAATGGGCGAGAGATCCCTTTCAAATCTTATTGTTTGAAGTTGCAGGCTTGAAACTGGCAGTACCTCTTATCGAACTATCCGGGGTAATTGAATGGAAAGAAACGGTAACTGAAATGCCCGGAAGTGCCGATTTTTACATGGGAATATTGCAACATTTAGACTATAAGATTGCTGTTATTGATACAGCAAAAATGGTTTTACCAAAAACTAAGCAATCACAACTTGTTGGTGATGATCCCCGAGAGCGGGTAAAGCATATTGTGCTGATTGATGATTATCGTTGGGGTCTTGCTTGCGATAAAATTGGCGAAGTCATTACTTTAGAGCCAGAAGAAGTGCGTTGGCGTACCTCAAAGACAAAACGTGCATGGTTAGCCGGAACAGTCATTGACCATATGTGTGCATTATTAAACAGTGAAGGTTTTTCGGCCATGCTTGAAAAAGGGCAATCAGCAGAAGATTTGGCATAGTAAATGCACTAATATTAAGTAGGGTCGCTATACGCCAGAAAAATGGCACCATGACGTATTAAACCTGTGGAAATAGGAGAGTAATAAATGAATGATGTGGTTGAAGAAAAAGATGATTCAATTATCCAATGGGTAACCTTTCATCTTGAAAATGAAAAATACGGCATCAAAGTTATGCAAGTTCAGGAAGTGTTGCGAATGACGGAAATCGCTCCTGTTCCTGGTGCACCACATTATGTATTGGGTATTATTAATTTACGTGGCAATGTTGTTACTGTCATAGATACCCGCCGACGTTTTGGATTGCCTGAAATAGAAAATGATGATGAAACAAGAATTGTTATAGTAGAAGCAAATAATAATGTTGTTGGTATTTTAGTTGATAGTGTTGCAGAAGTTGTTGATTTAAAAGAATCTGAAATTGAAACTGCACCTAATGTTGGCAATGATGAAAGCTCAAAATATATTCAAGGTGTATCAAGCCGTGAAAATGAATTATTGATATTAGTTGATGTAAATAAATTACTTTCCGAAGAGGAATGGCAGGATGTTGCTTCGTTGTAACTGAAGCAATGCGATTGCCATTAAAGGAAAATGGTTGATATAGGAACATCTGATAAAATTACAAATTTATGGCCAGCCCCTCCAAGCCGGCCAATAGAAAAGTCTGCTCACAAAAACAAATCAACAAAAGATCAGCAACATTCTAAAAAACATAAAAATGAAAGTGAAGTAACAAAAGAAGGACCTGGAAAAAATATTGACGAATATGCCTGACAACTTGTTACTCAAAAATAAACTTTAATTATAGCGAGAAAGCTCATGGAACAACTTACTCAATTCTTCAATATTTTAACAATTACTGAATGGTTAATGATTTCCGTTGTTGTTGTACTAGTAATGAGTTTATTTGCTTTTAAGCACCAAAGAATACAACAACAAAATCAGTTGCTATCTATGCAATCGCTACAGCGTGATTTACGTGCATTAGCAAATGCAGCGGTAGGGGTAGGTGGACGAGTTTTAGAAATAGAACGTCATCAACGTAAACGTCCTGTTGTTGTTCCCACACAAGAACAACAACCAGCAGTCTATAACACTGCTGATGCAACTCCTGTTGAATACTATAACTCATCAAGTCAGCCATATGAGCAAGCTATTCGTATGGCACAAACTGGTGCAAGCACTGAAGACATTGTAAATGTTTGTGGGTTAAGTGAATCAGAAGCAGAGTTGGTGAGTATGATGCATCGATTAGATAAAGCATCATAAAAAAATACTGATTTTTTACTCATTAAAAAAGCCCCGTAACTTAATTGCTACGGGGCTTTTTTTTAACTATTGCAGAGTTTTTTTTATTTAGTCATCTGCTTTAGTGAATACCTGTTGTAAGTCAGCTTTGTTTGCAGCAGATGCTGGAGTTGTTGGTACAACTTCCTTAGGCGCCTCTTTAACTACCTGAGGTTTTACTGCTTCAACTTTTTGTTCTGCTGGTTTTTTCTCAACAGATTTTGTGACAACCTGCGTTAGTGCAGGTTTTTTAGCTTTAGTTTGTTGTACTTGTGGTTTTGGTGTTTCATGAAACACGGGTGTTTCAAATTTTACTTCAGCAGGTTTTGCCGCAACTGCATTATTTTGTTGTGGTGCTGCAGCTACTGGAGCAGGCTTGCTTTCTGCTACGGCTTCGTTAGCTTGAGGCTTTGCTGGAGATGCTGTTACATTTTCATTAGTACTTTGCTGTTCTGCCTTTGCGTTCTCGTTTTGATTGCGACCACCACCACTACGACGACGACCACCACGTTTACCACGACGACTTTGTGGCTGGCTGTCTTGAGGTTTATTTTGTTGTTTATCTTTATCTTTAGTTTTAGCCTTTACATCACGATTATCGTGAGCTTCTGCAGATTTGTTAGCTTGTTGTTGCTTTTGCTTATTGTCAGACTGCTTATTACGTTGTTGTGAATTTCCTGGACGACGGTTTTGCTGTCCACTGCGACGATTGCTGCGTCCGGTGTTACGACGTTGGCCTTTATTAGCAGGCTTGGTTACTTTTGGTTTGCTTGTTCCAAACAGCAAACCCCATATACGAACTAAAATATTAGGTTGGCTTTGTTTTACAGTAGGGCGAGGTGTTGCCGGTACAACTGACTTAACAACTGGCTCTTCCTTAGTCACTTTCCGTGTTTCAGGTGTTACTATGTTTTCTAATATTTTATCTGTTGAGGTATCAATTAAGTTATAACTACTCTGTGATGCATCTTCAGATGTTTCATCATCACGAATACGTTGTACAGTATAATGCGGTGTTTCCATATCACGGTTTGGAATCATTAATACTTTAATATTTTGACGTTTTTCAATATCAAATAAAATCTCACGCTTTTCATTCAGTAAGAAAGCCGCAACATCAACCGGAACCTGGGCAATAATACGTGCAGTCTTTTCTTTCATGGATTCTTCTTCAACAATACGAAGAATAGAAAGGGCACTGGACTCAATACCGCGAATAGTACCTTGACCACTACAACGTGGACAAACTAATTGACTGGACTCACCTAATGATGAACGTAAACGTTGGCGTGACATTTCAAGTAAACCAAAACGAGAAATACGACCGACTTGAACACGAGCACGATCAACTTTTAAAGCATCGCGCATTCGGTTTTCAACTGCACGTTGGTTTTTAGCAGGCGACATATCGATGAAATCAATAACAACCAAACCACCTAAATCACGTAGTCTTAATTGGCGTGCAATTTCATCAGCCGCTTCAAGATTAGTATTTAAAGCTGTTTCTTCTATATCGCCACCTTTAGTGGCACGAGCAGAGTTAATATCAATTGATATCAATGCTTCAGTATGATCAATAACCAGTGCGCCACCTGAAGGCAATCGTACTTCACGCTGGAAGGCAGATTCTATTTGCGTTTCAATTTGATAACGAGTGAAAAGGGGAACCGGATCATCATAAAGCTTAACTTTATGTAGGTTGTTCGGCATAACCTGCTCCATGAACTGACGTGCTTGTTCATAGATAGTTGGCTCATCAATAATCACTTCATTAATATCATTGCGGAAGTAATCACGAATAGTTCGCGTAATCAAACTGCTTTCTTGATAAATCAAAAATGGAGCAGAGCGATCTTTAGATGCGCTATCAATAGAATTCCAAAGATTCATTAAATAATCTAAATCCCATTGTAGTTCTTCAACACTCTTACCTATGCCGGCAGTACGAATAATCAAACCCATATCAGCAGGAATTTCGAGAGAGGATAAAGCATCACGTGCTTCGCTGCGCGCTTCACCTTCAATGCGGCGTGAAACACCACCTGCACGAGGGTTGTTTGGCATGAGTACTGAGTAACGACCAGCGAGACTAATGAAAGTAGTGAGTGCAGCACCTTTGTTGCCACGCTCTTCCTTAGCAACCTGAATAACAATTTCCTGACCTTCGCGAACAACTTCTTTAATGTTAACGCGACCAGAAATATCGACACCTTCTTTAAAGTAGATGCGTGAAATTTCCTTGAGAGGTAAGAAACCATGGCGTTCAGAACCATAATCTACGAAGGCAGCTTCGAGACTGGCTTCAACCCGGGTAATTTTAGCTTTGTAGATATTGGATTTTTTAGTTTCGCGAATCGCGGTTTCAATATCCAGATCATATAAACGTTGGCCATCAACCAACGCTACACGCAACTCTTCAGACTGAGTTGCATTAAATAGCATTCTCTTCATTTTTAAACCTTTACCTGGCGCTCAAACCACCGGGTGAGTCGGCATAGCCGATCAGTTGGACTGTATGTTAATTAAAACCTGCTGCTGAAAAACTTCAGCTTAAAAATATTCCCGAAGGAATCGCCCGATTTTAATTTACTTTCAGTCTCCACCGGCCTGTTTCGATTCTGGCCGTGGGAGCGCAGTTAATTTTTTATATACTCCAGCAAACATCATTATGTCTAGGTTGCGGAGCTCTTGCTTCTATCAACATCCGAATTTTCGTATGTTGCTAAACTCTAGTGAGTGTCGTTAAATCTGCTGTTTTCACAACCTTAAAAACGGGGGCAGTGATGTGCAGACCGGAAAAATTTTGTGTGTAATTCCAAACACTTGTAGCCAATATACCAGTGTTAGCTTGAAGCATCAATGCTTGTTTCATAAGGCTTTAATGCTGTTACAATGCGCAAATGCCGTCAAAAGAAGAATTTCAGCCATCCACCACACCCTCCCCAAAAGTCCAATTTGTCGAGATAAGCGCCGATCATGCAGGTCAGCGTATTGATAATTACCTAATGCGGCAGTTAAATGGGGTTCCAAAGAGCCTTGTTTACCGAATTGTACGAAAAGGTGAGGTCAGGGTGAACAAAGGCCGTATTAAGCCCGAATATCGTCTCAAAGAGGGGGATATGGTACGTATTCCACCTGTACGCCAAGCCGAGAAAAAAGCACCAGGAAAAGCTTCAGACAAGGTTTTACAGCAGATTGAGTCCAGTATTTTATTCGAAGATAAGCGTATTTTGGTTATAAATAAACCTTCAGGGCTTGCTGTACATGGGGGGAGTGGACTCAGTTATGGGCTTATTGAAGCACTACGCGAACTGCGCCCGAATGATAAAAACCTTGAGTTGGTACACCGATTAGATCGGGATACTTCAGGCTGCCTTATTATTGCCAAAAAACGCAGTGCTTTAAGACGTTTACATGAGCAACTGCGTGAAGGCAGCATGGATAAACGTTATTTAACCTTGTTAAAAGGAAAATGGAAGGGAACGGGTAAGTGGGTTGATGTGCCTTTGCTAAAAAATGTCATTAAATCAGGCGAACGTCTCGTTTTTGTCGATCCAAAAGGCAAAAATGCACGCACTCAATTCAGTCCGTATTCTGTAGCTGATGAAGCCAGCTTAATGAGTGTGAAACTCGATACTGGCCGCACCCATCAAATTCGTGTGCATGCACAACATCTTGGCTACCCAATAGTGGGTGATGATAAATACGGTGATGATGAATTTAACCGGCAAATGAAAAGCAAAGGATTGAAGCGTTTGTTTTTACATGCCTTTTCATTAAAGTTTCACTTACCCGATGTTGAAACGGGTGAAGATGTCCCTATCTATGTAGAAGCTCCACTCGATGAAGTCTTGGTTAATGTTTTAAATAAGTTGAATATAGAATTATGAAAGCTGAATTATTATGAATCATGAAGCTAAATTGATTGTTTTCGATTGGGATGGAACGCTTATGGATTCTGCCGATCATATTGTTAATTGTTTACAAAGTGCAATAACAGAATTGAGTCTGGAATCAAAGACTGATGATGAATTAAAAAATATTATTGGACTCGGTCTGCGTGAAGCTTTGTTTGCTTTATATCCTCAAGCTACTGATGAAGAATTAACGGCTTTAGTTGATCGTTATCGCAAACATTTTTTTGACCAGAATACAGCCCCTAGTGAATTATTTACAGGTGCGCGTGAACTGGTTAAAGAGTTACAAACAAAAGATTACTTTTTAGCCGTGGCAACAGGCAAGGGACGTAATGGTCTGGATAAAGTTTTAAAAGAAACCGGCATGGGTGAATATTTCCCTATTACACGTTGCGCAGATGAATCACATTCAAAACCACATCCACAAATGATGTTGGATATTATTGATTATTATGGTATCGAAGCAAATGAAGCAATTATGGTTGGTGATACCGAGTATGATTTACAAATGGCCAATAATGCCGCTGCACATTCTGTTGCTGTAAGCTATGGTGTACATGAAAAAAAGCGCTTATTAGATTGCAAACCATTAACTTGTTTAGATAGTATTAACGACTTGCATCAATGGCTTTTGAATTAGTTTAAAGTAATGCTCGGTAACTCCTGTCATTGCGAGCGAACAAAGTGACTGAAGCAATCTCCAGAAGATTGCCGCATCAACACTAAATAAATATTTGTTTATCAGTGTTTCCTCGCAATAACGGGTTTCATTTGATTATGAGGGGATGTATTAGACACCGTATCATAATTATTAAAAATACATTAAGGAAAACTCATCATGACCGATGAAATAAAAAACAAAGAAGAATGGCAAGCAGATGTTATTAGTAAACTCGCTTTTGCTGCAGTAGATGAACAGCGTCGGGCTCGTAGATGGGGTATTTTCTTCAAAGCCCTTTTCTTTGTTTATATTCTGGTTCTTTTAATTGTTGCATTTTCATCATCGGATGGAACTAGCAAATTAGGCAAAGCAAGCGAACATACTGCTCTGGTTGATGTACAGGGTGTTATAGCCGCGGGAGCAGAGGCCAGTGCAGATAATATTATTCATGGTTTACGTGCGGCATTTAAAGAGCCAAAAGCAAAAGCAATTATTTTGCGTATCAATAGTCCGGGAGGCAGTCCGGTTCAGGCAGGTTATGTTTATGATGAAATTAAACGATTACGTAAAAAATACAAAGATAAAAAATTATATGCCGTTATTTCTGATATGTGTGCATCCGGTGGTTATTACATTGCCGTAGCAGCTGATGAAATTTACGCTGATAAAGCCAGCATAGTTGGTTCGATTGGCGTATTAATGAACGGCTTTGGTTTTACCAAAGCAATGGAAAAGTTAGGTATAGAGCGTCGTTTATATACTGCAGGAACAAGCAAAGGTTTTCTGGACCCTTTTTCTGATGTTAAAAGCTCTGACAAAAAACATATACAAACATTATTAGGTACTATTCATAAGCAGTTTATAGATACTGTTAAAGAAGGACGTGGCAAACGTCTTGTAGACGATGAAAAACTATTTACAGGTTTGATCTGGACAGGTGAAGAAAGTGTTGCTCTTGGTTTAACCGATGGTCTGGGTAGCAGTGGTTTTGTGGCAAGAGAAATTATTGAAGCAGAAAAAATCATTGATTACACACCTCGTCCTAATTATCTGGATCGTTTTGCTGATCGCTTAGGGGTTGCTATGGCTAGCATTTTTGAACGTGGTTTTAATTTGCAGTAATATATTTTAAAAGAAATAAAAAAGGGAGCCTTTTACGCTCCCTTTTTTTATATTAAAATTAGTGGTGCCTAAAATAAATCGATATCGCCAGCACTATCTTCATCGGTGCTTTCAAAAAGTTTTTTCTCATCAACAAGGTTGCTTAATAAATCAAGAAGATCAACACTGGCTGTTTCCGCACACTGCATATCTAATAATAATTGTTCTTGTAACTCAACACTATTTTTCCAGTCACCTTTAAGCATATTTGTCATAACATTTACATATAAATGAATAGCACTATTTGGTGAATTTATTTGAGCAAAGCTGGGTAAATGACTGTATGTTTGGCCACCGTCAGCAGATGTTAACCATTGCCCAAAACTCGATTCCGTTTCATCTACTGCAACACTGTGCGCTTCTTCTGAATCAGCCCCAACCTCTATAGCTCGGTAGGCACGTTGCATATATACAATATGATCAATTTTTGCGAGTGTTAAAGCACTAATCATACGTGAATGCGCAATTGATTCTGATGTACGTTGTGCAACATCGGAGAACTCACTAAAGTTTTGATTAAATTCAGTTACCAATTGATGTGAAACACTACTATATTCTTCGATACGTGCGGACTCTGCTAAAATATTATTGCTGGCATCAACAATATTACTAATAATACTTGTGATTTTTGCGGTTGCGTTTTTTGTATTGTCTGCCAATGATCGAATTTCATCTGCAACTACAGCAAAACCACGTCCATATTCACCTGCACGTGCTGCTTCTATGGCTGCATTTAAAGCAAGAAGGTTAGTTTGATCGGCAATGCTGGCAATAAAAGAAATAATATCGGATATCTCAGTACTGCTTTCATCAAGTTTAACGGATGAGCTTTTTAAATCAGAAATTCGTGTAACAATTTGTGATGTGTTTTCAATAACTTTGTTTACAGATTGTTTGCTTGCCAGGGCACTATTGGCTGCATTTTTTGTAGCTTCTTCAACAGTCGTAAGTTCGTTATTTATAATGGCAATATCGTTTTGATTAATTTCAAGGTTTTGCAGTAAATGAGATGTTTTTAAACTACTTAGTTCTGAAAATAAATTACTGATATTTTGTTGCACATGTCTTTGTTTCATTACATCAAGTGAAAAATTGATAGTATTTAATGTGGTATTAAACATACCTTTCATACCTTGTGTAAACGTATTCCGATAAAAAATACGTTGTTGTGCCGTATTGGAAGTGGTCCTTACCTCACGGACAAACGTTTCAACTTGATCCATTGCCGTATTTAAATTATTAATTGTTTCTTGATAAAGAGAATCACCTTTTATATTTGTTATTCTGTATTCAAGTTCCCCTTTTGCCAGATTTTGAGCAAGTTTGTTAATATTCTGGTGTCTGGATGTGTGTTGTATTAATTTAAGTTGATCTTTTATTGTTACAAAAGTAACAAGCAAAGCTATAATAATAAATATTAAATCAAAGTCGTAAGTTAGCAGTACATAGACGAGCACAGCTATTATTACTGTAAGACGTAATATTACAGCTCGGGATTTAAATAGTAAGGATAAATTCATCATATCCTTTTTCTCTGCCATTCAATATTGTGTTTAACTTATAGAGAGAGTTATCAATAGCCTCTTTAGCAGACGATTGTTGCTCAATCTCTAACAAATCAACATAGATGTTTTTAATGTAATTCAGTTTTTCGGCATCAGGTTTGCGCCTAACAGAGTAATAACCCAATAATTCATTATCAGAGGAAAAGCTGGGAGCCACATTAGTAAAAACCCAATAATAACTACCATCTTTGGCTAAGTTTTTAATATAGCCATTGAATTCACGATTGTTTCTGATTGTTTCCCACAGCAATTTGAAAATTACGCGGGGCATATCCGGGTGGCGAATAATATTGTGCTGTTGCCCCAATAATTCTGACTCTTTATATCCTGAATATTCAATAAATAAAGGATTAACATAGGTTAAAATGTCTTTTATATTGGTTTTTGAGGAAATAAAGTCATCATCAGGCATAACCAGTTCATAATCTATCGGTGTGATTGTATTTTTCATTCTGCTCTTTATATAAACGATACATGATAATTATCGGCCTGTTTCATAAAATATTTAGGCAATAGCAGCATTAATTTTGGCTATATTGTTATGAAAAACGATATAAAGCTTATTTTATCTAGGGTTTTATAGGGGCTGGGGTGAAAATAAAAACTAAATCTTTAAAGAATAGTAAATTGTTCTTTATCTAGCATTTTAATTAAACGAATTAAGGGTAAGCCCATTAAGGTGTTGGGGTCTTCGCCTTCAAGTTTTTCAAATAAAACAATACCTAATTCTTCAGACTTAAAACTGCCTGCGCAATTATAGGGTTGTTCTTTTCGTAAATAACTTTCAATTTGCTGATCGCTGAGGTCACGAAAAACCACATTAAATGGAACAACTTCAGATTGATATTGTTGCGTTGAAGAATTATATAAACAAAGCCCCGTATAAAAAGTTACTGTTTTCCCGGATGCATTTTGTAATTGTTTAACCGCATTTTTATGTGTGTGTGGTTTACCAATAATCTCACCGTTTATAACTGAAACTTGATCAGAACCAATTACCAGCGCATCACTGACTTTGTCTGCAACCGCTTTCGCTTTGGCAATTGATAAACGTTCAACAAGTTGTTGAGGTGTTTCATCAGCTAATGCAGTTTCATCTGTTTCAGGTGAAACAGTATCAAAATCAACACCGAGCTTATCAAGGATGGCTTTGCGAAAAGGTGAGGTTGAAGCGAGAATAAGTTTCATAATTATACAGTTCTATTTAAAAAATAAGATTATAAACAATTACCATAAAGACAAAAAGAAGATTGCTGTCATTACGTGAAGATAATTAACTTTGTATTTCAACCAACGTTTCATCAGGTGTTACGCTATCACCTTTAACAACATGAATAGCTATAACTGTACCTGATATTGCAGCCTGAATTTCAGTTTCCATTTTCATCGCTTCAGTAATTAATACTGGATCACCAGCTTTTATTTTATCGCCTACATTAACCAAAACTTCAACAATTACTCCGGGCATGGATGTAGTGACATGTCCTGGTTCAGTTGCACGAGGACGCTTACCACTGGAAGATGTTTTACGCGGTTGTCCTTCAGCTTCATCAAGATCAATTTCGCTTAATGTTTCTACCATAATTTCTTCTGGTACACCGTCGATACTCAAATAATAAGGCCGCATATCATGTGTACGATGACCTGCACCTGTTAAGCCTATATGATAAGTTTCACCATGAATGGTAACGTTAAATTCAGTTGCGGCATTATGGCCATTGCTATCCATGTTTGCCGGTTCAAGTGCTTCTGGAATTAATTTTCCTTCATCACGCTCTTGTAAAAAAGTTCGACCTATATCAGGGAACATTGCATAGATTAAAACATCATCTTCATTATGTGCGAGCGTTCCAATTTCTTTGCATAACTTATCCATTTCATCTTTAAGTAAGTCAGCAGGGCGGCATTCAATAATATCTTCATTGCCTATGGCCATGTGTTGTACTTGCGGGCTGATTTTTCCCGGTGCTTTACCATATCGGCCTTGCAGGTAGAGTTTTACTTCATTTGTTATGGTTTTATAACGCTCACCGCCAATGACATTTAATACTGCCTGTGTCCCGACTATTTGAGAAGTGGGCGTCACCAGAGGGGGGTTGCCTAACTCTTTTCGTACCAGTGGAATTTCTTCTAACACTTCATTCATACGTGATAGTGCACCTTGTTCTTTTAGCTGGTTTGATAAATTAGAAATCATGCCGCCGGGAACCTGGTTAACCTGAACACGAGTATCTAAACCAGTGAACTCACTTTCAAACTGATGATATTTTTTTCTTACTTCATAAAAGTAAAATCCAATTTCCTGTAGTGCAGGCAAGTCTAAACCGCTATCAAATTCAGTATTTTTAAATGCAGCAACCATACTTTCGGTTGGCGGGTGACTGGTGCCTTCTGAAAAAGAAGATATTGCAGTATCAATACCAAAAGCGCCATTTTCCACTGCTTTATATTGACATATACTGGCAAGTCCTGCCGTTGCATGTGAATGTAGATGAACAGGGATACTGACTTGATCAACTAATGCTTTAACTAACTCGGCAGTAATGCTCGGTGTGAGCAAGCCCGCCATGTCTTTAATAACAATGCTGTCACAGCCCATTTTTTCCAGCTCGCGGCCTAAACTTATAAAGTATTGCAGGTTATGATCAGGGCTGGTGGTATAACAAAGTGCACCTTGTGCATGTTTATTGGATTTTTTAACTGCTTCTATAGATGTTTTTAAGTTACGTAAGTCATTCATAGCATCAAAAATACGAAAGACATCAATGCCATTTTCAGCCGCTTGTTTAACAAAAGCGCGTACAACATCATCGGCATAATGACGGTAGCCTAAAAGATTTTGGCCTCGTAATAACATTTGTAAGCGCGTGTTAGGTAAAGCTTCACGAAGTAAACGTAAACGCTCCCATGGGTCTTCTTTTAGGAACCGTACGCAGGCATCAAAAGTCGCACCGCCCCAGACTTCAAGTGACCAGTAACCAATTTTATCGAGACGCTCACAAATCGGTAGCATGTCTTCTGTGCGCATGCGTGTTGCAATCAATGACTGATGTGCATCACGTAAAATAGTGTCTGTTATATTAACTTTTGACATCGAATCGAATCCTCGTGATTTTATATATTGAAGCTATATACCAGAGTTAGCAGCCAATGCTGCAGCAATAGCGGCAGCAACTTCTCGTGAAGAACGTTTAACAGAATAATTAATAAGCTCAGGATGTTTTTCAACAAAGCTGGTATTAAATTTACCGGTTTGAAAATCAGCCGAAGCAAGAATCTCTATATAATAAGGTATGGTTGTTTTTACACCGTAAAGCGTAATGTCTCGTAGCGCGCGGCGTGAACGGTCAATCAAAGAGTCCCAATCCATCGCCCAGACAATGAGTTTGGCACACATAGAATCGTAGTAGGGTGGAATAACATAACCACTATAAATTGCACCATCAGTTCGAACACCGGGACCACCGGCTGCAAAATAACGTGTAATTTTGCCAAAGCTGGGGAGAAAATCATTTTTTGGATCTTCTGCATTAATACGAAATTCCATGGCAAATCCACGCCGTGAAATATCAGATTGTTGATATCGCAGTTTTAAACCTGAAGCAATTCGAATTTGCTCTTGCACAATATCAATGCCGGTAATTTCTTCAGTAATCGTATGCTCAACCTGTAATCGTGTGTTCATCTCCATAAAATAGAAATTATCATTTTCATCGAGCAAAAATTCGACAGTACCCGCATTTTTATAGCCCGATGCAAGACAAGCTTTAACCGCCAAATCCCCAATATATTGACGTTGTTCCTCAGATAACTGTGGAGAAGGGGCTATTTCAATGAGTTTTTGGTGACGGCGTTGAATGGAACAGTCTCGTTCAAACAGATGAATGGCATTGCCATGATGATCAGCCAGTACCTGAACTTCAATATGACGTGGATCAGTAATGAATTTTTCAATGAAAATTTCAGCGCTACCAAAGGCTTTTTCGGCTTCAGATATAACGCGAGGATAGTTACGGATGAGTTCCAATTCCGTATCACAACGTCGAATACCACGACCACCACCACCAGAAGTGGCTTTGAGCATCACAGGATAACCAATTTCACTGGCAATCTTTTTAGCTTCATCAATATCGGCAACATTGTCATTACTGCCTGGAGTGACTGGAATTCCCGCAGAAGTCATGGTCTGGCGGGCAATGGTTTTATCGCCTAATTTATGAATTGTTTGTGCATCAGGGCCAACAAAATAAATACCACGGCGCTGGCAAGTTTCAGCTAATTCGGGGTTTTCTGAAAGAAAGCCATAACCTGGATGCAGAGCATCACAACCTGTGGCAATCGCAATATTCACTAAATGATGAGAATTCAGGTAGCCTGCAACCGTATCTGGCCCCAAACTATAGGCTTCATCCGCCTTTTTGACGTGTAAAGCATAACGATCAGCCTCTGCATAGACCGCAACTGACTTAATCCCCATCTCTGCACAGGCACGTACAATGCGGACTGCAATTTCCCCACGATTAGCGATTAGTAGCTTTTTTATCATTATTATTTTGACCTTTTCAAACCCATATACCTATGTATGAAAATCGTGCCACGCTGTCAAGTTCGAGATAAAATGTAAGCTGGTCAAAAAATAGACAAATATCACGGAACAGACGGATTATTAAGGCTTTTTTTAGTTATTTGTGGCACTTTTTTTGACATGAAGGTATCACCCCGATACAATCCGCGGCCTATGTCAGGGCAGCATCAAAGACTACCTCTGGAAGTGGACCCAATTCGTCTTGCGACGAGAAAAGAACGCTTTCAGGGCACAATTCCCCTTAAACAGATGAAGCGACTAATTAATGCGCTTTCTTGTGGTGACGGTGAAGTATATATTGATGTGGGGTTTTCAGTTGATATTAATCAGGTTGTTATATTAGCCGGTCAAATTAAAGCTGATGCTAAACTCATTTGCCAACGCTGTATGGGAGAAATGGAACTTCCTATTGCACTCGATTTTCAGTTAGCATTTGTACGTTCTGAAGCTGAAATGGAAAGATTACCCGAAGGGTATGAGGCAACACTGATAGATAATAAATCGATGATGTTATCGGATATTATTGAGGATGAAATCCTCCTGGCTTTACCACCTATACCAAAACATCAGAATGAAGATTGTTCTTCTGATAATGTTGTAGAAGGTTGGGGCAGCCAGCAAAATGAACCAGACACTGAGAGTGAGGAGCGGGACAACCCGTTTGATATTCTTGCAAGTTTAAAGACAGATAAGTAACACGAGGCTTTATCATGGCTGTACAAAAGAACAAAGTAACTCCTTCACGTCGCGGCATGCGTCGTTCACATGACTCATTGACTGCTAGCACAACGTCAATTGACTCTACTTCAGGTGAAACACATTTACGTCATCACGTAACTGCTGACGGTTTTTACCGTGGTAAGAAAGTTATCGAAACTAAGGGCGAGTAATTCCCTTTATTAGCCTTTAACCTTAGGTTTTAAAATAACAAGGTTAATTATTGTGCGGGATATGGGAAACCATATCCCGTCTTTGCTTTAAGTGGACATCATAATTTATGAGTAAATCTCAAGTAACGATATCACTCGATTGTATGGGCGGCGACTTCGGCGTTTCCATTGTGGTACCGGCAGCACTTGATGCTTTATCAAAATATGAGCATTTATCTTTAATTCTTGTTGGCGATGAAAATGCCATCAATAAAGAGCTAGGTGATAAAGCAACAAAGTTTCCCTCTCGTATTTCTATTCAACATGCTACACAAGTTGTTGGTTCTTCTGAAGCGCCATCATTAGCCCTGCGTGGCAAAAAAGATTCATCTATGCGTGTTGCAATAAACCTGGTTAAAGAAGGCAAAGCGCAAGCTTCTGTTAGCGCCGGTAATACAGGCGCTCTTATGGCCACCGCACGTTTTGTACTTAAAACATTACCTGGTATTGATCGTCCGGCTATCTGTAGCACTTTACCTAATGCGAATAACCCAACTGGTTTTACCCACGTTTTAGACCTGGGTGCGAATGTTGATTCTTCCGCAGAATCATTACTTGAATTTGCTTTCATGGGTAATGCGTTAGCTGGAGCTATCTTTGATCTTGATTCACCAACAGTTGGTTTATTAAATATTGGTGAAGAAGAAATTAAAGGCAATGAACGTGTTAAAGAAGCTTCACGTTTACTCGCTGACAGTAATCTTAATTATGTTGGTTATGTTGAAGGCGATGGCATTTTTTTAGGAACGGTTGATGTTGTTGTTTGTGATGGTTTCATTGGCAACGTCATGTTAAAAACAGCTGAAGGCGCAGCAAAAATGTTTACCGGTTTTCTAAAAGATGAATACAAAGCAAATATCTTTTCTAAATTTTCTGCTTTACTCTCTATGCCAGCATTAAAAAGATTTAAAAAGCGTGTTGATCCACGTGAATATAACGGAGCTAGTTTCTTAGGCTTAAAAGGTGTTGTTGTTAAAAGTCATGGTGGTGCAGATGCTTATTCTTTTTATAATGCCATCCATGTTGCAATGGTAGAAGTCGAAAAAGATGTACCTGCATTAATAAGTGAAAAATTAGAAAGCCAATTAGCCACGAGGCAAGCAAGTTGATCTATTCAAATATTACAGGCACCGGTGGATATTTGCCTGAAAAGGTTGTTACCAATGCTGATCTGGAAAAGATTGTAGATACTACTGATGAATGGATTACGTCTCGTACAGGGATTAAAAAACGTCACCTTGTTGTTGATGGTGAAACGACCTGTGATCTAGCTGAAAAAGCGGCATTAAATGCCATGGATGCCGCAGGTTTAACTAAAGATGATATTGATTTAATTATTGTTGCTACTACAACACCTGATCGTATTTTCCCCAGTACTGCATGTTTACTACAAGACAGGCTTGATATTCATGGTTGTGCTGCTTTTGATGTGCAAGCGGTATGTACCGGTTTTGTTTATGCGCTAGGTATTGCTGATAAGTTTATTAAGTCTGGCACACATAAAACAGCATTAGTGATTGGTGCTGAAACCATGTCACGTACTGTAGATTGGAATGATCGTACCACCTGTGTTTTATTTGGTGATGGCGCCGGTGCTGTGATTTTACAAGCAAGTGATACTCCCGGTATTTTATCTACACACTTACATGCAGATGGTAAGTATAAAGAATTATTAACAGTTCCAGCCGGTGTATCTGAGAATCCTGCATTGTTTCGATCGGGTGAAGCCTACATGCAAATGAAAGGCAACGAAGTTTTTAAAATGGCAGTCAATACATTAGGTCGAATTGTTGATGAAACTCTCGCGGCTAATCATATGGAAAAATCTGATATTGACTGGCTCGTTCCGCATCAGGCTAATATTCGCATCATTAATGCGACAGCAAAAAAACTGGGGATGTCGATGGATAATGTTGTAGTAACAGTTCATGAACACGGCAATACTTCAGCAGCTTCAGTACCACTTGCATTAAACGAAGCGGTACGTGATGGAAGAATTAAACGTGGTGAAACCATTTTATTAGAAGCATTCGGTGGCGGTTTCACCTGGGGTTCGGCTTTAATTAAATACTAATTTAACTAACACGAAGGATTCAAGGGATATATTGCAGGTTCGAATAAATTCGAACCTACGAAAAACATTATACCCCGAACCTTTTATTATTTTTCTTTGCGTTCTTAGTAGTTATAAAAATAAATAAAGGATCAAAAATGTCTTTAGCATTTATCTTTCCAGGTCAGGGTTCACAATCAGTGGGCATGTTAAAAGATCTATCTGAAAATTTTTCAGAAGTCTCTGCAACGTTTAAAGAAGCATCTGATGCATTAGGTTATGACTTATGGTCTCTTATTCAAGATGGACCTGCAGAAAAATTAAACTCTACTGATGTTACTCAACCAGCAATGTTAGCTTCCGGTGTTGCAACATGGCGTGTATGGCAGGCTAAAGGTGGCGCGATGCCAGTAATGATGGCCGGTCATAGTTTAGGTGAATACACTGCCTTGGTTTGTGCCGGTAGTTTAGATTTTGTTGATGCTATTAAATTAGTATCTCAACGTGGCAAGTTTATGATGCAAGCTGTGCCCGCTGGTACAGGTGCAATGGCGGCGATTTTAGGTATGGAAGATGAACTTGTACGCCAGGTTTGTCTTGATGCTGCGCAAGGTGAAGTACTTGAAGCTGTAAACTACAATTCACCTGGCCAGGTTGTTGTTGCGGGTAACAAAGCAGCAGTTGAACGTGTTTGTGTTTTAGCGAAAGAAAAGGGTGCAAAACGTGCTCTGGAATTACCTGTTAGCGTGCCATCTCATTGTGCTTTAATGAAACCTGCGGCGGAGCAATTATCTGAAGTACTTAATACTATTTCATTTAAAACACCCTCTATTCCTGTTTTTAATAATGTTGATGTTATTGCTGCTGAGTCTGAATCAGATATCCGCGATGCCTTAAAACGTCAGCTTTTCAGTCCAGTACGCTGGGTTGATACAATCGAGAAAATGTCTGCTAATGGTGCAGATCAATTTATTGAATGTGGTCCGGGTAAGGTTTTGGTTGGGCTCAATAAACGAATTAATAAAGCGCTGACTTCAGCCGCATTGCTTGATACAGCAACAGTTGAAGCTGCGTTATAAAATTACGAGGAACAGATTATGTCTTTAGAAAATGAAATTGCATTCGTATCCGGTGCCAGCCGTGGTATTGGTAAGGAAATCGCATTGGCTTTAGGTGCTCAAGGCGCAACTGTAATAGGCACAGCAACTTCAGAAAGTGGTGCAGAAAACATCTCTAACTACCTGAAAGAAAACGATATTAAAGGTAAAGGAATGGTCATGAATGTGACCGATCAAGACAGCATTACCGACACAGTTAAAGCAATTACTGAAGAGTTTGCTGCACCTTCTATTCTTATTAATAATGCCGGTATTACCCGTGACAACCTCGTTATGCGCATGAAAGATGCTGAATGGGATGACATCATGAATACCAACCTGAGCTCAATTTTTCGCGTTAGTAAAGCCTGTTTACGCGGCATGATGAAGGCGAAGAAAGGCCGTATTATTAGTATTGCTTCAGTTGTTGGTGTTACCGGTAACGCAGGGCAGGCTAACTATGCAGCGGCGAAAGCGGGTGTCATTGGCTTTAGTAAGTCTCTGGCCCGTGAAGTTGGATCTCGAGGCATCACCGTAAATGTAGTTGCACCGGGCTTTATTGATACAGATATGACTAAAGCTTTGCCAGAAGCGCAGCGTGACGCGTTATTAGGCCAGATTCCGCTTGGAAGATTAGGTGATGCAGCAGAAATTGCCCATGCAGTGGCCTTTTTATCGTCTCCTGAAGCAGCTTATATCACTGGCGAGACGTTACACGTCAACGGCGGCATGCATATGAGTTGATGCGAAAGGTGGGAAACTACGAAATTCGTCTCAAAATGCTCATTCACTGCGTGTGAATTCCGCTTTTTCGACAAATTTCGCCTTGTTCTCTGAATTCTCTCTATCCGTTAAAGTATTGATGTAGAAAAGATTAAATATTAATTAAATATGTGATTTATTTGGCTAAAATGGCCATGAAACTAGAATCTATCGGGTGTTTCCAATACAATAGCGCCCGCAGCGTCAATCGAATAAAAATTGGAGGAATTGACCAAATGAGCAGCATTGAAGAACGTGTACAAAAAATCGTAATTGAGCAATTGGGCGTTAAGGAAGAAGAAGTAACGAAAGATGCTTCATTCGTAGACGACTTGGGTGCTGATTCACTCGACACAGTTGAATTAGTTATGGCTCTTGAAGAAGAGTTTGAAACTGAAATTCCTGATGAAGATGCAGAAAAAATCACTACGGTAGCAGAAGCGGTTAAGTATATTAACACTAACGGCTAAACCTGTTTTATCGTAATATGAAACCGCACCATTATGCAGAGATGCATGAGGGCAGCGGTTTTTTATTTTCTACTGCTCTATAATGGTAGAAAATAATAATAATTTATAAGTTAAATACAATAGAGATAAGATAATGGCTAATCGTCGTGTGGTTGTAACGGGTATGGGAATGCTTTCTCCAGTTGGTAATACAGTTGAAGAAAGCTGGAAGAATATTCTTGCCGGTAAAAGTGGTGTTGAAACCATTTCTGCTTTTGATGCTTCTGCTTTTGCAACCACCTTTACTGCTTCTGTTAAAAACTTTGATGTGACAAGTATTATGTCTGCAAAAGATGCTCGTAAGATGGATTCGTTTATTCATTACGGTATTGCCGCAGCAATTGAAGCGATAGAAGATTCTGGTTTAGAAACAACAGAAGAAAATGCGCATCGTATCGGTGTATCTATTGGTTCAGGTATCGGTGGTTTAAATACGATCGAAGCTAACTATGAAAAATATCAAAAAGGTGGCTCACGTAAAATTTCACCTTTTTTAATACCTGCAACAATCATTAATATGATCTCTGGTAACCTCTCTATTCGTTATGGCTTTAAAGGCCCTAACTATGCAATAACAACGGCGTGTGCAACAGCAACTCACAGCATTGGTGATGCGGCACGTATGATTGAGCATGGTGATTGTGATGTTATGGTTACCGGTGGTGCAGAAAACGCAACATCTATTTTAGGACTTGGTGGCTTTGCTGCGGCTCGCGCATTGTCGTCACGTAATGATGATCCTGCAACAGCAAGTCGTCCCTGGGATAAAGACCGTGATGGTTTTGTTTTAGGTGATGGTGCTGGTGTAATGGTTATCGAAGAATATGAACACGCTAAAGCACGTGGCGCAAAAATTTATGCTGAAGTTTTAGGCTTTGGTATGAGTGGTGATGCCTATCACATGACAACACCATCAGTAGGCGGTGAAGGTGCAAGCCGTTGTATGAATAATGCAATCAATGATGCAGGGATTAATCCTGACGAAGTTGATTATGTAAACGCGCATGGTACATCAACACCTGCAGGCGATATTGTAGAAGTTCAAGCTGCTAAATTAACCTTTGGTGATCACGCTTATAAATTAGCAATGAGTTCAACTAAATCTATGACGGGACACTTACTTGGTGCCGCCGGCGGTATTGAAGCTATCTTTGCAGTACTTGCGATTAAAGATCAGGTTGCTCCACCAACTATTAACATCTTTAATGTTGATGAAGGTTGTGATTTAAACTTTGTCCCTGATACGCCACAAGAAATGAAAATTGATGTGGCTGTTTCAAACTCATTTGGTTTTGGCGGAACAAACGGTACATTGGTTTTCCGTAAGGTTTAAAATTAGTAGCTCTTAATGTAGGTTGGACTCGTAGCACTGCTCATAAAATATATTTAGAGGGTGTCAGCCCAACGCGGTGCCGGCAAAGGAATATTTGTAATCGAATAACACAATTATGCCGCATTCCAAATCAAGCTCTGATACCTTTAATTCTAAAGGGTTAAAAATACACAACCAGCAGGGGCAGCAAAACTTATTGGCCCTGCATAAATCCAATCCTAAACGTTATCCATTTTTACTTGAAAGTGTTGAAAGCTCCGACTCATCTCATTTCGATATTCTCTTTGCCTTCCCACAAGAAACATTAACCTTATCCAGTAAAGAAGAGTTAAGTGGTTATAGTGATATTGACGGTAACGACTTTTTAAACAACCTAAGCCATTGGTGGAAAACTAAACGAGATAATACTATTGAATGTGAAACACTACCTTTTACAGGTGGGTGGTTTTTGTATCTCGGTTATGAATTAGCAAAACAAGTTGAATCACATCTTAAGCTAAAAGCACCGTCAACAGCTATTGCCTATGCAACACGTATTCCTGCTGCAATTCTTTATGACCATAAAGAAGACTGCACATATTATATTTGTGAAGATCAATTTAATTACTTAAAACAATTAAAAACAGATGCCGAACAATCTGATTCTTTAGAAAAAAACAGTTATCTTAAATTAAATAACATTGAAGAAGAAGATGAAAATAAATATCTGAATTCAATAAAGAAAGTAAAACAATACATTATTGATGGTGATATATTTCAAGCTAATCTTTCCAGGCTTTGGAAAATGGAAAGCAGCAAAGTTAACGCGGTTGAACTTTATCAGAGACTACGAGAAACAAACCCCGCGCCGTTTTCTGGATTAGCAGTACATAATAATTTTTCTATTATTAGCTCATCACCTGAGCGTTTAATTAGTGTTAAAAATGGTCGAACTGAAACACGTCCAATAGCAGGAACTCGTCGGCGTGAAATAGATAAAGAAAAAGATGAAGCATTAAAAGAAGAGTTAATTTCTCATCCAAAAGAACGTGCAGAACACATTATGCTGATTGATCTTGAACGTAATGATTTAGGACGAATTTGTATACCAGGTACGATTAAAGTTGATGAACTCATGGTGTTAGAGTCTTATGCTCATGTTCACCATATTGTTTCGAATATTTGTGGCCGGTTAAAAGACGGAATATTACCAGGAGAGGTCATTAAGGCAGTATTCCCTGGTGGAACCATTACGGGTTGTCCTAAAGTGCGCTGTATGGAGATAATCTCGGAGCTCGAAAACGAAGCCAGAGGCGCTTATACCGGTTCAATGGGCTATTTAAATCATAATGGTGATATGGATATAAATATATTAATTAGAACAATCACACTGGAAAATAATACACTGTCTTTTCGTGCTGGCGCAGGCTTGGTAGCAGATTCTGTTGCTCAATCTGAGTTGGAGGAAACGCGACATAAAGCGCGTGGACTGTTGCTTGCGTTACAATAACAAGTTAAAGGCTGATGTGCGTTTTAGATAATACTGATACAACAGGGCCTGAAATAGACAGAGAAAAAGTAATTAGACTAAAGTACAAGTTTTTTATATGACAGAAATTCTAATAAATGGCGAAGCAAAAGAAACGATTAGTATTCATGATCGTGGCTTACAGTATGGTGATGGTTTATTTGAAACTATGGCGGTGCGTAATGGTAGGATCCTTTTATGGGAAGATCATTGGCAAAGGTTAGCATTAGGTTGTGAGAAGCTTTCAATTACTTTGCCAAACAAAGAACTAATCGAAAAAGAAATAGCGTTGCTGTGTGATAATAAAGATGAAGCTCAATTTGTTATTAAGTTAATCGTAACACGAGGAGAAGGGCAACGCGGTTATCGTTTTACAGGCGAACAAAATGTAACTCGTATTCTTAGCAGTCATTCATGGCCAGATTATCCTGAGAGTTATCAAACCGAAGGAGTTGAGGTTTGTTACTGTGAAACTACATTATCAGAAAATACAAAACTTGCCGGGATTAAACACCTGAATCGGCTGGAACAGGTTTTAGCAAGAAATGAATGGGATACAGATGAATTTCAGGAAGGATTAATGTTAACAGCACAAGGTAATGTGATTGATGGAACCATGAGTAATATTTTCGCTGTATTGGATAATAAAATTTTCACGCCGAGTTTATCTCTGTGTGGCGTTGCAGGTGTTATGCGTAAAAAAATCATCAATATAGCAAAAGAAAATGGTTTTGCTGTCTACGAAAAAGAATTCAGTAAAACTGAACTTGAAATGGCAGATGAGTTGTTTTTAAGTAATAGTTTATTTGGTGTTTGGCCAATAAAAATAATAGCAAAAACCCGCTTTACTAAAGTTGGTAAGGTAACAAAGCAACTTCAAGAAGAAATAAGAAAATCAGGTCAGTAATGAAAAAAATAATAGTCGTTGGCATTTTTATTATATTAGTTTTATCTGGTTGGATGTGGTCTACCTACCAACAGGCACTTGATAACAGCTTAAGTATTGATTCGAGTGAACTTGATTACTCTATTAAGTCCGGTAGCTCACTTTCGGCTGTAATATATGATTTGACCAATAAGGGAATTATTAAACATCCGCGTTATTTACTTTGGTATGCACGTTTAAATGGCCTTTCCAATAAAATGAAAACGGGTGATTACCGTTTAACTGATAAGTTAACAACAAAAGAATTTCTTAATGATATTTTTAGCGGTAAAGTTATTCAGTTTTCTCTAACGATTATCGAAGGTTGGTCATTTCAGCAGTTACTTGATGCGATTAATAAACATCCTCAAATAAAACATACTATTGAAAATCTATCCAAACAAGAAATCATGGAAAAACTTAATTTTCCAGATATACATTACGAAGGACAGTTTTTACCAGATACATACCTCTTTCCTAAACAAGTAACTGATATTGAAATTTTAAAACGTGTGTACAAATCTATGCAAACTGTTTTAAAAGAGGAATGGAACAACCGTGCAGTTGGTTTGTTATATAAAAATTCTTATGAAGCTTTGATTATGGCTTCTATTATTGAAAAAGAAACTGGACAAGCAAGTGAGCGTCAACAAATTTCAGGGGTATTTATAAGACGACTGGAAAAACGAATGCGTCTGCAAACAGATCCAACAGTTATTTACGGCATGGGGGATAAATACAAAGGAAATATACGCAAACGAGATTTACTGCGTGATACACCTTACAATACTTATCGTCGCCGTGGTCTTCCTCCTACGCCCATCGCTTTACCCGGGAGAGACGCTATTTATGCAGCACTACACCCAGCAGAGGGTAATGCTTTATACTTTGTTTCACGTGGTGATGGCAGCCATGCATTTTCTGCAACATTAAAAGAACATAATAATGCTGTCATAAAATATCAGTTGAAAGGTCGTGCACGTTCTTTTTCATCGTATAAACATAAAAAATCAAAATAAAGACATAAAATATGAAAAGTGCAATACCAAGAGGCCAGTTTATTACCGTTGAAGGCACAGAAGGTGTTGGTAAAAGTACCAATATGGCTTTTATCGAAACCTGGCTTAGAGAAGCAGGTAAAGAACTTATTATTACTCGTGAGCCCGGTGGAACGGCACTGGGTGAGAAATTACGTGGCGTGTTACTCGATGCAAAAGAACAATCCATGTGTGATGATACTGAGTTGCTTCTAATGTTTGCTGCTCGTGCGCAACATATAAAAGAAGTGATTCAACCTGCGTTGGATGCTGGCAAATGGGTACTGTGTGATCGGTTTACTGATAGCACCTATGCATATCAAGGTGGTGGGCGAGGTATCTCCATGGCTCGAATTGCTGATTTGGAGCAATGGGTTCAAGGTGATCTTCGTCCTGATATGACCTTCGTTCTTGATTTACCGATTGATGTCGGTTTAGAACGAGCCGGAAAACGCAGTGCTCCGGATCGTTTTGAATTAGAAAAACACGACTTTTTCAATAAGGTTCGTGATACCTTTTTAGCTCGCGCAGCGGCTCAACCTGAGCGTTATCAAGTTATCGATGCGGCTCCAGCCGTTGAAGTGGTGCAAAAATCGATTCAAACAGTACTTGAGAAAATGGTTTAACGTCGAATGTTCCCTTGGCAGACCTCAAATTGGCAAAACCTTACAAATAGCCAGCAAAATAAGCGTCTTGGCCACGGTTTATTGTTCCATGGTGCCGCTGGAATTGGAAAAAAGGCCTTCGCTGCTGAATTTACACATTGGTTAATGTGTGAGCAGCCTTTAGCAGATAAAGCCTGTGGTGAATGTAAGTCATGTAAGCTCATTCAAGCAGAATCTCATCCCGATTTACTGACTTTATATCCGGAAGAAGTGGGTAAAAGTATTAAAGTTGATCAGGTTCGTGAGTTAATCCAGAAAGTTTCATTAACCAGCCATGGTTTGGGTTATCGCGTCATTATTATCTCACCCGCTGATGCCTTAAATATCAATGCCAGCAATAGTTTGCTGAAAACCCTTGAAGAACCACCGGAAAATACGATTTTAATCCTTATATCGGATAAACCATCTAAATTAATGGCAACCATACGCAGCCGTACTCAAATGGTGCGATTTGATTTGCCTTCAGAAGAACAGAGCTTGCAGTGGTTAAATCAGCAAAATGTTGCTCAACCTGAATTAGTCTTAAAACTCAGTACGGGTGCACCCTTAGCCGCTGCCGCGATGGCCAAAGATGAAGGATTACAGGTACGTGATAAACTCTTTAACAACTGGCAAGAACTTGCCAAGGGTAATATTGATGCACTTGAAAGCGCAACAATGTGGACAAAAGAAGGATTCAAGATTTTAGGAAACTTGCCGTTAAATTGGGTAAGCAGTTGGTTAACTGATATGATTCGAGCTCTTCAAGGTGGCCAAATAGACAGTATGGCGAATCTGGATTACGCTCAAACCTTGCAGAATTTAGCAGGACAGGTAGACTTGAAGTCAATGTATGGTTTGTTAGATCGGTTGAATGACACCATACGCTTAAGTGACACTCCAGCCAATCAGCTTATGTTAGTTGAAGGGTTGTTGTTACACTGGGCGGGGTTAAAACGGAAATAATAATTAGGATTTAAATTATGGCTGCACCAGCAGGAAGACAAGGTATTCTGTCCCTGACAATTAAAGATAAAAGTGCACTTTATGCTGCTTATATGCCTTTTGTAAAAAACGGCGGCCTCTTTATTCCAACCAATAAAAATTATGGCTTGGGTGATGAAGTCTTTATGCTTTTAACCTTAATGGAAGAAACTGAAAAGCTACCTGTTGCGGGTAAAATTATTTGGGTTACTCCAAAAGGCGCGCAAGGTAATCGTGCTGCAGGCATTGGTGTTCAATTTAGTGACCAGGATGGTGGTGCTGCACGAACCAAGATTGAAACTTATTTAGCCGGTGCATTAAAGTCAGATCGTCAAACGCATACCATGTAGTTTAAAACGAATAGTGATTTTTAGAGTCGGGCTTTTTAGCCCGATTTTTATTTAAATAAACATCTACAAGCAATGTCCTTCAGGTAATATATGATTGTTTTGTAGATTCGACTTTAGTCGAACGCGGTGTCAATTTTAACCTTTATTGTCATTTTTTACCTCTGCGTTCGACTAATAGCCTCTAGACTTATCTTTTAAGAGGGGCTCTATGATTCGAACCTACAGTAGATACCTTAATTCCACCTATTATTTTAAAAGTGAAAAAAATATGTTCTTAGTAGATTCTCATTGCCATCTTGATCGGTTGGATTTAACACCCTACGATGACAAACTATCTAATGCACTCACGTATGCCAACGACCTGGGTGTCGGTCATATGTTATGCGTTTCTATCAATATGGAAAATTTCAAAGCAGTAATCGGTACAGCTAAAAAATATGATTTTATTTCAGCATCAGTTGGCGTGCACCCTAATGAAACGGGGGGACATGATCCCAGTACTGATGAGTTGATCACTTTAGCCGATGATAAAGATATTGTTGCTATCGGTGAAACAGGTTTAGATTACTTTCGCAGTGAAGGTGATTTAAGCTGGCAGCATGATCGTTTTTGTCGACACATTGCAGCATCACGAGAAACGAAAAAACCATTAATTATTCACATGCGAGATGCAACTGAAGATACCTTACGTATTCTCAAAGAAGAAAAGGCGGATGAAGCGGGTGGAGTGATGCATTGTTTCGTTGAAGACTGGGAAGTTGCACAAAAAGCATTAGACTTAAATTTTGTTATTTCTTTCTCGGGTATTGTAACGTTTAATAGTGCGAAAGCATTACAGGAAGTAGCTAAAAATATTCCTCAAGATAAAATATTAGTTGAAACAGATTCGCCTTATTTAGCGCCGGTTCCTTTTCGTGGGAAAAGCAATCAGCCAGCTTATGTTGTTAACGTAGCAGAAAAAATTGCAGAATTACGTGATATATCATTGGATGAGGTTGCTGAGATAACAACAAAAAATTATTTTAATTTGTTTGGTAAGCTAGCATAACAACATAATATCAATATTATTGTCGTTTTATTGTTTTTGGTTTCTTATTTTCATCGAGTGAAACATAGGTCAGTATCGCCTCTGCAACTTTTTGTGCATTAGCTTTCCCTCGCTCATGTTCTGCCATAACATTAAGTGCGATACGAATAGAGGTATTTCCTACATGTTCAATATTGGCATAAATACTGACTAAATCACCTACCAGCACAGGTTTAAGAAAGAGAAACTCATTCACAGCAACTGTAACGACATGGTTTCCAGCATATCTATGTGCAGCAATACTTCCTGCAATATCAACTTGCGACATGAGCCAGCCACCAAAAATATCACCTGAGGCATTTGTGTCAGATGGCATAGGTAATACTCTAATCTCTGGCTGCTTATTGATATCAGTGGCCACGGTAAAGCTCTATTATTTCTTTTTCATATTTTTCAAAAATCTTTGCGCGTTTTAGTTTTAAGGTTGGTGTAATCAAGCCATCTTCAATAGCCCATGGTTTTAATACTATATGAGCACGAATAATTTTTGCATAACCTGGAAAAGAAGCTAATTGTTTGTTGATGCGATCAATAAAAATAGTTTTTACTTTTTCAAGTTCAAGCGAAGACTCATCTGTTGGCACAGATAGATCTGTTGCAAATTTATGCCAATTGATTTTTTCTATTGTAATAATGGCAGTCAAAAATGGTTTAGCCTCACCAATAACAATAACCTGTTCAAATAAAGGATCGCTGCTAATTGCTAATTCAATATCCGAGGGAGGAACTTTTTCTCCGTTCGATAAAACAATAATTTCCTTTAAACGTCCGGTAATATAAATATGTTCATTTTCTATTTTTGCTTTATCACCGGTGTGGAACCAGCCTTCAGTATCAATCACTTCTTTTGTCTTTATTTCATTCTCCCAGTAACCTAACATTACCGTTGGGCCTTTCACTAGTAGTTCATCATTTTCACCAAGTTTAACTTCAACATCTTTTAATGCTTGCCCTACACTGAAAGGATCGTTGTCGCTAAGTTTGTTTGTAGATACAACGGGACTTGTTTCGGTTAAACCATAACCTTGAGAAATTGTTAGGCCTAAACCAATAAATGTTTTTGCAATCTCAGGAGCGAGTGCGGCCCCCCCGGATACTGCAAGTTGAAGGTTACCACCGAGTTTAGCTAATATTTTTCCTGCAACCAATTTATTCAGAATTGGCCACAATAACAATTTTGGATGCCACTTTTCACGTTTCTGGATGACTAAAAAGCGATACCAACCAACTTTTACTGCAAGACTAAATAAACTTCTGGCTATTGGAGATTTCTTCTCTAATTGATCATGTATTTTGTTATAAACCCGTTCAAAAATACGGGGGACGGTTACCAATATTGTGGGGCTAATGGATATTAAGTCTTCACCTAACTTTTCTATTGAACGAGCATAAGCGATTTTTGCACCAATAATCATTGGCATGTAATAACCTGCTGTACGTTCAAACATGTGTGATAGAGGTAAAAAAGAGAGGAAGATATCACTGCCATCAAAGTGTTCAACTATAGATGCGGAGTATGCGTTACAAAATATATTATTATGACTTAGCATTACCCCTTTAGGTCGGCCTGTTGTACCTGATGTATAAACAATAGTAGCAAGATCATCTGCTTCAATATTTACACGTTCAATCGTTTCAGCATAGGAGGGAAGCCAGTTCTCAACTTGCACTAAACGAGAATTTTTATAAACATCAATCGATTGCGGCGTTACTATTCGTAAAAGTTCGTTAAGCCCTTGCTTATCAAATAGTGCCTCATCTGTTAATAAGGCTTTGCAACGTGAGGGATCTTCAATAAAAAATACTTTAACATTGGCATTTTCAAGAATAAATCGAATGTTTTCAGTGCGATCATTCGTATATACAGGAACCACAACAAGCCCTAAACTATATGCGGCCTGGTCAAATATAACCCAGTCTGGACAGTTGCCCATCATAATAGCTACACGGTCACCTTTTACTAAACCTTCATGGCGAAATGCGGTATGCCAAAGCTCAACTTTTTTCGATATGTCTTGCCAGGTTAAATCATGCCAGCTTTTATCTGTGTCATCATAATATGTATAAGCAATTTTATTCGCTGAATGTTTTACCCTTTCATAGAACAAATCTGAAAGGTTATTCACTGTAACAGGGGTAATGTAGTCTTGTTTATTATGCATATATTTTACTCAATCACTATTGTTTTCCAACCTTCATCAGGTTTAAAGCGAGGGCCATGTGTTTTTTCAAGATTTTCCAATGCCATTAATACTTGTTCCTGACCTCTATCCTTAACATATTGTAAAGGACCACCATGGAATGGCGCAAAACCTGTTCCAAAAATAATACCTGCATCAATCAAGTCTTTTGACTCCGCCACATGCTCACGCAAACATGCCATGGTCTCATTAAGCATTATTAATATTAGTCTTTCTTTTACATTCGTTGGAGCTGTGTAATTTTTGTTATCTTTTGGTTTTACTTTTTTACCTTTTTTAAAAGTATAAAAACCTTGTCCTGTTTTTTTACCGAGTATTTTTTTGTTGACCAAATCACGTAAATGTTCAGGGACTGTGATGGGCATTGACTCAGCCAGATTTTCTGCAACATGTAAACAAATATCAAGGCCTACCGTATCGGCTAATTCAATTGGACCCATGGGCATACCGAAATCTAATGCAATTTTGTCGATTACTGTAATAGGAACACCTTCTTCAAATAAGGTAACTGCTTCAGTTAAATAGGGCATGAGAATACGGTTAACCAGAAATCCCGGTGTGCTGGTAACGGGTAAAGGTAATTTTTTAATTTTCTTGGTTAATGTTGTCGCAATTTGTTGTGCTTTTTTACTGGTTTTTTTGCCAACAACAATTTCAACCAGTGGCATTTTTGCAACAGGATTAAAAAAATGTAAACCGACTAAACGTTCAGGTTTCTTTAATGAATCAGTTAGTTGCTCAAGCGGAATACTTGACGTATTTGTTGCAATAATTGCAGTACGTTTAAGTTTGGGCTCAATTTCTTTATATAAGTTACATTTGACTTCAGCATCTTCAAAAATAGCTTCAATAACAATATCTGCTTTAACTAAACCATTACCTTTAATATCTGGCATTAAACGATCTAAGGTTGTATTCACCAGGCGGTTTTGTTTGAGTAAACGTTTATAAAGTTTGGCTGCGCGTTTTATTACAGCTGCTAAGGTGTCGTGATTTTGATCCTGCAGGGTGACATTGTAACCCTGCAGGGCACACCAAATCGCAATATCGCCACCCATTACACCGCCACCTATAACGTGAATATGTTCTATGGAAACAGACTTATCTTTAGCTAAGCCTTTAAGTTGATCCGTGAGTTTAAATATTCGAATAAGATTTTGTGCTGTTTTTCCCACTAATAAATGTGCAATCGATTTTGCTTCTTCTTCAAGCATCTGGGTTCTGTTATCTAAATGATTTTTCCACAAATCAATAATGGCATAAGGAGCAGGGTAATGATTACGAGCCGCACGTGCAGATACTTTTTTAATCAACATTTTAGCAATTAATGGACGTACCAGGCGGTGATTAACAATTTTTTCCCACCAGGGTAAGGCTGGAATTTTTGGTGGTTTAAGAATCGTTTGTTTTGCTGCAGTTATTAAATGTCGCTTAGGTACTGCGAAATTAATTAAACCTGATTTTTTAGCTTGTCGTGCTTTTAGTGTTCGACCCGTTAAAATAAAATCTAAGGCAGAAAAACTGCCCATTCTTTCAATGCTTCTTACTGTGCCACCAAAACCTGGATGAATACCGAGCTTAACTTCAGGCAAACCAAGAGAAGAATTTTCTTCGGCTATTCTATAACAGCAGGCCAGAGATAATTCCATACCACCACCTAAACAAAAACCATGAATTAAAGCGACAGTAGGGCAACTTAAATTTTCTATATTATTAAAAATAGTATGAGCACGTTGAATATTGATTAAAGCTTCTTCTTCAGACTCAAATGTAGTGAATTCATTAATGTCCGCGCCGGCAATAAAACCACTTTCTTTATCCGATAAAATAACAACACCGGCAGGAGTGTTTTCAGATAGTTCTGTAACGATACTGCCAAGTTCAATAATAACTTGCTCATTAAGAATATTGGCGCTGACTTTAGGGACATTTAAATGTAGCCAGGTAATGCCATCATCATCGTGATTTATTTTCCAGTTTTTATATTTTTTCTTAGCCATATTATATTCTCTAAGTTAAGCTTGTTTTTACTTACCGCGCTCTATCAACATAGCACCACCTTGACCACCACCAATACATAGACTGGCAATACCACGTTTCTTTTTATTACGTTCAAGTACTGTTAAAAGATGCAGTACAATTCGTGCACCACTTGCGCCAACAGGATGACCAATGCTGACGCCACCGCCATCTACATTGAGTATGCTTTGATCTACCTTTCCGAAAGCCGATTCAAGCCCTAGTTCTTCTTTGCAATACTTTTCATCTTGCCATGCGGCTAAACAACCTAATACCTGCGCGGCAAAGGCTTCGTTAATTTCCCAGTAATCAATATCTTTAAGAGACAGTTCATTACGTTGTAAAATTGGTGTAACTGAATGAACAGGTCCAAGTCCCATTTGAGCTGGATCGAGTCCAGCCCAGTGACTGTCTATTAATCTACCCATAACAGGAAGTTTAAATTCTTTTACTGCTTCTTCACTTGCAAGCAACAACATGGCTGCACCATCAGTAATTTGCGCACTGTTGCCAGCGGTTACATTACCAAACTGTCTATCAAATACAGGGCGAAGTTTTGCCAGGCGTTCTACCGATGAATCTGTGCGAACACCATCATCATTTAAAAATGAATGACCTTTTATATCGTATAAAGCCTCAATTTCATCAAACAAACCTGCTTCTTGTGCTGCTGCTAAACGTTCGTGACTTTGTACTGCAAACGTATCCATGGCCAAACGATCGATATTAAAACGATGTGCAATATTTTCTGCGGTTTGTCCCATGGATAAACCAACAACGGGATCGGTTAAACCACGTAGTAAACCGATAATTGGTTTTAAGTGACGCGGGCGCAATGCAGCGAAGGTTTTAAGTTTATCCATTGGGTGCTTAGACATCGCCAAACGTCCTAACCAGCCAACCATTTCGTTATTTAATAAAACGGGAGCATGGCTCATGGCTTCGACACCACCAGCAAGTACAAGGTTTGCCCGGCCTAAAGAAATGTCTGATGCTGCAGAATCTATTGCTTGCATACCCGATGCACAATTACGTTGCACCGTCCAGGCAGGGACTTTTTTTCCACAACCCAAACGTAATGCGATTACTCGTGCGATGTTAGCTTCATCTGGCCCTGGCATCATACAACCTACAATCACTTCATCGAGTTGTTCGGCAGAGAAGGGCTGTCGTGCCAATAATGGACGAGCACAACCTAAAGCAAGATCAACCGCTGCAAAATCACCGGGTTTTCCTTTTGCTTTTAAAAAAGGCGTTCGACTACCATCCACAATGTAAACAGGTTTGGGTAAACTTTTTCTTTGATCCGGGTTATCCATAATATTGCCTAATTTCTTTATTTTCTTTTCAACTCAAAAGTAAAATCATCAACACCGATTACTGCTGTGCGTGCTTCGTTTGCTTGCTTAAGAATATACTCTTCATCCTTATCAATAATTCCTTCAGCTACTGCTGCTTCAACCATAGCTTCATAACCTGCATGCTCAGGTTTAAATGTTTTTTGGAAGGGGCGAATTTTCTTTTCTAAATGTGCAGCATCGACAACCTTATGTAATGCACTTTCAAGTTGAGTGACGGCTTCATCTTCTTTTTCAGGAATAAAAACGCCCGCAGTTAAACGGTTTCGCATTTCAGAAGGATTGATCAGCAAGGTTGAAATCTCATGTCCCAGTTTGTCGTTTGGTGGTGCATAAAGACGTCCCCATGGAAAAATAATCCAGCGCAATACCAAAGCAATCGGACGGTTTGGAAAATTATGTAAAAACCCATTAAAAGCAGTTTGAATGCGTTGTAGGTTATATTGGCATGCCCAGTGAACAAAAGGGAGATCGGATTCATGCTCACCTTGATCCTGGAAATGTTTTAATACTGCAGACAGCAAATAAAGATGACTTAAAATATCGCCTAAGCGAGCTGATATTTTTTCACGTCGTTTAAGTGAACCACCTAAAATCATTAATGAAATATCAGTAACTAAAGCAAAAGCTGCACTCATGCGTGTGGCTTGTTTGTAATAGCGTTTTACTTTTCGATTTGCACGTGAAGGCGCGCGAATAAACCACGCATTGGTGACACCATTTACGAAACAACGAAGGGTATTCGTAATAAAAAACTGTATATGTCCAAATAAAGCGCGATCAAATTGTTCAAGCGCTTCATTTTCATCATGTTCAGATAAAGATTCTAATTCTTTATATATATACGGATGACTACGGATTGCACCCTGACCGAAAATAATCATTGAACGGGTGAGAATATTAGCACCTTCAACTGTAATACTAATAGGAATTGCTTGATAAGCACGTCCCATTATATTTTTAGGACCTAGACATATTCCTGCACCACCTAAAATATCCATTGCATCGTTGACCACTTTACGCATAGATTCAGTTAAGTGATATTTAACAACCGCAGAGATCACTGAAGGTTTTTCACCATTATCTAATGCTGCCAATGTTAATGAACGTGAAGCATCCATCACATAGGTTAATCCACCAATACGGGCTAAGGCTTCTTCTACACCTTCAAACTTACCAATCGGCATTTTAAATTGTTGCCGTACGCGAGAGTATGCACCTACTGATAAACTGGCAAGCTTACCTGCGCCCGTACTTAAAGCAGGAAGTGAAATTGCTCGTCCATCAGACAAACATTCCATTAACATGCGCCAACCTTGTCCTGCTTGTTTTTCACCTCCAATGATCCAGTCCATTGGAATAAAAACATCTTTACCGTAATTGGGACCATTCATGAAAACCATATTCAACGGAAAGTGTCGGTTACCAATTTCAACACCTTTAGTATCCGTTGGGATGAGTGCACAGGTAATACCAAGTTCTTCTTCATCACCTATTAAATGGTCTGGATCATATAATTTAAATGCTAAACCCAGCAGCGTCGCAACAGGGCCGAGCGTGATATAGCGTTTATCCCAATTTAGGCGTATGCCTAACACATCTTTTTTACCCTCAAACTTTTCTTTGCAAACAATACCAAAATCTGGAATCGCGCCGGCATCACTACCGGCATGCGGGTTGGTTAAAGCAAAGCAGGGGACTTCTTCACCTTTAGCTAAACGTGGAAGGTAATAATCTTTTTGTTCTTCTGTACCGTATTCAAGTAGTAATTTACCCGGGCCTAATGAGTTAGGCACCATTACAGTAACCGCAGTTGAAATACTACGAGTTGAAATTTGCATAACAACTTGTGAGTGAGCATAAGCAGAGAATTCTTTACCACCGTAATGACGGGGAATTATCATACTGAAAAAACCGTTATCTTTTATATATTGCCAAACATCTTTTGGCAGGTCTTTATCTTCCTGGGTGATTTGCCAGTCATCCAGCATATTACATAAGGTATTGACAGGGCCGTCCATAAATTCCTGTTCTTCTTTACTTAATTCTGGAGCAGGTAATGAAAGCAGCTTGTTCCATTGTGGTTTACCACTAAAAAGCTCGCCATCCCACCAAACTGATCCGGCTTCAAGTGCTTCTTGTTCCGTTTGAGACATTGTTGGTGTCACCTTGCGAAACAATTTCATTAAAGGGGCACTAAACCATTTTATACGCCAGTGGTCATTCTTATTATTCATGTGTATTCCCTATAAGCGGAAATGAAAGTGTAAACACTAAAGATATGAGTACGGAGAACTCGAATGGTTCCAGCCGCAGAATTAAATTCAAAGTTTTTATGCGCATAACAATCATCCTATGAATAAAAGCGCTTTATGTTTTTATTTTAAATCAACTATTTATCAAAGTATAACGAAGCCTAATGTATATATCGGTAACGGTTCACAGAACTTTAGAATATCTTATATAGTTATAAAAAACTATTAATAAAACTAATGTAAATTATGAGATTTAACATTAGTTAACTTATTAAATGTAAACGATG
Organism: uncultured Thioalkalispiraceae bacterium; assembly: GCA_964605385.1. Lineage (GTDB taxonomy): Bacteria > Pseudomonadota > Gammaproteobacteria > UBA6429 > Thiohalophilaceae > JAGLTQ01. The sequence continues at coordinate 96,714 of CAZSCK010000002.1, forward strand.
AATATAAAGGAAGAGTATGTTTATTAAATTTGGAAATCCCTCATGACTAAAAACAATTTAGTGTCGACTTCAGAATTCCATAAATTAGGTAGTAATAATGTCTTTCTGAGTGTTGAAGCGAATAATGAGTAAACAGTTAGGGTGCTGCAGTTATACGAGGATAGCTTTAAGTAAACCTTTAGAGTCGTCACAAATTGATACCTGGTTTACTGATAAAACATATAACATAGTTCTCAATCTAACTGATAATAAAGAGGTATAATATATATTATGTTAAATAGAAGTCTTGTTAATATATCGTTATTTCAGTGTGTTTTTGTCACGCTCCGCTATTTGCAGCCTACCAATAACATTATTAATAGTGGTGATACTAAAGCCTGAGTCTAAAGATTATAGTTATATAGCCGCTAATTCTATTATATCAGCTAGAATACACTGTAATGAAACAATTTTTAGCCCAAATTAAAACTGCACCTGGTCGAGAGTCTGAACAAGCCTTCATACGGATTGCCATCGGACTAATTATTTTAATTGGCGTCATTTTGACTAATTTAGATAAGCCCGATGTCTTTAAACTGATTTCCATTCAAGTGCCCATCTATACGGTGTGCGGTTTACTCCTCCTGTTTTGGATATATAAAAACCCTGAAAAAAATCGACTTCGCTATATTATTAGTTCAACTATCGATATTGTTGCCCTGTCATATTTAATGTTTTATAGCGGTAAAATGAGTGGTGCTTTTTTTGCGATTTACCTTTGGATAATTTTTGGGTTTGGTTTTCGTTTTGGCACATTGTATTTGTTCATCGCATCTGCTCAAAGCGTTATCGGCTTCACTGTGGTTTATTTAACCTCGCCATATTGGTCAGACCATCCAAACTTATATTACAGCCTGTTAACGAGTTTAATTGTGCTACCAGCTTATGTATCAACCCTACTTCAGCGACTTAAACAAAGTATTGAAAAAGCAAATAT
>CAZSCK010000003.1:0-4961 GCA_964605385.1 uncultured Thioalkalispiraceae bacterium
CGTGGCTTTACTTCGCTTTCTGAAAGTGTCGATATCAGAACTTTAACTCGAATGATGACCAAATGGTTTCATAATGTTACTGATGTTATTTCTAAGCATGGTGGTATTGTTGATAAATTTATAGGTGATTGTGTTTTTGCTCGCTGGGAATCGGATATTAATGAAGCACAGTCGGTAATGAAAGCATTGCAAGCAGCGGTAGAAATAAATGATGTTACCGAAGAGTTAAATAACAATTCGGCTGAAGTATCTGAAAAACTACGTATTGGTGTAGGTATTAATACCGGTGTTGCATCAATGGGCATTGGGCAGGATGCAACGGCATTAGGTGATGCTGTTAATATTGCTTTTCGTCTGGAGAGTGCAACAAAAGTATTAGGTTCTGATATTGTTATGAGCGAATCATCATACTGTTCTTTGCCTGAAGACTGTATGGCAGGTGAAAAACAGCATATACGCGTAAAAGGTAAACGAGATGTTCTGCGAATATGCAGCTTGCATTTTGATGATGTGAAAAATATGCTGCATTCATTTAATGAACAGCTAACTCAAAAACAAGGTTGATTAGGATACCAGCAGACGTATTTCATTCATCAGATTTTCCATATCACTTTTAATACCATTTATTGTTTGCACAGCCTGGTTAGCTAATTCCAGATCTTCTATATTTTGTTCAGCTGTTTCTTTTTCAAGAATCGTTCGCCCCTTTTCTGCTAGCCGTACTTTTTCATCCTCTATAAATTGAGCTAGATAAACATAAGCCTGGATTAGACCTTCTTGTATTTTTTCATCTGCTTTATCGACAGTTAAAATAAGTATTTGGATAGCTATTTTAATTTGTTCTTTTTCATAGGGAAGTTGGGATATTGGAACGCCATAAATTGAAGGATTGGTTGCAGATAGCAATTTCCCATATTCACTGACAATAATTTCAGCTTGTTCTGTACTCATTGATGACGTCATTATTTTTCTTTTTTTATTTCCATTTGTTCAGCTGATTTAATTTGCTAAACTCGGTACGATAAGCTTGTTATATTTATTATACCAGAATTGAGTATTCACAATGTCAGAACTGTTCCTAATAATAAAAAATTTTATGCTGGACAACCCCACTTTAATGACGTGGTTGGTTGCAGGGTTAATGTTGATTCTGGGCTTGTTTTTACAAAGCATCTGGATTAAAGAATATATTAGGGAATGGAAGTTAAATAGCCTGTTAAAAAATGTTGGGGCTGAGTCATTGCATAATGTCAGTATCACAGACGGTATGGATGGGAAAATATTTATTGAGCATTTAATTCTTACGCCTGATAATATTTTATTATTAGCAGTTAAAAAATTTCGTGGATTGATTTTTGCAGCAGAGAAAATCGATTTATGGACTCAGGTTATAGGTAAAAAAAGCTATAAGTTTGAGAACCCGTTACATCAGATTGAAAATGATATTCTTGCATTAAATGCAAAAATTGAAAACACGAAAATATTGGGGAAAGTGTTATTTATAAGTGGCAGTGAATTTCCAAAAGGAAAACCAGAAGATGTTATTGCCATATCAGACATTAAGGGTTGGTCTAAAGAATATGCTAATGTAGAAATCTCAGGGGCATTACTTAACGACTGGAATCAATTAACAGCGTTAGCGGTTAGCGATGCTTTGGATAAAGGTGTTTTTATAGATAAAGATAAATCATCCGGGTTGAATTTCTTTTCCCTTGTGATGATTATAATTTCTGTATCGCTTTGGCTTGTGTGGCGATTGAAGTTTTAATTATTACTCTATTTGTTATTTTGCGATTTTTTTGGGTTTTCAGCTTCAGATAATACATTTTTCCAGCCTTGCATAATATTATCCATTTTATTACCAACTTTTTTCTTTATACTAACTTTATTAGTATCTGCACGTAATACTTTTTTGCGGATAATTTTAGTTTTTGCAATAGCTGTTGTTTGAACAGTATCATTACCGCTATTAAATAAAGCTGCAATGGATTGTACTTTTAAGGTGTTGGTTGCATGTAAAGTGAAAATGGCGCCGGCCAGGATCATCAAAAATGATGCTGCAATAGCAAGCGTATTGGATTTTGAACTTTGGTTCTTTCTTATATACGCTTGTTTGTCGAATTGCGGAATATCATACGATGTTGCTGTATGTGATTCTGGTTGATTCAAGAAAACGTTGTTTCTATTTGCCGTTCCCTGTTCTTGTTGAGGAAAAATCATAACAGACTTTTGTGCAGGTTCAGTGGGTTCAATTGATATCTGAGTTAAAGCTGATTCAGCCCGTGTTCTTTGTGAAACAACAGGTTGTTCAGTCTGCTCGGATACTTTAGCGGCTATTTCAGGTTCTTTGAAAATAAAGAGATCATCATTTCCTTCCAGGATAGTCCGATCATTTGATTTATGTACTTTTACATTAGCTGAAGATTGTTGAGCTATTTTGTATTCCTGTGACTGAGTCAGCTTAGCTTTTATTGCTTCAGCTTTTCGTTGTGCTTCGTCATCATTAATGGGGTCAATAGTAGATATGCCAGGAATACTCACGGCTTTATAATCTACATTTTCTTCTGTAACCAGCTCTATTAAAATTTCTTCTTCGATAATTTGAACTTCTTGTTCAGCGACAATGGCTTTCTTGGATTGTTCTTTTAATTCAGATATAGCACGAGCCGCTTGAGCTTCAATTTGTTTACGAGTTTCTTCAAGCTCGCCATGCAAACGCAGTGCATCTTCTTTCGCTTTTAGGCGTATTGCGTCTGCTTCGGCATCAGCCTGTTGTGTTTTTATTGCACTTAGCTTGTCTGCTTGTTCTTTCGCTCCAGCAAGTATTACATCATGCTTACGTTTCTCTTCTTCCTGGGATTGCTGCAGTTTTTGGCTTAATAGTGCGCGAGTTTCTTCTATTTCTAAACGAACTTGCTTGGCGTCATTTAATGCTTCAAGACGAATCTCATCTGCTTCATGTTTAACTTTGAGAGCCGATTTTTTGATAATTTCTTCTTCTTCTTTTAGTCGGGCAGCATCTTGTTCCATTTTTTGACGAGCCGCTTCAACTTCGGCACGCAAATATTCAGCTTCTTCGATAGCACGTTGTTTAATAAGTTCTGCTTCTTTTTCCGCTTGCTCTGCAGCAGCTGTAGACTGCTTCATCATTTCTTCTGCCTGGCGCATTGCTTTATCTGTTTCTTGTTGACGCAGTTCAATGGCTTCTCTTTCTGCTTGAGCTTTGGCTAATTCTTGTGAGGCTTTTTCTGCACGTAATTGTTCAGCTTCTTCGATAGCACGTTGTTTAATGAGTGCTGCTTCTTTTTCAGCTTGAGCTAATTTCTGTGAAACTTTTTCTGCTCGTAGAAGTTCAGCTTCTTCAATAGCGCGTTGTTTGATAAGTGCTGCCGCCTTTTTTGCCTGCTCAGCCTGCTTCATCATTTCTTCAGCATGACGTTGTTCTGCTTCTTCAGCCGCACGTAGTTTGATGAGTTTCGCATCTTTTTCTGCTTGCTGGCGCGTTTGTTCTGCTGCAGCTTCAGACTGTTTCATCATTTCTTCAGCACGAAGTATATTTTCAGTTGTTTCTTTTTGGCGAAGTTCAATTGCTTTGGTTTCAGCCTGGGCTTTGGCTAATTCTTGTGATGCTTTTATTTTTAACTGTGCAGTTTCCATTTCTACGGAAGAAAAGTGCTGGTTTTTCTTTGCAATGCGAGCACGTGATTCAGCAAGTTCTTTTTTGTGCTTGATAATATTTTGTTCAGCTTTTTCGCGCGCAGCTTTAATTTGTTCTTGCTGAGCAGCGAGCTGTTCCGTTTGTTTTTTAGCTAATACTGCTTGCTCTTTTGCTTTAGCAGAGATTGAGCTTTGCTGAGCCATCGGTTTTGCAACAGGTTTAGTTGTTTTCCTGGTGCTTGTTGAGTTGTTTAAGCCACCTTTCAGGACGCTACATTTTAATAAGCCACCTTGAATCATCAGGAATGCGGCAGCGGCACTTTGCGAACCATCGTTACAAACAAGTAAATACTCACGTTCTGCATTTAAACTATCAAATTTCATTCTCAACATGCTAAGTGGAATGTTGACAGCGCCTTCAACCGGGCTTTCTTTAGCTTGTTGCTCTGAGCGGACATCAATTATAAGACTGCCTTCATTTAGTTTTGTCTTTGTTTCGCTGTCTTCATAATAAGTAATAAGGGGGGTAATCAATAAGTTTAAGAAATCCTTCTTTTTCAATCTCATTAATGTGCCATCTTCACGCATGGTGATTGTGGCATTACGTGAACCGTTGCTAATGAGTGCTTCTTCACCAAAACCGCTACCCGTTGGTAATACGGCGAGTAAAACATTGGCTGAATTTTCGTAAGGTTGACGGTGCACATTACAGGTGCCAGATTTAATAATGTAATAATTATCGTCCGTACCACCCTGTTTAATGACAACTTGATCTTTCTTAGCCGGAATTTCTTCCATGTGCGTTAGCAATTTCTGAATATTTTCAGTTGGCAGTTGTAAAAAGGCTGGAGACTGTAAGAATGTGAGCATCCAGTCATCACTGTCATCTGCGCTAATTTCGGTAACTTCATAGGCAGAGGTCAATTGAGGTTCATCGCTCATTAGAAGCTCGAGTAAATCAGCGTCTATATATAATAGAGTAGAGGCTGCTTTAGTTTTTAATGTGACTGTACGTGGTGAGCCTTCAGCAATCGGTGTTTTAAGTGCTGATTTGCTCTTAATTACTGTTGTTTTAGTTTCTCCGGCTACTGCAACTTCAATTTGACCTGAAAGCAAGTAAATTTGGCGTGAGTCTTTCTCGCTATGGCGGCAAATAATTCGTCCGGCAGGGATTTCATCGATAATTGATTTAGCAGCGAGTTCATCCAACAAAATAGGGTTAAGCCTATTTAATGGTTCTAGCGTTTTGAGTACTTTGCGGTCAATTTGTTTTGATGAATTTTTCATTACGTCACTATTTATCG
>CAZSCK010000003.1:5061-46996 GCA_964605385.1 uncultured Thioalkalispiraceae bacterium
CACTATTTATCGTGTTTTACATTGTCTGAAATATCAGAGGGATACTGTCTTATCGTCTACTTTGACACCATCCTTAGCGACGATCAAACTTTAGTCTAGATTTTGTTTATAGAGTGTGAATTGGCTCACAAAGACTTCGATATTGAGCTAAATAATAAGTAAAACGTGATCTTTAGCAGGGAGAAAAAGTGATTTAACCATATTATTTTTATGGTTATTTTTCTCAAAAACTTCTTTTAAAATAGATCCGGCCCCCATTTCTGTATCCAGTTAGCCGTTCTATCCCAATATCAGCGCTAGGATCAGGCTTGAAATTGATGCCAAAACGGTAACCCAGGTGTTTAGAAGCACTAAAGCGTGTGATTTGGCTGATATTTCCCGAATCGCGTTGTTCGCCTGATAAACTCTGGTATTCCGCGGCCAGAATCAGGCTAATTTTGTCGAGTGGCCGAAGTTCTACTTCACTAAAAAATAAAGTTTCATGCCAGGCAAACTCTGAGTTTTGGTTAGTACTTTTGGCTTCAGTCCTGTTGTAACGATAATTGAGGTTGAGCGTTAGTGAGACAAAAGGATAATCAATGGGTAAGAAGCGTAATAGTATGCCGAAATATTGACCTGAACTAAACTGAGCTGAAGCGAGCGGGTTATCTATTTGGCTCATGTCAATATAGCCAAGCTCGAGTCCACCGTGGAAATATTTACTAAAAGATTCGTACCAACTTATTCCAACTTGATCAGATTTCACTTGATAAGCTTTAGTAGGAAAATCAAAATATGTTGTCTGACTTTGTGCGGATAGAGAAAACTCTATTAAGCTATTATTAATACGTTGAGTGGCATTAATGAATTTTAATGGCAAGAAAAATAGTAGACATAAAAAAATAAACTGAACACTATTTTTTCTAAAAATCATTTAGGATGGTAATAAATCAACCGGCATCGTCACGGTTACTGTTGCCACATCTTTTGCAGCAAAGCGGAATGATTTAACTCGAGAAACGAGTCGACGTTCTAATGATTTTGAACCGAGCTCACTTGAAATAATGATACATTTCACAACTTTACCAGCGGGATTAATTGTTAATTCAAAAACCACTTTACCTTGTAATGTAGGATCTTTTCTTAATGCGCGTTGATATATATTTTGCAAAGCGCCTTTGTATTTATCAAATACCAAGGTTAATTCTTCTAAAGTCCTCGCGTTTTGGCCTGAGCTGGTACGTCGAGGTATATTTGTTCTGCTAGTGCCACCAGCTAAGTTGCTGCTTACTTTTGAGCTTCGTCTTGCTGCTAACCCGGTATTTCCCGTTGCACGGCTGAGTTTTGAGGTATCAATACCGCCACTGCTTCTTTTAGCTTTAGTTGATAAGACTGAACTGCGTTTTGTTGTTTTTGCACTGGTTCGAGAATTTCGCAATGGCTTTGTAGAGCTTAAAGATGAAAGATCAAACATGCTCTGCAAATCCTGAATATCATTGGTCATTGCCATTAGCCCGGATTGTTGAGCTTTTTTCCTGGCTTTGGCTTGCTTTTTCTTTGCTATTTTTTTCTTGGCTTTCTTTTTAATTGATTTTTTCTTTACTGCTTTAGCTTTCACAGCTTTAGGTTTTTGCAAACGTTTTTGTGTGATCAATTTTGCGAGGTGCGGAGAAATTTGTTTAAGTTGCTTTTTTTCAACTTCCGGTGAAGGTAACCATGGAATGATTGAACCAAAGAGAATAAATGTAAGAAGAACCCATTTAACTAAACGTAAAAAACGTTCATCATTTCGGGTGTTGCTCCACGGAAATACTGGCTCAACGTAATAATTAAATGCAGAAGACATATCAGCTTTTTTCTACTTGTTTTCGCACTACTGCGAGTGAAATATTTGCGAATTTTGTACCTGCACAGGTAATCATGATTTTTTTAAGTAATTTGTAGGGAATATCTTTGTCGCCCATTACCGTTATGTTATAGCGTTTTTTCTTTTTAGGTTGTTTTTTTGCATATTTGATCAGCACAAGGGCAAGCTCCGGGATAATCGTTTTATTATTATTTGTTGCTGCATTTGTACTGATAATAAAGTGCCCGTTAATCTTTATATCTTTCTCACTAACCATAACAACCAGGGATTTCTTTGGTTGTTTATTTGTTGTTGATGTTGGTAAATGGATCGCTTTTACTGGTGGTAAAGCTTCAGACTCCGAAGATGTCACGAGCAAAAAGAATACCAGGATAGTAAAAATATCCATGAGTGAAACCATGTTCAATGATGCACCCTTATCTCTACGGTTCTTGTTAAGCGCAATCATTCTTTTTGTGCGGTTAGCGTGACTCATACTTAAACCTATTTAAATTTTGGCGCGTCGCCAATTGAAATGTCAGGAAAAAGTTCAGCTTCAATTACTTCACCATCTTCTACAGCATTAAATACACGAACGGCATCCATTGTGTTGACCAGAGAGTCATACTTTGAATTCTGTTGGGCTAAAATAGTAATGTTTGTTTTTCCAGGATATTGAATTTTAACCTGCTTTAAAACTTTATTAAGCGTTATGAAATGGCCACCTGTTTTAAACGTTTTAATTTTTTTAATAATGCGGTTGTTATTATCAGTCACAACAAAATATTTTTTGCCCATAATCACGTTGATTTCAAACGTTTTCTTTTTAGGTGCAGAACTACTGGCTTGAGTTGATGTTGGCAAATTAATATCGAGCACGGTTAAATGTGTAAACACACTGGTTATCAGCAAAAATGGTACAAGAATTACCATTAAATTCATGAATGCTGTTATATCGAGTTCTACCGTTTCAGGTATTCGAACATGTTTGCCAGAACGTTTTCTCATTTTTATTTACGTTTACTTAGCAGCTTGAGAAATTTAACAACAGCCATTTCGAGGCTGACAATAATTTCAGTTGTTTTTGCTTGTAGTATTGTATATATAAGAATAAGTGGAATAGCTGTCATCAAACCAAATGCTGTTGTGTTCATCGCAACCGAGATACTGGTTGAAAGTATTTCACCCTTGAGAGCAGGGTCAACTGCAGCAACTGCACTAAATGCTTTGATCAAACCAATAATGGTTCCCAATAAGCCCAGGAGTGTTGCGATATTGGCAAACATGGATAGATAGTGAGTCCGTTTTTCAAGCTGAGGTATGATTTCCAGCATGCTATCTTCAATTGCTGTTTCAATTTCATCACGATCTGTTGTTGTTTTCATACAGACAAGGCCTTCGCCTAACATACGACTAATCGCATCATTAGTTTTTGAGCTTAATGTATAAGCAGCTTGAAAATCACCCTTTTGTAACAAAGGGATGAGTTTTCTCAAAAGTGATTTGTTTCTGCGTTTAACAATAGTCAGGTATATATAACGTTCGATTGCTACTGAAATACCAAGTGCAAGCACGAACATAATAGGATACATGAAGACCCCACCGTCTTGGAAAAAATCAAGTATTACTTTGTACATACCACCCTCCTGAATAGTGGCTGAGTTATAAAATATTTAGTGAATTAAATTACAGAGGAGGGACCATCGAAACTATAATTATAGCTTTTGATACAGCCCTATAGATAAATATTCTATGACCTCGGCTGACATTAATTTTGCTAAATGTTAGGTTACAACGGGTTCTTCGTCTAGTTACTGGTTCTCACTATTTGTTTTTCTTTGCCCAGAATACACCTGATAATAGCGAATTTTACGCTTAAACCTATCTCGATCGACTGGTGCTAATGCTTCATCAATTAAACTTTCAATGGGGGGCGCATTCATATCGGGTAACTCAGAAGTTTTCCAGGGTACGATGTAAAGCATTTTAGGTAATTCTTTATTACCAATAATCGATATACTTTCGAGCTCGATCCTGTCTTCTGCAAATAAAGGCAAACTAAAGGAAAAGAAAGTCAGCAGTATAAGTATTTGTTTTGTTCTTATTATATTCATATTTTATCCTGTTATTGCTTCTGGGAAAGTGATTTCTTATGTCGTCTTTCTAAATCAAAGATCCATTTCCCCACTTGTTTATCTTCTTCTTTGGATAATTTGTTATAAATTTTATATTGTTCTATCGCGCCTTCTAAATCATATAAATAAAGGTCATATAATATACCAAGGTTTAAATGTGCATAGGCGTAGTCAGAGTTAATATCTATCGCTTTTTCATAACTCGCTTTTGCTTTAGAAAATCCTCCTTGTTTGCGATAAAGAAAGCCCAATTGATTTAATGCATAAATATTATTTGGGTTTATTGTTAAGGCCCGGTTGAATGCATTTTCGGCTTCGTCAAAAGATTTATTTTTTATAAATATAATACCCATGTTGACATGTGCATTTGCCAACATGGGTTGTTGATTTATTATCTCAAGAAATAAACCTCGAGCTTCATCCATATCGCCAGCTTTCATTGCTGTAACGGCTTTCATATAAGCCGGATTGTTTGCTGAATTAGCACTGGAACTTGCATCTTCTGGTGTGACAGAGCAGGCGGCGAGTTGCAAGGTTAAAAACAAAGCTGGCAGAGAACGTGCTAATTTATTCAACATAAGCTTCTCGCTTTTCTATTTTCGCGTAACGAATCGGGTTTAATTTACTTAATGCAGCAATACTTAATTTTACCCACTTATCATAAATATTATCTTTGACTCGTTCAGCATTTGCTGCATGAATATCAATCGCTTTTTCTTCAAAAGGAAAAGCTTGTTCTTCGATTAATACATTATATTGATCAAGCTCGTCTGCATTTAATTTTTTAGGCCGTTGTGATTTAAGTAATGAGCCCGCAAAATCATTATAAATTTCAGCAATATAATAGGTGGCTGCAGTTGTTATTTCTGCAACACGATATTTCATTACGTTGTCATAAGATTTTACAACTTTAACCATTAAGTTTTTTTTCTTTTTAAGACTTCTTTTTAATGGAATGGTCAAGCGAGCTGATTTATAGGTTTTAAACAAGGGTAAAGTCAGCTCCATATAAGCAGTGGCAGCTAAATAATGTGTGCGTTGTGTTCGTGCTTTACCACCGCGGTTGTCTGCTTTAATTATTTCTCTTAACCAATAATAATGGCGTTTGCGATTTGATTTTTTATTAAACTCAGCTAACAGTTGGCGTGCTTCAACAGCTTGCTCAAGTGGTTTGGGGTAATTCTTAACATAAGCAGTTAAAATTCGTTTTGCTGTTTTTTTGCGTTTATTTTCATTGTAGATGACTGCCGCATCCCAAAGTAACTCGCGGCGTTGATTTGCACTGTAATGTTTTGCTGTGTTGGAAAGTTTGATCATTTCATTTGCTGCTCTTAACGGATGGCCAGACTTGGTATAGACCACGGCTAATTTTTCTGTAACGCCAAATTGTAACTTATGCTTTTTAGGATAGTTTTTGCGGAATGCCTCAAGAATGTTTTTAGCTTTATTCCAGCGCTCCAGGTTGATATAAATGGTTGCAGCATCATAGTCAGCCGTTGCTCTGAGTTTTGAGCTGGGTACGTCTTTACCCACTCGCAGGAAAAATTCAGCAGCAATAGCCATTTTATTTGAGCTCTTGGCAAGTTCACCTTGTTTGTAAATGCTGGCAGCAAGCCGTTCACGAATATTTTTAAATTCTTTATGTTTCGCGGGTAATTTTTTCGTCAGATTTCGATAAGCATCTTCAGCTCTACTGTAGTTTCTCATTTCAAACTCAGAGTGTCCTACAACTAATAAAGCATTGATGAGTAGCTTTCTTCCTGTTTTTGAGCCCATGTTTTCACGAAAGCTGAGTGCGGTTGCTGTACTTATTGCCCGAGGGAAATCACCAATCTTAAATAATTCTTCAGCCGTGTTTGCTAATATTGAAGGCGTATATTTGTTGTTTGGAAAACTTGTTGTGTATTTTAATGCACTGCTGATTTTCTTTTGTTGCCATTGTTTTTGCTTTGTTCCTTTAAGATTTTTTTGGATGGCAGGATAAAGAAGCAGGGCGGCATAAGCTGCATTATGTTGTTTTTTATGCTGTGGATATTGATATGCTGTCTTCTCAAATTGGTAAATAGCATTTCGATACTGGCCTGCATCCTGGTGAGCTTCGGCAAGTAAGAAGTTCACCTTTTCTGTTCCTTTATCCTTTGGGAATGAGGCTATGTATGTTTTATACCATGATGTTGCCTGAGTAATTGATGTGGCGAAAAGTTTGTTTTTGGTTTTATGTTTTTTCTTCTTTTTCGCAACAGCTTTAATTTTTCGAGCCTGAGCATGAAAATGTTTTGCAAGCTCCTGAATATGTTGTTTTAGCAACGGTGTGATTGATTTTCGAGCATCATTATCGCGTGCTTTCCAATAACCGGTATTAACGCCATATTGTTTTACAAAGCTGATTTTTGCCGGTAAGACTAAACTTGCAAAACCACCTTTCTTATAGGCATCTATTGCCTTTGAATGATATTTTGGTGCTAGTGATGAAGTAGGGTACCTTTTGCTGAATGCTAAGTGGGTATTAGCGGCATCGCGAATTCGATCTTTTTCAAGGTAAAGTTCAGCCAGGTTATTATAAATTATCGATTCGTAAGGTTTTTGACCATGTTCTATAAAATAGTCATTAACGCTAATATGGCCTTGTTGATAAGAAAATGAAAGGCTTATTACGCGCATCACATCAGTGAGGAGTTCTTTATTCGAAAGGGATATATCAGCGGAAGGACCATCGATGGAAAGTTGTCCTTGTGTATATTTTCTGTCAAGAAAACCGATAAAAGATTTTGTTGCAGCTGCATAATCTAATTGTTTGAAACGTGTCCAGCCATATTTATACAGCGATTTTTCATAATAATTTGAATCCGGGTGATTATTTAAAATGCTTGCATAAGCTTGTTCTGCAAGTTTATATTTTCCTAAAACAAAATAAGACTCACCTCTACGAAACTGCACCTCTTCAATGTAACGTGTTTGAGGAAACTTTCTAACAATAGCGTTTAATGTTAGAAGTAATTTTTGTGGTTGTAGATCTAATTCGTACGCCTTAGCGAGTTGATATAAAATGAGATCATTGTTTTTTTTGTTTGGATATGTTTCAAGGTATGTTTCATACAGACGAATTGCAACTTTAACTTTTCGCTTGGCCGCCAGCATATCTTTTTTATTATCAGATGCGCCTTTATCCTGGCCAATTTGTAACTCAAGATCTGCAAGTCGACGCATGGCATCACCAAACATATTACTGTTGGGGGCATTTTTTAGAAAACGTCGATAAAACCCGGAAGTATTTTCACGATTAAGAGGTTTTGCAACAGGTACTTCGAGCTGGAGTGTTTTTTTAGATAGCGTGGCGATAGTGGCATCTTTTGAATTACTACTTGAGCATGCAGAAATAGAAATCGCAACAGCTAGTGTGATTAATGAGTATATTCTCATTTTTCAACACCACCATTATTTTTTTCAGTTGGTTTTTCTTTGTTGGTTTTTTTTGCGGCTGCCGGCAACGTCATTCGATCATATAAACGCGCTAATGAGTAACTGGCACGGGTATGATAGTTTTGAATTTGGTGATAACGTTGTTTTAATGAAAGTAACGCTTGTTTTTCTATTTTCTTTTCCTGAGAAGCAATAATGAAAGTGACTTTATTTAAAAGCTTATCCAATGTTTTTTCTTTATTCTTAATTCTATTGTTATAGCCTGAAAAAGAAAGTGGGGCATTTTTACTTGAATTCTTTATCGACTGTAAACGTTTAACCGATATATTAAGCGCTTTATCAACCTGATTGAGTTCGTTTTTTATCTTCCAATAACGGGGAGTGTAATCCGTGCTGATATCCCACAATAGCAGGCCACGAAAAAGCTTATATTTTTCATTTTCTTCAGAGAAGTCATCTTTTTTGCTTAAGCGATTTAATGAGTTTTTTATCTTATCCAGGCTTTTCAATATTTCTGCTTCATCATCTGTGCTCAAAGCATAAATATTTTGTTGTTGTTTGATTTGCTGAACTTTATTCGCTAATTTGTCACGTTTATTTTTAAGTGTGTTAACAATGTTTAAGCGAACATCTTTATTTAAAGAACGTTGTTGTTTTTTATAATAAGCACTACGTTCTTTTAACATTAAATAATAGGCAGGAAATTGATTCTTCCACTGCAGAAGGTTTTTTTGTAAATAAATAAGGTCGAGGTAGTTTTTATGTACTTTTTGAAAATCCAGACTGTTAACAAGATGTTGAAGGTAAGGGGCTGATATTGATTCAGGTAACGGGTTCTGATACTCAGGATCTAATATGTTTTCTGTAACCATTGCGGGTCTTAATGCAAAAAGTAACTCGCCGGCTTTCACTGCACTTAAAACAGATCTAAGGCTGCTTAATTCTTCTTTATAGTTATCGATAGCATAATTATAATGTTGTAACGCAAGTTGGTTTTTCCCCATTTGTTCCAGGGTATAGGGTATGGCTAATAATGACTCTTGTACCGCAGTATCAATAACAGGCCAGTCACGTAACTCCATCCATGAGATGAGTGCCTGTTCTAATTTATTTTGTTGTTGGTAAGCCCAGCCAATACCTAATAGAGCTTTAGCAGATAATGGGCCTTTCAAACGTACTTTTTGCAGATATTTGGTTGAGAATTGCGGTAACTGTTGTCGGATATAGGTATAACCTAAGGCAATATTTGTTTTATCTCTTAGCGCTTTTAATTCATCATCATCTGTTTCAAGTTCGCTAATCTGATTCAGTAATCGAGTTCCTTCCAAAGAATCACCCGATTTTATTAGAGCAACACCCATATTGTAGCTGGCATAAACTTGCCAGTCTTGATGTGCATCTAACTTTTTAATTGCTTTATAGGCAGCAGAAAAATCTTTTTGTTTTAGATAGGTGTTTGCCAGCAAATTATGTCTTTCCGCTTCTCTTTCTGCTGAAAGTGTATCTTTAATTTTGACGAGTGCATGGTTGGCCTCAGAAAAAAGCTGATCTTTGTAACGCATTTTACCAATGTTAAACCATGCGCGATCCTGAATTTCTTCTGTGGTATTATTTTTAATTAAATCAGAAAAAATATTACTGGCATTTTGGTGTAAGCCATAATAAAGGTATAACCCGCCTAATAGTAACTCCGGATCAACGTCTTGACTAGTAATGGGTTTACGATATTTTGCGACCATTAAATTTGTAATGGAAGTGAAATATTGTTCCTGGTAAAAATGATAAAGCGCCTCACCATAACGTAAGTCGTTTATTTGGCGTGGTTCACGTTCAACTGCCAAACTATTTATTGCCAGAGATGCAATAAATGCAGTTGTGATGCTTTGTCTAAATAATGAAGTCATAGTGAATAGAAAAGAAGATTATTCCCAAACTTTAGTTTTAAACTGAGGCTGTTGTTTGCTTAAGTCATCAATGATTTTTAATTCGACGAATAATGGTGAGCTTGTTTTTTCTATTTCAAGAGTTGTCCCACGTTTAAAATCTCGCTTGCTTGGACCTTTGCCAGTAAAAAAGGCGACAAGTTCATGTTTTCCTGATGCAATATTGCCTAAATAGATTCGTTGCACACCGCCGCGTTTGAGCGCATTAATTTCCCGCTGCGTGTAAAGATGATTACTAATATTTTTACCGTCGATATTGATTTGTACTGAATCAAGATCAAACAACTGGCCAATATCCATGGATAAAAAGATACTAAATTGAGTGTTTGCAGGAAAAAGTAAATCTTCTTCAAGAATAAAAAGTTCTTTATTTAGCTCTAAGACTTCTTTTTTAAGATCTTGAACTTGTTTTTCTAATGTCGGTGATTTTTCAGCTGCATTCATTGTAAAAGACAGGCAGGCTAAAAATATTAAAGTGAATAGTTGTTGAGAAAGTTTATGTAACATAATAGTAATCCAGATAATCAGAACCAGATGGAAAGGAATAATTGCATAACATTTGCGTTAAATTGATAGAATGGTTCGCTTCCCGCAGCAAAGCTTGTTTGCCTTGCATCACGAAAATCTTCGTAAGTAAATTCAATGTGATCAAACTTTAAATTGATAGAAGCTTTATCAATTGAGCCACCTTCGCCATTAGCAAATTCATAACTAATACCAAAACCAATTGTGCTGTTGTTAAAGGTACTTAGCTCTTTATCACGGCCAATAAAGTTTTGTGCTTGTTGAAATGGAAATAAGTCACTGTAAAAATCAGCTTTAGTTTGTACGTAAATTCGAAAATGAGTTTCTGCTACCCAGTTATCAAAGAATGGATGGGTGTAACCGACTTCAAAATTATTTCCTTTTATTCCCCATGAATCCTGGAATGTACGGTATTCAGCATGTAAAGCTGCACGATAGGGAAGAAAGTAACGTGCTCTTACTGCAATGGCTGTGCTAGTACGCGTATCTGGGTAAATTTCATTTTCTAAAAGGAATTGTGTTGCATTACCCGGATCAATATAACGAACTTTACGGTATGGATTATTTAAGAAGCCGCCATCCGTTGTTAAGTCTAATGCCGCCGACATAATTAAGTTTTTTGTAATGACTTGAGAAATGCTTAAGTTAAAGTTATCTGAGTGAGATTCTTCTGAAAAAGAAGGATCGCCTGTTTTACCTACAATATTATCGCCGCGTGCATATCCCATTGATATTGTTGTTAGGTCGCCAAACATGTCCTGGCTAATACCAAAAGAAAAAGTATCTGCACTAAAATCATTTTCTTCGCTATTGGTATAACTAAAACTTAATAATGTTTTTTCATTGAGGTAGTCGAAGCTAAGGGCATTTTCTATACGTTCTTCTTCATAGGTGCTTGCACCAAGAATAACTTCTACATCAATAGATGCTGAGCTAATAGTATCAACATAATGTTTAGCTGAAACGGAAATACTATCGCCAATGTTTTTTCTGACAAGCATAGCAGGGCCAGTAATTTCTATACCGCCTCCTGAATAAGAATGGAATAAAACATCGGCTCGTTCGAAAGGCAATACGGCGGCTTCACTGCTGAGACTTAACAATGAAAAAAATCCTAGCACTGTGGCACGTGTTGTAGATTTAGTTACAGCCACAACCGCCTCCAGAACCACCTTCAGCGCCACGCGCGCCTTCACGTGCCTGGTAGACGTGATGGATATAACCTTTAGAAAGCGGATCCTGGTTAAAACTCATTATTGGATCAGCAAGGTTTGCGCGTTCATACGGTTTAACCCATGGCTTTAAACTACATGCCGATAAGGCAAGAAGTAATAGCGTACTAAGGGTGAGCTTGTAAAACATGTTTATTCTCGCAAAAGTTTTTTAACTTGTTTTTTATAATCATTTTCATAACCGGCTTTATAACCTTTGTGTATGAAACGTTTGTTGCCATTTCTGTCTATAAGAATAGTGGTGGGCATGGCACTAACGTCATAAAGCTTGCTTGTTTTATTAGTGTTATCAAACAAAACTGGAAAAGTCACCTTTACATCTTTTAAATAATTTTTTGCAGCCGTTGAGTTTTCTTCAACATTAATACCTAGCAAAGTAAAACCTAAGCGTTTATATTTTTTATGAATTTCTTCAAGAAGCGGCATTTCTTTACGACATGGGCCACACCATGAAGCCCAGAAATTTAACATAACAACATCACCTCGAAGTTCAGAGAGTTTAATGTTTTTTCCTGAGCGGCTTTTTAATGTGAAATTGGGAGCTTTACCTGATAGCTTTTCAGAGGCAGCATAGCTAGTCGACATTGAAAAAACTAAAGTAATACCAATTATGCCTAATACTTTAAAAATATTCTTTTTCACATTACACCTCATACAACTTTTGTTAGAAAAATGCTGAAACACCAAAAGTAACTTCCAGATTATGTGCAGTTTTATCTTCGGCTAAAATATCTATGTTAAAAATATGATCGCGCACATCAATATGTAGAGCCAGCCAATCTGTTGCAAGTAATCTAAATCCACCGCCTATATTGATAGTGAGTTTGTCACTTCCCGCAAAAGTTGTATTTCCTACACCAGCAACAATATATATCGCACTATTAAATGATGTTTTACGTGTTAAAAATGACTCACCAGGCAGTAAGTTATAACCAAATGAAATATCGTAATAGGTTATTTGGCGTTGGTCTGAGGTGAGTAATGGTGTACCACCACTTAATCGTTCGAAACTTGTTTGTCCCGCTGTGGACTGTGCTAATGATGCTTCTATAAAAATATCTTCATTTATGTGATAAGCAAATCGAACACCAGCGACAGCATTGGTTCCAAAGTCTTCGACGCTCAAAAGTCCTGCAAAAATAGTTGCTTCAAAATCTTCAGTGTCTATTTTATCTAGCTTAACATCACGACGAACGACTTCTGGTTGAATCAATTGTTCTGCTTCAATTTTTAATGGTGCAGTTTTTTCTTCTGCTGCAAAACTATTTGCAGTAGATAAAAAAACGCAAGAAAAAATAATGCTTCTAATAATGTTTTTTAGAAGAAAAAGGCGAAACCAACTTGCCATGATGTTATTTCCTCATTTTTGTTTCTGCTTTGAAAGATAATATGTTTTTTTAAATCTGCCCGTAAAATAAAGCGACGGGTTAAGTACATTTGCATACCAAGACTTACATTTGCCAAGAGATCGGTTCGATCTTTTATTTGTGATAAGGTCGATTTAACCGATGTACTAATAATACCTGTGCCGAGTGAAAAGTAAGGAGATACTTTCCAACCGGGAAAAGGGTGTTGTATAAGGTTTACACCTATGATTTGTCTACTCGAAAAGTCACCTAAAATTTGAGAAAAGGATATTTCTGTAGAAAGATTGCGAGTCAATACGTAACTTGTAGATAATGTGATCATGGGTAAGCCATCGAACTCGCCACCAATCATGCTCATTTCCGAGTTATGATCGAGATAGTTTTCACGGGTGACATCTTTTAATTCTACTTTTTCATCATCGAGCGTTAATGTTTTTATTAATTGAGAGCGGTGTACCCAGCCTTCTTTTTGGTGGTCATCTTGAATTAAGAACCAACTGGTTCTTCTTTTTAATACGATAATGGTTTCATCACGTTCGATAACGTTGATAATGGGGTAGCCTACACTAGCCCCAGTGTGCACTTCTAAGAAAGGATCTGCCACTTTTACGGTTTGCGCACTTTCTTCGGCATAGGCATTCGCCATCAGCACATTATAAAATAAAAGGAGTGTTAGAGTAGTAAATCGCATGGGTCTTATCATCAAGGCTTGCATGCAGCAAGTCTCGATACTTCTGTCCTTAATATTATTCTTGATTCCGTTATGTTCCATTATATATGAGTAACGCGGAGTATTGTATTACCTTTAGTTCGTTGGCACAGCAGCATTAAAGGGATCATTAAAGTATTGCGCACCAATATCTAACCATTCTGAGAGCAACTTTAATTCTGAATCTGTAAGCATCATATTGTGATTTTGAGTATCTGTCGGCTGATTACCATTGCCATTTAAATCAATGCCTGTCATTAACTCCATAAATTCACTGCTGTGCGCACCAGCAGTAGACATGGTTGCCGCAGTGATTTGAGCTGGATCAGGAACTGTTTCTTGATCAGGGTTACCATCCATATCTAAATCAATGGTTTGCCCATCAATAAGAATATTGCGTGTAATCATAATATCTTGCAATGTTCCAGCATCCAATTCTTGCTTTTGATCGTTAAATAATAGTTCACGATATGAGACAAGGTGATCGGCTTCATCAGTAGAAAGACCATTAGTTAATTCAAGTTGTCCGGATGCAACCTGGGTATTTCCTACTGTGGTATGACAGGCTGTACAAGCGGCTGCACCTGCGCGAGTTACAGTCGGTTCCCAAATGGGTTGAATATGAGTTTGGTAATTAATAATGATTCGGCAATAAGAGAAGCTGGTAATTGTATTGTCATAAGAACCGTTACCATTTTTTACGCAAGCATCGGTGGTGGTTGACGTCGAAGCATCAAAAGGGGAGACAGGTACATCGGTATAATCGATAGTAAAGCTGGTATCAGCAGAACGGTTTGCTGCAACATCGTCAGTCCAAATATCAGAATAGACCAGGTCAGTACTGGGTTTCATATCGTCGCATAGGTTACTAGTGCAACTGTGTCGTGCGCGGGCTTCTGCCATTGTTTCTTCAATCTGACCAAACAAGGAAATAAGAGAACCTGGAAAACCAAGACCTGTTGTTTCCGATCCGGCATTGAATCTTGACGTGTAATCTGGGCGACCATGGGGTTTGTTGCTTGCTTGGTCAGAGGTGTTGTGGACATGGCAACCAACGCACTCAAGTGTTTCGCCTGGTTTTACCTGGAACCAGGATTGGTGGCGATTGCTGATTCTGCGGCCATCTTTGTCAAGAATACCAATGGTAAGGGTGACATTAGCAGGGACTTTAATTTTGACAGAACCATCTGGCTCGATAGGTGCGTAACCAACAATTTCACGCATTCCTTGTTGGGTGCTACGGCCAAAGGCAGTGTTATCGATACGTTTGACATCTCGATCGGGCAAGCTAACGCCTTTTGTAATGCGAATAAAACGTGCTGGGCGATTATCTGCTGTCGTATTTTTTGCATCTGACATTTCTACTGGCGTATCAATTGTTATCGGATTTCCAAAAGCATCTGTTGTTGGTAATGTTGCACCGTAAGCAGAGAAGCTATTATCAAAATCATAAACACTGCGGATATGTAAAACACCAACACCTTCATCAGCAAAGTTTTCGTTTATGCCAACAGATACCCCCGGAACTTTATCAAAAATGATCGGCGGTGTTTTAACCGTGTATGTCATAACCACTTCGCTAAAGAGTCTGTCAATTTCAGGGAGAATTAGTGGTACTTGTGTATCTGTACTTTCATCAACAAGAAAAACACCAAAACTGGGTGGCGCTTCAACAACTGCCGGATCAGTTAGCTGTGCCTGGGTTGCTAAAGTACAAGGTACGATGTTTGCTGTTGGATCGGCAGGATCAAAGAGGATAAGAGGATCTATTAAAATTTGGCATTGACTCCAACTCATTAAATATCTATTTGAACCATCTAATAAAGGAAAAACGGCGTTATATCGTCCTTTAAGTGATAAGCCCGACGCGTTATTAATATTTTGTTTAAACGTTGTTTGAGCCGTTCCTGTTATAACGGCTTGCTGAGACCAGATAGGTTGGGTGTTGTCCGCAAAGTCTTTACCGTTGATAAAAGTAATATCGCCACCGCCAAAACTGGTGACTAAAAGGCGAAGAATTGCGAGGATTCGGCCATCCTGCATTTCTTGTGGTTTTGAAAAATGAATATCCGTATTCGGGTCTTGGCCTGTGCGGTGGCTATGTGCGCCATAATATAACTGAACATCAGATCCATCAGGATTCATGCTGTACAAGCTAATGTCATTACGACCACCCATGTGATTCCAGCGGCTGAACAAAATACGCCCGCTATCTGCTAATACAATAGGATCAAGATCATGGCTTTGGTTAAAGGATACTTGAATGATGTCACCATTTGACTCACGTATATGAAGTGCAAAAGCAGAGTTGCGTCTGTTTTCATCGGTTGCAACAAATGAACCACGACCTTCATTTTGTTGAATACCTTTGCTTCCTGGTTTACGAGTGGAAGCAAAAATAATACGACCATCTTCTGGTAAATAATGAGGTGATACATCATCGCCATCATCCGAACCCGCAGAAGTGAGCTGAGTTAGTGTGTCAGAGGTAATAACGTACTCATACAAATACCACTTAGGAGGGTTGTTACCGTTGGTTAGATCTTCAAGTCGTAAAGAAAAAAGGAGTTTTGTACCATCAAAAGAAGTACTCACATCTTTAACATCACCAACACCATTTGTAACACGGCCAGTGATATTAATAATACTGGCGGTAGCGCTGGCTCTTGCTTTCAAATAGAGATCGCCGCCTTCAGTGAAAGAGGTAGGCTCACGCATGTCATTAGAAATCAGGTCATTATTTTGATCTCGCGGGGTTGGACGTTTGACAAAAGCAATAGAAACATCCTGAATACCTATTGCACTAGCTTCCGAATTACTTTCACCCCCACCGCAAGCAGCTTGTAGTAAGAATACGGCACTTAAACTAAATAAATTAATGACAGGAATACTTTTTATTCTGTCTATCTCATTCCGCAACATCTAGAAGATACCCCAACAATACGGTAAACGGTAAATATGTTTTTATTATGGTGTTGCTAACGTAAACAATCCGAGAACAGTTTCACAAAATGTAAGCAAATATGTTTTTTTTGTGAACGGGTTCAAAAATATTTTTTTTAAACCACCTAGTATTGATATAGATCAAAACAAATGCTTATTATACTACTTGATTTTGATAAGTAATATAGAATATAAAAAGTTAAAAAAGAGTGAAATAGCGAACAAAGGCAATAAAAATGCAGAATTTAGTAACTGAGACAACAAGTAGGCTGAATATGAGCAAAGGCCATTATCGTATTCTATTGGGCTTCGTTTTGTTATCAGCATTATTTGTAATAATGGGACAATCATATGCTGATAATCGTACTCAAGCGAAAAGAATTCATGACCGTTTAGCTGGCGTTGTGCCAAGCGCATCAGTATTAAATAGCATGGAAGCAATGATTGCTGCTGGTAATGATATTGATGCGGCTTATCTTGCGATGGAAAACAAACATTTTTATAACGCGACCTTGGTTAACTTAATTACACCTTGGACGAACGAAGCGCGCGCAGCATTTCCTGAAGACCTTGATGCTGAAGGTACTTTGAATGATTACACTGCTACGGTAATTGGTGTCATTCGTGATGATCTTGATTTTCGTCGTATTTTGTATGATGACATTCTATATATAGGTGCTGGCAGTCTAGGTATTACGAATTATAGTTATTCCAGTAATCAGCACTATCAAGACTTAGAAGATCTTGGTGTAAATATGGGTGATCTTGCAGTGCTTGTTCCTGTCTCTCAAGCAGCAAATACCGGTGGCGTATTAACTGCGGCGGATACTGCAGGCATTATGACAACACGTGCGGCTGCAAAAGCCTTTTTTGTGGATGGAACAAATCGCGCAATGTTTCGCTTCACTGTGTTAAATCATCTTTGCGAAGATATGGATCAGTTAAAAGACGTGACTTTACCTGCGGATCGTATTCGCCAGGATGTTTCACGTAGCCCTGGTGGCGATAGTCGTATTTATATGAATGCGTGTATTGGCTGTCATACGGGTATGGATCCCATGACTCAAGCGTTTGCTTATTATGAATATAATGATGCAGGCACTGTTTTAGAATTTACCAATAATGTGGTTCAACCGAAAAACCTTATTAACTCTAATAATTTTAAACCCGGTTTTATAGTCCCTGATAATAAATGGGATAATTATTGGCGCCAGGGACAAAATTCACTTTTAGGTTGGGATCAAACTCTACCGGGTAGTGGTGGTGGTAGTGGTGCAGCGAGAGGCATGGGAAAAGAGCTTGCACACAGTGAACGTTTTGCGCGATGCCAGGTTGAAAAAGTATTTAAAGCTGTATGTTTACGCCCCGCCGGTAACACAGCTGATCGTGCGGCGGTGGATAGTATTGTTGCTAAGTTCAAGCAGCCACTTAATTCAGCAGGCTATGAGTTGAAACGGGTTTTTGCTGAAACAGCGGTTTATTGTAAAGGGCTTTAACCTTTTACTTACAGTATAAATATTGAATATCGTTTAATCGATGGAGTAATAAACGATGATAAAAACATCGGATATAGTTAAATTAATTTCTCTTGCATGGTTTGCTGCAATTTTAGTTGCGTGTGGCGGTGGTGCGAGTACTGAAAGTAATCAAGATGGTGGCATAAACATCGGTGCAGGATCTTTGATTACAACGACTACTTCTGCCGAAGTTATTGCATATGAAAAAGAAGTTTGGCAAAAGCTGTCTAGTTCAAGTCGTTGTGGTCGTTGTCATGGTACAGGTGGTCAATCACCTCAATTTGTGAATGGTGAAAGTATAGAAATAGCATATGCTGAGGCACTGAGTTTTGTTCGTGGTACACAAGTAGCAAATCTTGCATCACCAAATGATTCTTTAATGGTTTCCGTTGTTCGTAATGGACACAAGCAAGTTAATGGTAAGTCTCAAGCTTGTTGGTTAGCGACAGATGAAGACTGTGCCGATGCGATACGAGATTATATTAATGCCTGGAATGGTCAAACCAGCGGTACAGATGCGGTAGAAAAAGGTGTGGTTCTTGTTGCCCCAAGCCCACTTCGAGATATTGATAGCAGTAAAAATTATCCAACTGATTCAACAGATTTTGGAACTCTGGTATACACACCTGTATTAACTCAGTATTGTTCTAACTGCCATACTTCAACGGCTGCTAATCCCCAGTCACCTTATTTTGCATCAAATGATGTTAATGCCTCTTATATTGCCGCACAGCAAAAAATGGATTTATTAAACCCTGCAAATTCTCGTTTCGTATTAAGATTACGCGATCAGTTCCATAATTGTTGGACAACAGATTGCGCGGCTGATGCTCAAGAGATGGAAGATGCGATTACTGCTTTTTCTAATAGTATTACCTCAAGCCAGGTTGATCCGAGTTTAATCGTGAGTAAGGTGATGAAGTTACAGCTACCAGAAGCAATTATTGCAACAGGTGGTGAGCGCCATGTAGTTAATCAAATTGCATTATGGGAATTTAAAACGGGGAGTGGCGCACAGGCTTATGACACCAGTGGTGTTGAGCCCTTAATGAACTTATCGTTATCAGGTGACTATAGTTGGGTAGGTGGTTATGGTGTCAAGTTCAATAATGGTCGTGCACAAGCTTCGTTCCAAACAAGTCAGAAACTATTGAATAATCTTCGTACTCGTGGTGAGTATGCGATTGAAGCATGGATTATTCCTGCTGATGTTGTTCAACAAGATAAAAATATTATTTCTTATTCTGGTGGCGCTACTGAGCGTAATTTTACTATCGCGCAAAATGAATATAATTATCAATTCTATAACCGAGCTACTACCGGTGGTGCAAATGAAATTGATGGTGGCCCAGTTTTAGAAACCGATGCGAATGATGAAGATTTGCAAGCATCGCAACAACATATTGTGATGAACTTTGATCCGGTTAATGGTCGTCGTATTTTTGTAAATGGTGTAGAAACAGGTGATGTCGACACAAATGATGTTGATGGTTTATTAACAAACTGGAATAGCACGCATGCCTTTATTCTTGCGAATGAATTGGGCGGAGCAGTGGGTTGGAAAGGCACTTTCCGTATGGTTGCAGTTCATAATCGTATTTTAACTCAAGCACAAATTGACCAGAACTTTAAAGCTGGCGTGGGTGAAAAATTCTTCTTATTGTTTAGCATTAGTCATATTTCTGGAGTACCTGCAGATAGCTACATCAAGCTTCAAGTTGAACAGTTTGATACTTATAGCTACCTTTTCAACAACCCTGTGTATGTAAACTTAGGTACAACTACACCAGCTATTGATTTTGCAATATCAGGCATGCGCATTGGTATTAATGGTAAAGAAGCAATTGTTGGACAATCATTCATTAATTTAAATGTTAATCGAATAACGGCGAATAATCAGGAAATTTCAAGGTTAGGTTCAGTTATTCAGTTACAACAAGGCACACAAGCCGATGATTTCTTCCTAAGTTTTGAAGCATTAGGAACACGAACCAATGTGTTTGTTGTTGCACCGCCTTCAACTCCACCAGCGCCTGCAGATTTACCTGCTCAGTCAGACATAGGTATGCGAACTTTTTCTGAAATTAATGGAACGATGTCTGATTCAACAGGGGTGCCGACAGATAATACTGCTGTGTTTGGAACTTACTCCAGCTTAAGACAACAGTTACCATCAACTGAAGACATCAATGCTTTTGGCCCCGCTAATATTATTGGTATTTCTCAATTAGCTTTTGAATATTGTGATCAACTAGTTGAAGACTCAACACTAAGAAATAATTTTTTCGACGTTGCTCCATATAACTTTAGTGGTTTTGGACAGGCTGTGGGTACAGCATTTGATACCAATGCGAAAAAGGAAGCCGTAGTAAATGCATTGTATGATCGTATGATAGGTATACCCTCGGTAGCAGAGGGCACTGAATTGATTAATGCTCCTACCCGTATACAAATTACAGATGAATTAATTAATTTGACTCCTATCGCTCCCCATCCGGGTAATCTTTTTACGCGGTTAGATAATGCTGGTTCAAATACAAACGATATTATAAAAGCAATGTGTACATCAGTTTTGGGCAGTGCTGCCATGATGGTACAGTAATGTTAACGATAAAAAGAGTGTAAGGAAGTTTTATCATGGCAAAGAAGAAAAATCGTACCCTTCATCCAGATGAACCGTTATTACATGCGGATCACTCTCGTCCAGTAACACGACGTGAATTTATTAGTCAGGGATTTGTAGCGGGTTCAGGAGCAGTACTAGGGCCATCAATGTTGAGTATGTTTGTTGGTACAAAGCAGGCACATGCCTTGTCTCAGGATCTAACTGATTTAAAAGATCCTGCTATATGTAATATTGTTGCTGGTGCAGGTAAAATTCCTTTCATTTGTTTTGATCTTGCTGGTGGAGCAAACTTTGCTGGTTCGAATGTGTTGGTTGGCGGCCAAGATGGTATTCAAGACTCTCTAACTTCAGCAGGTTACAGCAAGCTGGGTATTCCCGGAGACAAACTTCCTGATTTTGCTACGAATGCTAATGTGAATACTGATTTAGGCATTCCTTTTCATGCTGACAGCTCGTTGTTAGCAGGTATTCAAATGCGTTTTACTAATACGAATAACGTCAATGGTGCGGTTATTCCTGCGCGTTCAGATAATGATACCAGTAACAACCCACATAATCCGATGTATGGAATTAATAAAGCAGGAGCTCGTGGAGAATTATTAACGCTGATTGGTTCTCGTAATTCTATTTCTGGTGGCAATTCAATGGCTCCGGCTTCGATGATTGATTTGTCTGTTTTACCTACCAAAATTGATCGCCCTAATGATACCGATGGTTTAGTTGACACAGGCCAGCTTGCTGCTGACATGGGTTTGGATAATGCGACACGAGTCATGGAATCTATCCAACGTATCAGTAAAAATAAAATGGATAAAATGCAAACAAATCCATTAAATAGCCCTGATCTGGATGATGCTGAAATTAAAAAACAGGTGGACTGCGCTTATGTAAAAAGTGCGGATATAGTGGAAAGATTCGGTACCCCTGGCGCCCTAAGCTCGTATCCTTATGATGCAGCAACACAACCTAATGGTGATCCAGATATGGTTGGCATCTTCACTACTGCAGAGATTGCTGATTCAGGTGGTGACAGAGAATTTCGTAAAACAGCTGCTGTTATGAAAATGGTTTTGAGCGGTAATGCTGGTGCCGGAACCATTACCATGGGGGGCTATGATTACCATACGGGTAATCGAACGACAGGTGATGCACGAGACTTACGCGCCGGTCAATGTATAGGTGCATGTTTAGCGTATGCTGAAGCACTCGGTAAACCTTTAATGATTTATGTTTGCAGTGATGGTTCCGTAGCAAGTAACGGTACGCCTGACGATGCTGCTGGTGGCAAGTTAGTTTGGACGGGGGACAACTCTTCCACAGCTTGTTCATTTTTTCTGGTTTTCAAACCTGGTGCTGGTCGTCCTGTTTTATTTGCTTCAGGTAGTGATGGTTTAACCGCTGCTCAGCACCAGCAATTAGGTTGGTTCCGGCCTGATGCTTCAGTTGAAACAAGTGCAACACCAGCTGCAAATAATGTAAATTTATTAGTAGAAACTGTTGTATTGAATTACATGGCTTTACATGGGGAGCAAGGGCAATTTACTGCTAAATTTCCAAACCATGGTCTTGGTGATACTGCGAAGCTAGATCGTATGACTGCATTTGAAGCTATAATATAGCTGTAGTTAACGGAACCATATCAAATTTGATATAAATCATTGTGCAGGTTGTAAACCTGTACTGTAATGCATAAGGCCATTGTTATCGATAATAATGGCTTCTGTATTTGGTAAAGTTGAAATCAATTTCATCCCTTTATTCAAGCCTAATATAAACACGGTTGTGGATAACGCATCTACTGTCGTACTGTCTGAGCCTAAAATACTTACACTTCTTAATTCACGTGCTGAGTCGCCTGTACTGGGTTTTATAATATGATGGTGACGAATATTATCTTTTATAAAGTAACGTTCATAATCACCTGAAGTAGATATAGCCGTTTGGTCTAAAGGTAAAATAACCGCTGATTTATTTTTATTGCGAGGATGTCTTATACCAACATACCAGGGGCGGCCACCTTTATCGCCAATGATGCGAGTGTCACCACCTGCGGAAACCATGGCTTGGGTGATTCCATTTTTTTCTAATATCTTAATTGAATTATCAACCGCGTGGCCTTTTGCGATACCGCCTAAATCAATGCGTGTTCCTATTTGGGTGAAAAATATTGTTTTGTTCTTTTGATTTAATTTAATGTTTTTATAATTTATTTTATTTAAATTTTCAGTTATTTCTTTTGTTGTGGGTTTTAGTTTTTTTCGATAATCATAAAACTGTCCAACACTGGAAAAAGTTATATCAAAAGCGCCGTTAGACAGTTTAGAAATCTGGATTGATTTTTGAATTAAATTAAAAAGCTCTAAACTTATTTCAAGGGGATGCTTATCAGCTTGTTTGTTGATTAAACTCAACTCACTGTCTTTTTTGAAGGGACTCATAAGTGAGTCTATTCGTCGCATTTCAGTAAATACATGCTGGATATTTTTTTCAGCGATGACTTTATCGGTATGCCATAATTCAACATGAATGGCTGTGCCCATAATGGCACGTTCAGCTTTGAACCATTCAGCATTAACAGTATGGTAATAAAGAGATAAAAACAGAAATACCAGGAATGATAATATTTGTTTTTCTTTTTTAAATATATGCATTTTTTTCAATAAAATAATTATTTATTTGTATTTTTTACTATTATATTAAGATGATGAGAATAAAAGCAATATTATACCTTTTAATTGCGTTAAGTTCCTTGATGCTGTTTTCCTGCAATAAAAATAGTGATAAACACGCATTAAATCAACGAATTGACGAGCTTGTTTATTTTATTGAACTACATAAAGAACAAGAGGTTAAAAATTATCTTACTAGTGATTTTTCTGTCGTTAAAAGGTTTAATAAAAAACAATTTTTTCTATTTATTCACAATCAATTGAAACGATATAAAAATATTTCTATTAACTTAATTAATAAAGAAATTAAACTTCATGAGTCGTATGCAGATGTAACTGCCGAAGTATTATTACTCGGCTCAAATGAATGGATACCTGAAAGAGGGCGAATGTATATTATTGTATCACGTTGGAAAATGGTAAAAGGGAACTGGATGATGAGCAATCTTCGATGGGAAATAAAGTGAAGTAACACCAGCAAATTTAGTTCGCATGCTCACATAAATAATGCATATAGATCTAACCTGTTATTCGTAGGGAAATGCCCTCGTTATTTATCATAAATAATTATGTTGATATGTGGAACCTACTCTGATATTGACTAAATATTCTTAATTTTAAATAATATTGTTTAAATAGTGAACTAGCGCACAAATTTTAACTGTTTAATAAAAAGTACCAATATTTATAAATACATAACTTCAAGTATTTATAAATAATGCCGATAGATTCCATATATCAAAGGGATATAGTGTTAGTCTGACGATGTTCAATATGCAGTGTTTTGACCGCTACCCAATTAAATTCGCAAGTGTAGTCTAATGCTACATTTCGGATGAGATGATGTTATGAACTCTGACCTCAAGGCTTTTTATCAATGGGGGTTGTATTTAATCTGGAACCGGATATTTAATATGAACAAGATTCAAGCAGCATTTGCTGGAATTATTTTACTGTTAATCCCCTTCTCTTGTTGGTCGGCTAATTTGTCTCGGGAGCAAATTAAAGGGCTTGATGAACAGGTTCAGGAAATTAAAAAAGATGTGCTTGCTATTTCAGCAGAGCTTCAACTTTTAGAAGAAAAGTTATTATATCCATCAACCAGCCAGGTTTCACTTTTTGTCTCGCTGGAAAAAGAAAGCAGCTATATTCCAGATGCAGTGCAAATCAAAATTGATGGTAAAAAAGTTGCACATCATATCTATAGCTTTAAGGAAGTTGATGCGTTATATCGAGGTGGAGTTCAGCGGATTTACACTGGCAACATTCGTGGTGGTAATCATCAATTGGACATTAGTGTTATCGGTAAATACGCTGGCAGTAAAGTCAAACAAAAAACAACATACACCATTAAGAAAGGTGTCGGACCAAAGCTGGTAGAAATACGTTTAGGTTCCGGGGGCTCTGCAATTAAAATTAAAGATCGCTAAATTGTGTTTCAACGAATTATCATTTTAATAGGTATTGTTCTTTCTACCTCTGCATTATCTAAAGATGCAACACTGGCTAAAAAGGATCTCTTTTTCAGCGAGGGACTATATTATGCTTATCAAGAGCAGTATTTTGATGCGATCAGTAAAATAGATGCTGAGCTTGCTCAATATTATGGCCTGGATGAACCTGAACTTAATTCACTTCATTTTTACCTGAATCATGCAGAATTTTCTATTGGTGATTTCGAATTGTATTATCGCATGCACAATCGGGCAGGACGGGCGATTAAATCGGTGCTTGAAGGTGACGTTGAGGATACCGTTCGAAATGATGCAGCTTACCGTCTGGCAAAAATTTATCATCAAAAACAACAGCCGATAAATGCATTACATACAATACAACGTATTAAAGGCGAAGTTCCAGATAAAATAAAATATGATCTTGAGTTATTAAAAGCTCAAATCTACATTTCAAATGCAAAATTTACTGATGCCATTAAATTACTTAACAACATAGAAAATGAATCTGCGGTAGAGGGTTATGCAAGTTATAACCTGGCGATTGCCTATATTGGCAACAATGAAACAGAAAAAGGAATTCTGCAACTCGATAAAACGGGACAAATAAACTCAAACGATAAAGCAGTATTAGCGATACGAGATAAAGCGAACCTTGTTCTCGGATATAAATTAATAGAGAACGAGCAGCCAGTACGGGCAAAGAAGTATTTTGAGCGTATTCGACTCGGTGGGCCTTTTTCAAACAGGGCGTTGCTAGGCGCAGGTTGGGCTGCAGTATCAGCTGAAAAATATAAACAAGCGATTGTACCGTGGACTCTTCTTTCTAAAAGAAATGTAACAAATCAATCCGTTCAGGAAGTCTTGTTAGGCTTGCCTTTTGCTTATGGCAAGCTTGAAGTTCATGGTAAAGCCGCAGTTCTGTATGGCAAAGCATTAGATGCTTACAGTAAAGAACTTAAAAAGCTGGATAATTCTATAAAAAATATTCGTGAGGGTAAGTTTTTAGAAGCGGTGATTAGAGAAGAATATAAAAAAGATAAAAACTGGTTAATTAATTTGCGTAACCTGCCTGATGCCCCTGAAACACATTATTTAATGCAATTATTAGCTTCGAATGATTTTCAGGAATCGTTAAAGAATTATTTTGATTTGGATGACTTAGGGAAAAAAATAAGTTCCTGGGATGGTTACCTCGATTCCTATACTGAAACTATTAATCACCGTAAAAATTATTACACTCCATTATTCCCGGCTATGCAGGATAAGTTTCGTTTACTTGATTCAAGAATGAAACTCAGATTAGCTCAACGAAAAAAAATAGCTGGTCGTTTAAATAAAATGTTAATTTCACCACGGCCGGATTATCTGGCAAAAGTTAATGAACGTATCGCGTTAAATAATATTTATGCAATTGAAAAAAAATATAAAAAAAGTAAAAGTTTAAATTCATCGGATATTAAATCACGTATAAGTCGGTTGAAGGGGGTTATTAAATGGAATATAGAAACAGAGTATCAGGAAAGATTTACCGAGGCAGATAAAAATCTCCGTTTACTTAATCAGCATATTGATGAGCTGGATAAGAGATACCGCTCATTTGTTAGAACCCGACAAGCTGCAACGCAGAGCTTTATTGGTTATGACGATCAAATCCGTCAACTTAAAAATCGTATTCGATTTGCTGATGAAAAAATAAAGTTATTACTTGCAAGGCAAGGTCATATGCTGGAATTAATGTCAATTAATGAGTTAGAAAACAGACGTAAACGTATTGAAGAATTACAAATAAAAGCAAGGTTCTCAGTCGCTGAAAGTTATGATCGGGCGGTTAAAAAGCAACAAAATATTGAATTAGAACGAGAAAAACAAGAGATATTAAAAAAACAGCCAAAAGTTAATCCTGAATTTAATACAAATGAACCGAAAAAAGGTGATGGTAATAAGTCATGAATTTAAAGCGACTGTTATTGATGCCTGTTTTTTTGCTATTAAGTGCTTGTGCTCTGGATGAACATGGAACCATTGCTGATTTACGTGATGTTGATATTGAAATTGTAGATACTCACATCGAAGGTGGCCTGGAAAAAGCCATGAAAAGCTATCAACAATTTCTTGAGCAAACCCCTGAATCTGCAAGAACCCCCGATGCAATTCGTCGACTTGCAGATCTGAATATAGAAAAAGAATATGGTGTTATTAGTGAAGATGAAACAAAAAAACCGCTAAAACAAAAAGAAATACTACAAGTGGAAAAAGTAGCGGATAACTCTCTCGCTAAACTTGGTTCGACGAAAACCCCCAGTGAAATTGCCGACCTGAAATCTGAATCTACCCGACAGTTTGAGAAAAGAGCCGCGGCTCAGGAAAAACTTAAAACAGCGAAAAGTGCTGCAATTATTCCATTACCTAACGGAAAAAATATCGATGATTTGCAAACAGCGGGTGCTAAAAAAGCAATAAAACTTTATAAAAAATTACTTATTCAGTTCCCTCTGTATGAGTATAAAGATCAGGTACTTTACCAATTGTCACGTGCTTATGAAGAAGTTGGCCAGGTAGAGCAAGCGATGAAAGTGATGAATCGCTTAATCAGAGAATACCCAGGTTCACGTCATTTTTCT
Organism: uncultured Thioalkalispiraceae bacterium; assembly: GCA_964605385.1. GTDB lineage: Bacteria > Pseudomonadota > Gammaproteobacteria > UBA6429 > Thiohalophilaceae > JAGLTQ01. The sequence continues at coordinate 32,048 of CAZSCK010000003.1, forward strand.
GAAGTACAGTTTCGACGAGCCGAATACTTCTTTACCCGTAAGAAGTTTTTAGATGCAGAAGATGCTTACAAATCTATAATTAAAATAGGTAAGGGAACCGAGTTTTATGAATTAGCTTTGTACAAACAAGGTTGGACATTTTATAAGCAGGACTTGTATGAGGATGCGCTTAATCATTTTATTGCGTTACTCGATCATAAAGTTAGTATTGGTTATGATTTTTCACAAAAAGATAATTTATCAGAAAAAAAACGGGTTGATGATACCTTTCGGGTAATAAGTTTAAGTTTCTCTAATCTCGGGGGCGCTGATACGGTTATTTCATATTTTAAAAAAATTGGTCCTAAAAGTTATGAAAGTGATATTTACAGCTTTTTAGCGGAGTTTTATTTGGTTAAACGTCGTTATAGTGATGCAGCATTAACCTACAAAGCTTTTATTGATAATAACCAATATCACAGGCTTGCTCCTCATTTTAGTATGAGAATTATTGATATATACCATAAAGGGCATTTTCCCAAGCTTGTTATTGAAGCGAAAAAATATTACGCCTCCGCTTATGGAGTAAAGGAAGATTATTGGAAATATTACAATATTAAAGAACACCCTGATGTGGTTAAGTTTTTAAAGACCAATATTATTGATTTAGCGAATCATTATCATGCGGTATATCAGGATTATCGTTATCGCAGTAAAAAGAAACAAAGCTTTAAAGAGGCATCTCACTGGTATAAACAGTTTCTTTTATCCTTTCCTAAAGACACTTTGTCTTCCGGAATTAATTACCAACTTGCGGATTTATATTTGGAAAATAAGGACTTTTTTGCCGCTGCAATTGAATATGAAAAAACAGCTTATAAATATCCACTCAATAATAAGTCATCAAAAGCAGGTTATGCTGCTGTTTATGCATATCGAGAGCATTTAAAACGAGTTTCTCAACATCAAAAAAGAAAAGTTAAACGTGAAGTTATTCGTATTTCGTTAACTTTTGTTGATGTGTTCCCGAAACATAAAAAGGCTGCTGTGATACTGACTTCTGCCGCTGATAATCTTTATGAAATGAAAGATTTCCAGTTAGCGATTAACACTGCACATCAACTGATCAAAAAGTATCCAAAATCTAAACAATCACTTCGCCGTTCAGCCTGGCTGGTAATTGCCTATTCTTCATTTGATCTTCTTAAATTTAAAGATTCAGAATTGGCATATATTAATGTGTTAAAAATGCCAAGTAAAAATAAATCTTTACGTAAAAAGCTAATAGAGAATCTAGCTGCATCTGTTTATAAACAGGGTGAAGTCGCAAATAAATTATCTAAATTCAGAGTTGCCGCCGATCATTTTTTAAGAATAAAAAAATTAGCACCGGGTTCAAAGATTCTCTCTACTGCTGAATATGATGCAGCAACAGCGCTGATAAAATTAAAAGACTGGCCAAAAGCCGCAGCGGTATTAATTGCGTTTAGAAAAACATACCCAAAGCATAAATTTCAGACTGAAGTCACTAAAAAAATTGCTTATGTATATAGAGAAGATAAAAAATATTTACAAGCAGCAAATGAATTCGAGCGTATTTTTGCGCAGGCTAAAACTCGTACTATTCAGCGTGAGTCCTTGCAAATTGCCGCTGAGCTGTATAAAAAAATACCAGATAAAAAAAATACCTTACGTATATATAAGCGTTATGTGAAATATTTCCCCAAGCCACTTGAGGAAGCTCTCGAAATACATGCAAGTATTGCTGAACTTTATAAAGAAAATAATGAGCATAAAAAACATTTAAAAACACTTAAATATATTATTAAAGCTGATGCGAAAGCAGGATCGGCAAGAACAGAACGTACCCGTTACCTGGCTGGTATTGCTTCTTTAACAATTATTGAGCCAATATATGATCAGCTTGTGGCGATAAAACTTAAGCGACCATTTAAACGTAATTTAGCGAAAAAGAAAAAGAAGCTGAAAAGAAATATTCGTAAATATAATAAGCTGGTCGATTACCATGTTGGTGATGTAACGGCGGCAGCGACATATTATATCGCTGAAACTTATTATCACTTTAGCCGGGCATTATTAGAATCTGAGCGTCCGAAAAAACTTAATGAACTTGAATTGGAACAATATAATTTAATTCTTGAGGATCAGGCTTACCCATTTGAGGAAAAGGGCATCAATATTCACAAGAAAAACCTGGAGTTGCTCTCAGCCGGTGTTTACAGCAAATGGATTGAAAAAAGTTTAGCGAAATTGGCGACGTTGGTACCTGGACGCTACGCTAAATCTGAGTTGAGTACCGGTGTTATAGACTCGATAATGCAATATCAATATGAATTAGACGATATTTCAAACGAAGCAGAGAAAATTGCTTCTGAAAAGGGCCAGTCCAGGCCAAATAACACAGAAAATACACCATCTGAATCAGGAAAACAGACTAAATAGATTTGCTTGAGTCTCAAAATAAATACGTATAAATAATCGGCTTATTCAAGCTGATTTTAAAGAATATCTTCAAATTGAAAGCCAGTTCACACTAGCGACTATATTAGTTAAAGCAATTCTATTTGTGACCGAAATATAGAGTGTCACCGCGTTGATGAGTGGAAAGAAATTAGTGACATATTTCTCATTAATAGCAATAAAATCATATATTTAGACGCTTGAGCTGATAAATAAGATAAACTTAATTAAGATTTAGAATTTAACGTTTAAGCGTAAAATATGCGTTTATTAGTGATTAACCAATAAAGTTGAATTAAATTCATTACCGCAAATATTATTATGTTTAAAAGCAGACTATTAAATGTTCAAAAGTGTTTTATTTTTCTAATTACACTGCTGCTGGCAGCGTGTGTAACGAACAAAAATAACATTGTTATTGAAAGCGATGACATTGTTATTTCAGAAGAATATGGCATCGATACTGAGTTGAGCGACAAGTTTGATCAAGCCGTTAAATTGATGAATGCTAAAAATTACAAAATGGCAATTGAACTGCTGGTTGAAGTCACGGATAAAACGAATAAGCACAGTGCGCCTTATATTAACCTGGCTATCGCTTATTCAGAAACAGGAAAAATGCAGCAAGCAGAAAAAATATTACTTCGGGCGAAAAAAATTAACCCTCTACATCCTGTTACGAATAATGAGCTTGGATTACTTTACCGAAAAACAGGTCGTTTCTCAGATGCTAAAAGGACCTATGAAAAACTAATCAAGGTTTACCCGCAATTTTTACCGGCGCGAAAAAATTTAGGAATTTTATGTGATCTTTTTATGGGCGATTTGGAGTGTGCAATTTCGCATTATGAAATCTTTTTGAAATTTCAGCCAAACGATAAAGAAGTAAAAATCTGGTTAGTTGACTTGAAACGTCGGGTAGGACAGTAATGGTATTGTTTAATAAAATTGTATTAATAACTCTGTTATTGCTCGTGATAAATCAAATGAGTTATGCAGAAAAAAAGAAAAAGGATAACGCCAAGACTTTATCGGGGATTTCTATTATTGGTAATAAAGATACGCCAAAGTCATTATATATTGTTCCATGGCGTAGTTCCGATTTAGGTTTAGAAACAGATTTAAATTCCAGTCTCCTCAATGAGGGGCTTCATCCTGTTGATAAGGATGTTTTTATTCGGGAGCTGAATTTTTACGAAATCAGTATAGATAAATAATTGTGATAGTTAAAAGTACAGGTGTGAGGGTTTAGTTTATGGATTTTCTTTATACGATAGTAGAATTTGTTCAGGCAGGGGGTACTTTTATGTATCCCATTCTTATTGTTTTTGCCGTTGGTAGCGCGATCGCAGTAGAACGTACTGTCGTTTTAGCGGCTACTCGAGGGAAGAACAGAAAAATGTGGGATAAGTTACATCCCGTCATGGTCGAAGGTGATTTTGATCAAGCTCGTGAGATGACATCCGAAGATAAATCTTTTATTAGTCAACTGTTAGGAATGGGGCTGGCGCGTGAAGGTGCTGTACGTCGTCGCGATGATATAGAAATCGCGATGGAAGAAAGTATGATGGAAATTATCCCACAGCTTGAAAAGCGTACGCCTTATGTTGCCTTGTTCGCAAATATTTCAACTCTACTCGGGTTGTTGGGAACGATCATGGGGTTGATCGAAGCCTTTACTGCTGTAGCCAATGCTAATCCTGCGGAAAAAGCGGATCTGCTATCGGCAAGTATATCCGTTGCAATGAATACAACCGCATTTGGTTTAATGGCTGCGATACCGTTATTGATTACTCATACCTATTTAACCTCTAAAACAGGTGAGATTATTGATAGTTTAGAAATGGCCTCGGTTAAAACCTTAAATATTATTTCTGAATCGGCTAAACGTCAGGGATAAAACAAACTATGGCCAGACGACATCATTATCGAAGAAAAGATAAGGAAGTTCCTGAACTCGATATAACCACATTCCTGAATTTAATGGTTGTATTGATTCCATTTCTTTTGATTTCTGCGGTTTTCTCTCGTGTCACAGTTTTGGAACTGGATGTTCCCACCGGAGGCGGCGGCGTGCAGGATAAGCCAAAACTCACATTGGAAGTTATTGTTCGTAAAAAAGGTATTGAAATAGGCAATGGTAAAGGCGTTGTCGCTAGTATGAAGAAGATTGACAACAAATATGACATTGCAACTTTATCGAAATATTTGCAGAAAATTAAAAAGAATTATCCGGATAAAACAGATGCTGTTGTTTTAATGGAGCCTGATATTGAATATGAATATTTAGTTCAGATTATGGATGCGGTGCGTAGTGCGGAGGTAATACCCAAACGTAATGAAACGTTAATAGATTTACAAATCAGGCCTGCTGTTACTCCCGAGAAGATGATTTTATTCACAAATATTTCAGTTGGAGATGCGCCATAATGAAAGGTTCAAGACGCATGAAGCGCATGTCGCGCAATAAAAAGAAAATTGCGGGTTTAAGCCTGGTCTCCTTGATGGATGTATTTACTATTCTGGTGTTTTTTCTTTTAACTAATTCATCCTCTACCGAAGTATTAACAAACCCAAAAGATATAACATTGCCTAATTCTGTGGTGGAATCAAAACCACGTGAAACGATTGTTATTTTTGTTTCTCCTGAGGTGATTCTTCTTCAGGGTCAGCCGATTATGAAAACAAGAGACTTGCTTTTGTCGAAAAAAGATATTGTTGTTAGTTTAAGAAATAAATTAATAGAACAAAGAAAAAAAGTCATTGGTATTAGTACTAAGGCTGTAGCAGAAAGTAAAGAGGTAACGATACTGGCAGATAAAAAAATTCCATTCAAATTCCTGAAAAAAATAATGTCAACATGCACTAGCGCAGGCTATGGAAAAATTTCATTGGCTGTGATTCAAAAAGCGTCTCAGAGTTAGTGTTCTTACTGTGAATTCTGCCGTTTCCCCAGAACAGAAAAACATTACTATCAAGATTGGTATTGCTGAAGCCAAACGTGAAAAATTAAAACAGGAACTTTCTCTGGTCGAAAAAGAGCTTGAGAGTGCCTCTGCACAGATCTCAATATATGAACGGTTAGAAGATATTAGTGAAAAGCTTGAGGAGTTACATGAATTAGGAGCGGGTAAACTTTTTTGGCAGGAAAAATATACCACTGAAGATGAACTGCTTGAACATGTCAAAGGTTTGCATATAAAAGCTAAAGCTTTTAATGATGAAATTGATATTGTTCGTGATAAAAAAATCAAACTGGAAAAGCGGGTTGTAGATGCAGGTTATGAGGTCGCTTATTTAAAAGAAGAGCTTGAAACAGAAATCCAAAATCAGGCTGAAAGTAAAAACTTTTTTGTCATCAACAGAGAGTACGAACCTCGTCCATATCGTGCATCGGTTATGCCCTGGGATAATAAGGGTAAAGATGAAAAACGCTTTAGAAAATATCTTTTAGTTGCACTGCTATACACTATTTTATTTGCATTAATAATTCCAGGCTGGCAATTACCCATTCCGGATAAAGAAGAAGTAATCAAAGTTCCAGAACGTATCGCTAAATTTATTAAAAAGAAACAACCAAAACCTAAGCCGAAGAAAGAAACTAAATTAGCAGAGAAAAAGAAACCGTCTAAAGAAGAAACAAAAAAAGCACGTAAGAAAGCAGAGAAATCAGGTTTGCTTGCCTTTAAAAATAACTTTGCTGATTTAATGGATGATGCCAGTGAAGCTAAATTAGGTGCAAATGCGAAACTGTCGAAACAAGGCTCACAGGCCAAATCTACCACAAGGTCTCTTGTATTAGCCCAGGCACAAACAGGAAGTGGTGGTATTAATTCGTCATCATTGAGTCGCGATGTTGGTGGAGCTGGTGGGAAAATTGGTTCGGTTAAGTTCTCGCGTGTAACCAGTGCAATTGGTACGGCAGCAGCAGATGACAGGCCATTAAGTTCAGGCCCCGGACCATCCCGTACCGATGAAGAGATCCAAATTGTCTTTGACCGTTATAAAGCCACGCTTTACAGAATATATAACCGTGAGCTTCGAAAGAATCCAACCCTGCAGGGAAAAATGGTTCTCCGCATTACAATTTTACCAAATGGTAAAGTTTCTAAGTGTAAAGTTGAGTCAACAGATCTGGATTCAGCCCTCTTATCTAAAAAAATTGTAGAGCGGGTAAAACGCTTCAATTTCGGTGCAAAAAAAGGTGTGCCCAAGGTCACAATTTTGTACCCCATCGACTTCTTACCAGCATCATAGTGTGATGAATATCAGAGTTAAGCTACTGATTTTGAGCTAAAATATCTATATTAATCAGTAACTAAAGTGTTTTATGATCGAGCTTAAAAAGCAAGCCCAGCGCTTCTTAAAAATGATTTGTATCGTTGTGGGCCTTGCGATGCCGTTAGAAACGTTATTCGCTGATAACGTAAATTGCAACAGTAATCCCAGCGACATTTCAGGCATAATTTCGTACGACATCAGTGGCACCACGAACACTTATTGTGAACTTTGTGGTGTCGGTCAGGTTCGTATTGTCGTCACAAATCCCACTGACAAAGACATGGCAGATTTTGTTATTCAACATGTCTTTAATTCAAATGAATTAGAATATGTCCCTGGTTCGACTCAATTTGTTCCTGTTGTTGGCCCAACTCAAACTGGCGCAGGTTTAGATCCTGTTATTACTGGTGGTGATACATTAACTTGGACCACATCTGAAATCGCAGATTTAGCATCAATCAACGGTACGAACAATCATCCTCATAATTTTGTTGAAATAATTTTTCAGGTACGAAGCAGATCAGGTTTTGAAGAAAACTTGGTAAACATCGATAGAGGTATTCAAGCAACGGCAGACTTTGACTTTTGCCCATTAGATAATACAAATCTAGATGGCTCAGTATCAACCTCGATTACTTTGCCAATTCATGAACCTGCCCCCAGTGTTGTTAAACAAGGCCGAAATGTAGATGCTGATCAAGGCGGCTATTCAACTAATGTTTATGGCAACATCAATGATGATGTGATTTGGCGAATTCGAATAAATAATGCTGGCCTGGCAGATTTGCAGGATTTAAGGTTTGATGATTTTTTGGTAGGAACTAATTTTCAGATTAACTATGCTTGTCCACTAGAGAGTGATGCTCTTACGATTGCAAATGCTAATGGTGCTGCCGACCCTGACTGCTTTGCTTCAAGTAACAGTTTATCAGATTATGTTGTGATGGATCCATTTGGAGATATGGGATTATCATTTGATGGGTATGAAATTGATATTACAGCTGGAGGAAGTACAGATATTTTTCTTGTAGGAAAAATATTGAATTCTTGTGATGCTAATTCAACAAATACTGTGAGTGACGTGCAGTGGGGTTGTGGAGTTGAAGGTACCGCTGGTGGCATTTCGCAAACATCAGCAAGTGTAAGTGCTGGTACTTCAATCGCAAACTTAAGTTCTTTTGTAAACAACGCTGGTTTACAAGTTACACGTGCATTAACTGGACTGGATACTAATAATCCTATTGGTAGTCGTGGTTTGATGACGATTACAATAACCAATAATTCAGGTGGTAGTGTAAAAAATCTTGATTTAACAAATACATTACCTGCTGAGTATGTGGTTGACCCAACCTTCACACCAACGTTAGCAATGAATTATGCTTATGGAAATTATGATGGTCGCGTTGATACTTTAAATTGGACAAATCCTGCTGCTCCAGCAAGTCCACTTAACAATACAGCTCCTAACTTTACATTGACAAGCTCAACACGAAACGTAATTGACTCAGGTACTACTCCTGGTAGTGATGAGTTTAATGTTTTGCGCCACGGCGATACAGCGATAATTAGGTTTAGAGTGGTTATGATTGAATCTAATCATTTTGATGTGTTGGCTGATCTAGATACCACACCTGAAATAATCGGTGGCCATGATCCAGATAATGTTCACAATACAGCTACAACTGATCAAGTTAGTAACGATCTTGTTGTCACATTCAATAATTTTTGTAATGGCACTCTTCAAACATTAACGTATAACAACGATCTTTTTGATGCTTTTCCTGAAGATTTGGATATATCTATCCCGGCATCTGCAGTGTTTATCTTAACGAATGATCCTAATCAAAATTTACCTTTGCAAGTAGACTTAACAAATAACGGTGGTGCTAATGCAGATAACTATCAAGCCTATGTAACATTTGGCGCGACAATGGAAGTGGTTACTGTTCCAAATAATTGTGCTCTTACTAGTAATCCACCAACGTTAGAAGTTTGGGATGTTCCTAGTGATATACCTCCTGCTAGTGATTACGCATCTGTTTATTTATGTGATAGAGGCACTATTGGGCCTGGTTCAACGGAGTCATTTATTTTTGAAGTAGTGAAAGTACAAGTATCAGATTTAAATGGTCAAGATAGGTTAGATGAAGATGATCTTACATTCCGCGCTGATGTAGTCGGTGAAATTCTATTAAGTGATAATTCGTTAACCGGCAGCGGTACATTATTAACACCTTACTCATCAGGCGGCGCTTTGTTAGATTTTCCAACTGTGTCAACAACAGGTAATGGAGGACAAATTGATAACAGAGCAAACAACTATTCTTTAGATGGTGTACGCGCAAAAGTAATTGGTTTTAATCTTACAAAAGAACAAGTAGGTAATTGCTCTGAAAATAATCCACCCGTGGGTGGACAAGAAGCTTTTGTGGAAATTGGTGAAGAGTGTACCTTTCATATTGAAACAGGTGGTTGGTTCGGTTTTGAAACGCCTGGATTCTCCTATATAGCTGTAGAAAAAGTTCAGGTGGTTGATGATATACCACTTGGTCAAGCTTATATCTCTTCAACTGATCCAGCTCTAGCAAGTGATACTGAAATAACTGGCTTTAGTTTAAATCCTCCTGCTTTAGTACCTTTATACGATCAGGACTTTGATTGGACGTTTAATCAGGTGACCCGTATAACAGATAAAGATAAATGGTTTAGGGTTGATGCTACGACTCGGATTTTAAATGATCAACAAGATTTACGTGCAGCACCTAATGTTCATACTGCTATTAGTAGTAATGTACTCGTTTCTACTTTTGATGCAATATTTAACGATGGTAGTGGTGATGTATCTTTTCCTTTGGGGCCAAGTACTGTTGGTTATCCAGCTGCACCAATACGTACAGTTGATTTAACTATCACTGAACCCAGAATTATTGTAACAAAAGAAGTATGTAACGAAACCCTAAGTGGTACAGGTTCGGGTGCTGCATGTACACCATTTGCAAGCACGATAACGAATGGCGATACCCAAGATTCTTATGTGTACCGTATTAGAGTTGAAAACGAAGACGAAAGTGGTAGCCCTCTTGTCGCACGTGCTCCAGCTTATAATGTGGTTGTAACCGATACTCTCGATGCCAGTGATTTAATGTTGGTAGAACCGTTTAATTCTGGTGGTACGGATAACTTAGACAATGATGGTGATGGTGATACAGATGAGGCAGGTGCTGGATTTGAAGGAACTATCAGTGAAAATGTATTAACACCACTTACACCCGTGCCAGCAGTGCTGACTTTTTCACATACCCATAGCACTGCATTAGAAAAAATCATTCCGGGCGGTATTGTTAATCTTTATTACAGAGTTAACCCTGATGATGAAATAGCACCATTACAACAACTCGTAAATAATGTATCAGTCACCTACGATAGTTTGGCAGGTCAATCAGGTAATCAAACCGAACCCGCGCCACTAACTGAAAGTAATACAGGTGAAGTAGGTGGAGCACGTTTTTATGACGATGCTTCTGATTCAGCAACAGTACAAATATTACCGCTACAAAATCAACCGAAAGCTATTACTCGGTTATCCAATACTGCACTTGGGGGTAATCCACAAAAGGTTTCGGTTGGTGAAGAAATTGAGTATCAATTACGTACTTTAATTCCTGTAGCCAATCTTAGAAGTTTTAAAATACGAGATGAACTACCTGCAGGGATAAGTTGTACTGAAGCACCTGATGTTAATTTAGATGCTGCACCGCATAGTGATGCGGGTTTTGTTCCCGGTGGAACAATAACACCAACATGTACCAATAATTTGGTTGAATGGGATTTTGGTAATCAAGAACTAACGGATGCCTCTGGAAACTCGTTATTTGATTTTTCTGTGCGTTTTATTGCGCGTGTTGATAACAGTGCTGGGGTAAATAATACTGATGTTATTAGTAATGGTGGAGCAAGTACAAATGCTGTTCTTAGCTATATCAATGAAGCGAGTACTTTAATAACACAAGCATATAGTCAGCTTGATGTGCTTGTTCAGGAACCAAACATTGTATTAACAAAAACATATGAAGCTGGAAACCATGATGCTGCTAATGTAATAACTGTAACTGTAACTGCGGAAAATACAGGTACTGCCACAGCATATAACTTAAAAGTATTTGATGATCTTGATGCAGTAAGTAATTTAACATTTTTAAATAATGTAGGAGGAACTGATCCACCAGATACTGTCGACATTGTAACTTTTGGTGCAAATCGCCCATTATTTAGCTGGAATACAGGGAATGCTGATTATGCGATTGCACCTGGTGATACAAAAACGTTTACTTTTGAGATTAGCGTTGATCTTGCTACACAACCACTCGAGGTTTTAGATAATACGATTCAGGCAAGATGGCAATCTTTACCTGGCCAAAGTACGGCACTTAATGCAACAGGTTTAATTGGAGCTGATGGTAGTACGACAGGAATGCGTAATGGTGTTATCCCTAATGCTGCAGATGCCATTAATGATCATGAAACCACAGCAACAACAAGTAGCACCGTTCCTGCTGTTACAGTTACTAAAACTGATTTAGATCCAACACAACTACCTGAAGTTGGTGTACATAAAAACTACCAAATAGTTATTAACTTACCAGAAGGTACGACAAATAATTTAGTTGTTAATGATAATTTAAATTTTTCAGATATAAGTTATGTTTTAGAAAATAATGCGACTTATGATATAACTTATACTTTTTCTGGTGTTGCGACGATAAACAGTGGCCTTGCTCCTTCTGAAGCTAATTTAATCAGTGCCGCTCCTGTAGATGGTGCGAAAGATATAATTACCTGGAATTTCGGTACCGTTGTTACTGCAACAGAAGACGATACAACGGGTGCGCCGAGTATCACGCCAAGAATCACCATAAATTACTACGCCCGGATTGATAATAGTGTAACCACAAACCGAGGTAATAATTTACAAAATCAAGTGATAACAAATTATACCAATGGCGAAACAGCTGCGACTGAAGCATTAATTAATACAACACCTATACAGACGGTTACTGAATCAGTATTAACGTTAACAAAATCATCAACTCCAGTTACTGCATTGCCTATTACCAGTGGTGACATAATTGAATATTTAGTTACCATTTCAAACGCAGCAGGAAATGCCACTGCTTACGATGTTAATATCATCGATACCTTACCTGCTGATCTTGGGCTTTACGCTAGTTTTACTCCTACCGCTACTATCAGTGGAGTTCCTGTAGTTGGATTCAATGCAACACCCACTAATTCACCAAATGGACCGTTAATCTGGGGGCGGGGTAATGGTGACAACAGTATTGATATTCCTGCTGGCGATACTCTTATTTTAACTTACAGAGTTAATTTACAAGCAGGAGCTGAAGCAGGTTTTGATTATGTTAGTAGTATCATTGTTGACTGGACATCGCTTGATGGCGCGAGTAGCTATGAACGTACTGGTGCAGGCTGTCCAACAATAACGGCACCAAATGATTATTGTGTAGGCCCAGTACTTTCGACGATTACAACGGTCGACACCAATGCATTCTTAAAAGAAGTTATTTATGATAGTTTTGCACCGACTAATGATGCAACGGTACGTATTGGCGATGATGTCATATACCGACTTTCATTAAGCTTACAGGAAGGTACGACGCGTAATGTTAATGTACAGGATGTATTGCCGACTGGGCTGTCATTCGTAAAAATAATTAGTATTAATGGTGACACGCTTGCAAATTATGAGTCACCTGTAAGTGGTTCCGGATCAAACTTTAGTTATTCTCCAATTACAGCGGCATCGTTACCAACCGCAGGCAATACTGGAACGCTTAACTTTTCACTTGGGAATATTGTTAACGATCCTTATGGAGATGCTACTACCGATACGTTAGTTATTGAGTACCAGGTTATTGTTTTAGATGATACGTTGGCTCAAGTTCCTACAACCACATTAACGAATACTGCCACTCTTCAATTCATCGATGGTAATGGTGCAGCGGTAGTTGATGCTGCTCGTTTACAAAAAACAGCTAATGTAACCGTGCTGCAACCAATTTTAATAATGACGAAATCAGCGCCATCTGCTTTGATCCAAATTGGCACACCATTAACATTTACTCTTACAGTGCAAAATACAGGTGACTCACTCGCGTGGGATACCATGATTACCGATGTTTTACCGACATTTGATCCTGTAGTAGGGGGTATGTGTGATACCGCTCCGACAAACATCACTGCCCGAATGTATCTTGCAGATGGCATTACTCCAGCAACTGCAGCTGCATTGATTCAGGGAACAGATTATGTTGTGAATTACAGTGGATGCACTTTAACACTGACTATGCAAACAGCAGATGCTGCGATCGTGGCAGTTAACAAACTCATTATTACATATGATGCTGAATTAGATTCTGATACGCCACATAGTTCTGTTTTAACAAATGTTGCAGGCGCTACGCAATGGTTTAGCCAGGACACTGCGGGCGCAGGGGCGATAGGTGAAATACAAACTTATAGCAGAACTCTTACCGACGGCACTGTTGGCACTTTAGATCACGAAGATGCTTACACTGTCACCAGTGGTACACCTACAGTTACGATCGAAAAACGAGTGATAAATGTAACAACCGGTCAGGATCCAGGTGTTAACGCAACACCGGGCGACACCTTACGATATGGTATTTATATAACTAATACCAGTAATGTTGATATTTTTAATTTTAGTTTTACTGACGATCTGGATGCCTTGAATACAATTGCATCGTTTACGGCCAATACATTAAATTTAATAACAGTACCCGCTGGTGCTGATACTAGTAATACTAATCCCACGGGAGGTTCGAAAGGTACTGGACTAGTCGATATTCGTAATTTAGCATTAGGCGCGGCTGGTTCGGGTAATGAAACGTCATTGATTATCTTTGAAGTGCAACTGGCCATATCTCTACCAGACACGACCATAGTTTATAATCAGGGTCATATGATCAGCAATGGCCTGGATTTTCCAACGGATGATCCTGTCTTACCCGCTGTTGTTGACGATGCAACGAAAACATTAATAAGTTCAGCACCCTTATTTAGGGTATTAAAAACATCAACTGACCTAACCGATGATCCCGCTATTTTAGAATCCGGTGATACTTTACGATATACCATCACTGTTAAAAATATTGGTACTGAAGATACCATTAATTCGCTGCTAAGCGATCAATTGCCGGCAAACACGACTTATATTGCAAACAGTACAACATTAAATGGTATCGTTGTTAATGAACCCATACCAGGTGTTTTACCTTTACAAACGGGAATATTGATTAACGCACCTGAAAATACAACCACTGGTGCGATGCGCGCAGACCCAAGTGCAACAACACTAAACGTTGCCACAATTACATTTGATGTCACGATAGATACTAACGTCGTCAATGGTACTATCATTTCCAATCAGGCATATTTATCTGCAGATGGTCTCGGAAGTGGAACTATGCCAGATCAACCTTCTGATGATCCCGATACAGCCACACCTAATGACCCAACTCGTGATGTAATCGGTAATCAACCTTTAGTTGATGCCTTAAAAACAGTCAGTATCGTTGTTGATAACGGCACGGTGGGAATATTAGATCCCGGTGACATTATTCGTTACACCATTACAATAAGTAATATTGGTGCTGCAGATGCAACGATAGTGACCTTTACTGATGCTGTTCCAACGAACACTACTTACACAGAAAATAGTGTCACTTTAAATGGTTTACCCGTTGGGCAACCAGATGCGGGTGTTTCACCATTAATTGCTGGTATTGATGTCAGTTCATCAAATCTAACACCGCCTTTACCGGGAGTGGGCGGCGGCATTATATCCAGAGGCGAAAGTGCAGTTATTACTTTTGATGTCGAAGTTGATGCGCTTACTCCTGTCGGTACAATTATTAGTAACCAGGGCTTTGTTGATAGTTATGAGTTGCCGATAGAACCCACGGATGCAGATGGTATCGACAGTAACGGTGATCAACCAACATTAATTGTTGTTGGTAATGAACCTTTATTAACCATTGTTAAGAGTGTTGCCGTAGTGGGTGGTGGGCCAGCACTTGCAGGTGGACAACTTGAGTATCGAGTCAGAGTTACAAACATAAGTAACGTTCAGGCAAATACTGTTTATATTACAGATAATTTAGATTT